>JBMZCV010000190.1:0-9426 GCA_049613665.1 Chitinophagales bacterium | reverse complement strand
TAACACACAGCAACGGCGAGAGTTGTCGTTTTTTTTGGAATAAAATAACATGTAAAAAAAAGGCTAAAATGCCAATTACTTATATTACACAATAGTTCAGACATTTTTTATAACAATTTTCAGTTGAATAAAAAAACACCTTTTTGGCAAGGGAAACATACTATTTTTCAGTTCAAAAGGCCATTAAATTTGAAAATATTGGCCGCCTTAGCCTAAAAAAAATAGTATGTTTAAACTTTTGATAAAAAAATGTATAAAATGTCCGAACTATTGATTACAGTGTATTTATTATATTGAGGGGCTTATTTTAATTGTTTCAATAAAACAGTTTCATATTGTTTAATAAGCGTATCCCAATTGTATTTTGTTAAAATGCGTTCTCGCCCTTTTTTTCCCAAACGAGCAATTTCGCTTTCGTCATTAGCCAGCCGATATAATACTTCTCTCAATTTTGTTTCGTTTTCTGGCTCAATCGTGATTCCTGCATCACCCACAGATTCAGGACAGCCCGCAATATTTGAGGTAATCACGGCACAACCTGCACTCAATGCTTCGAGCAGAGATTTACTTGCATTTTCTTTGGCAGAAACTAAGACATAAATAGCTGCTGATTCGAGCAAGTTTTTATATTCGTCCGACTTATTGTTTATCCAACCATGAAAAACGATTTTCGTTTTACTCTGTTTTGCCAATGCTTGCAACTCGTCCATCATAGGGCCATCGCCACAAATATGTACTTCATAGCCAATGTCGCTTTTGGAAACCGCTTTTATAAGGTATTGAAAACCCTTGCGACGCAATAAGCGGCCTGTCGAAAGAATGGTTTTTTGTTTTTTGGCAGGAACAAATTGGTCACTTTTGAAGCCTTCACGAATAACTTGATAAGCAATAGGCGGCTTGATTTTCGTATTTGCCAAATTTGCCAAATATTGAGAACCAGAAAAATTGCCTGAAGAGTTTTTCAAAATATATCGCAAAATAGGGCTTGTAAAAAGATGCAAAAATTTGAATCTATCATTGTTGTAGCCAGGAATATCGCTGCCATGACTCGTAATGATATATGGCAATTTGTATTTTCGATATACCCAACTCGCTACCAAACCTGTTGGAATAACAAAATGCGTGTGTGAAACGTCGTATTTATGGCCTTTGAGATGACTTTTCAAAAAGTGAATAGCATTGGCAACAAAAGATAACATTTCGTGAGGTTGACAAATTTCTTTTTTCGCTCTCATACAAGGCACTCGATATACCGAAATTCCATTCACATTTTCTTGGGCAGGCAATCCCTTAAAACCCATCGTAATTACATCAACGTCATGACCTAATTTTACATATCGCTCTGCAATTTCGTAACTAATAGGACTTGCTCCGCCACCAAGTGGAGGAAATTCATAATTTAAAAATAAAATTTTCATTTTTAGCAAACTTTAAGTGCCAAGCACTATTTATTATAAGGACGATTTAAGCTAATATCTTGAATTTTAGCTTGTAAGTTTTTACAACTTGAAGCATAATTTGTTTTGATTAATTGATAAGTACCTTGTAAATTAAATTATGTTTAGTTGATGAGTGTTATCGCTAGCAACTAAAAGGTAAACAATTTGTTTTAAATCTTCTTTTTTGTAACAATTAACATCAACAAAGGCATAATTTTTATAATTGACTTTTTTAGCTAGAAAAATATATCATCTTTTATTTGTTAAAAAAGAAAAGCTAATTCAAAAATCTTTCAATAACAAAACAAATTTAAATATATACTTTTTTATACTAAGCAAACTACCTATTATATTTGTATTTTTATTAATAATGGATACTGTATTAACTCAAAATCGCTACAAAGTTAATTAAAATTATGATTTGTACCTCCAAAATATGAAATAAGTCAGAAAGACTAACTTAATTGATGTTTTTTCAAGCCAAAGAAGAGGGTTTAACTAAAGTCTTCATGTTTTGGCTTTTATCTCAAAAGCTTATGCCTAAATAGTTACGATTTTTGAGATAAAAAAGCGAAAATAACAAAGATAAGATGATATTTTTTTTGCCAAAAAAACTTAAAATTGATAAAAAATAAAAAGCTTGCATATTTGTTTTATTATTGTCATTTTCTATAAAAAAAAACTTTAAAATTTCTTGTTTTATCAACTATTAAAATGTATATAGAAGCTTACAATAGTGAAAGTTGTAAAAAAAATGTCTTTTTGCTTTTATTAATGATAAAATGACGAAGCAATACATAATTTTTTTAGTAAATGTTTAGTAGTAGGCTTTTGAAGTAAAAAAGAAATTTTTTCGCCAAAATTACTACAACATAAATAGTTACATTTTTTTGTTTAAATAGTCGGACAAATTGTAGAAGCTAACATGCTGAAATTTAAGGCATTAGCACAAATTGTTCTTTTATTAAATAGTGCTTGACACTTATCCATTTTCAAATATTTATTCTTAAAATAACAAATGCAAACAACCATAAAATTACCTTATTCGATTAGCGAAAAAGGCAAAAAACCTCAAATAACCAATAAAATTTTTCCAGCTACTGACACTGCAACTAGCAACGACAATTTTTTTCTGGTATGTAGTGGCTTTGGAGAAACCCAAAAAGCGGAAATTTCTGCCACCTTAGTTTGCGAAGAACTCTCTAAATATATAAAGGAAACACATATTGTAAAAACCGAGCGTCTTGGTCAAATATATATGAATGATGCACTGCGATATACTGAACGCAGAATGCAAGAATATATCCGAAATAATAATGATGTAAAAGGCATGAATGGTGCTTTTGCACTTGCTCATATCAATTTAGATGGCACAGCTACGGTTGCTTGGGCAGGAAATTGTAGGGTGTATCATATTCGTCAAAATAAGATTTTGTATAGAAGTGAAGACCATCTAACAAATATCAGACATTCGGGCGAAAGCAAAATTATTCCTCGAGGTATCACAGGCAATGAGCCTGCTTGGGTAAGTATTTCTACCATTACTGACTTTCAAGATGACGATTATTTGTTTTTGTGTTCGCCTGGCGTTTTACAAACCTTTGACGACCGAAATATTAAGTATCTTTTTTCGCAAGGCAATGGCTCAGATACGACCAATCAAGCTATTATAGATAAAATAAGAGAGCTATGTGGCACAAATAGCACGGATAGTTATTCGGCTTATTTGATACAATCCGAGCATACGCCTTTTGTGCCAATGGACGATTATAATGATGATGTGAATCAAGGAGGCGATATATTTTTTGAAAATATGCGTGTGCCAGACAAAAATAAATTTGAATTGGGAGTAGCCGTTCCTAAGCAGTTGTTTTTAATTATTCCTATCATCTTCTTTGTTATTTTGGCAAGCTTGGGCGTTCGACATTTTCTAAAAAATCCGAACCGCACTTTTGAACAACAACTCACAGAAGGGCAGTCGCTGTTGGAAAAGGGCCAATATCAAGATGCTATTCTAACGCTAGAAAATGCCTTATCTTTGGGAGTGAGCGATGTAGATGCACAATTTGCGGCCCAACAAAGCCTACAAAAAGCAAAAGAAGCTTTGACGATTCAATATGCCGATTCGTTAGAGCAAATAGGAGAGTTTATTGAAGCAAGAGCAGTATATGAAAAGTTGAATGCAGAAAGTGATATTCAGAATGCAACAGTAGAAAAAAACTTAGCTAGTTTGAATGATATTTTAAATAGCCAAAAGCAAAAATTTGTTACTAAAGGAGACAGCCTTTTTGGAGCTAGACAATTTGAAAAAGCTAAGAATAAATTTTTATATGCTTTGCATATCGACAGAGATGATACTGCTATATGGAACAAAATTAATGCTTGTAATGTACCTCTAAAACAAGATAGCCTAACGCTAGAAAATGCTTTGAGCGAAGCACGATTGCGTTGGACTGTAACCTCTGATAGTATAAGACTAAAGTAGTCTTTTTTGTAATTTAATGCACAATATTAACATAGTTTTTAAATTTACAAGTGCAAATTATTTAGTTGTAAGATTTTAAATGCTTATCTTAGCGACAATTCTTTTTGTTTTGCTAAGAAATAAGTATTTAAAATCTTATTTTTTTTTAAAAAACCAAAAAAAAAGATTAACAACTAATTGATAAAAGACAATGACATACTAAAATGTTCCTAATTTTGTTTTACAATATAGCAGAATATAAGTCAATCTAAAAAATGACTTATATCTACAATGATTTTACATTTCAATGAATAAACTTCTATTCTTAACTAAAAAACGAATTATAAATGAAAAATTTTACTAAATTTTTTACTTTTCTAGCGATACTATTGATGTCGTCTAGCATCGTAAATGCTCAATGTTTAGACTTTGCAGCAGGCCCATGGGCAGACCTTGGCAGTGCTCAATGTGCAGAAGATTGTGCTGCTGGGCCAATTGAGGCTGGCTATCAAGCTTGGACAAACGAAGCTTATGTGATTAATGAAGCAGAACCTGGTGCTGAATATGTGTTTTCTATTTGTGATGGACACGATTCTAGTGTTTGGGCAGCAGAACTAACAGCAGCAGAGTATGATGGTACTGCTGCAATTCCAGATGCTGTTTTTGCTACTGTTCAGGATTGTGAAATAACTTTTACTGTTCCTGCTGACTATGACGCTCCTATTTCGATTATTGTAGTAGTAGCAGATTTAGATGACTGTGGTGGTGCATCTCAAGAAACCGACAATGGTTTTGTGACTTTTGGCTGTGGTGACGCTGGCGGACAACAAGCTTGTGGTGGCGAAGTTACTTGTGCTGATGGTGCTTCAGGTACTGTTGCAGGTACTATAGACTATTGCTTTGGTGAAGTTACTGACTTTACACTTGAAGGAGCAGTTATTCCTACTGAAGGCGAATCATTCGGACACTTTTGGATTATCACAACAGAAGATATCTCTGGTAGTACTGACCCATTGAGTGAGCCTAGTTACTTAGGTAACTTCCCTATTGGAGAAACTCCTATTTCTCCACTTGGAACAGCAAACGATGGTGGTGCTGGTTCTGTGCCTCCTGGAGTATATTACCTAACATCTATTGTTTTTGCTAACGGAACAGCAGATGTTGATGGCAACCTTGTACTTGACCCTACTTGTACTTTTGCTAGTGAGTCTTTTATGTTTAATTTCTTTGCCGATGGCGAATGTGGTGGTTGTCCTACTCTTAGCTATGCTACTACTTGTGTTGATGGCGATTTTTTCGTAGAAGTAACAGTTGCTGGCTTAGGTGATTTTCCTTTCTTTGATTTAACAGACGGAACTACTACTGTAAGTGTGACAGAAACAGGAGTTGCTCAATTTGGCCCTTATGCTACTGGTACAGAAGTAACTATTTCTGCAAGCACAGGCGATGCTGAATGTGATGAAGTAAGCCCTATCTTAACAGATGATTGTGCAGCAGGTAGCTGTCTTGATTATAGCACTGGCCCTTATACTGACTTCAATACTGCTACACCAAGCCCACTTGACTGTGCAAATGGTTTAGTAGAGTTGGCATTCCAAGCTTGGACAAATGAGGCTTATATTATTGAAGCTTTGCCTGCTGGCCAACCTTTTGCATTTAGCATTTGTAATGGTTATGATGCAAGTGTATGGTCTGCAACACTTAGTGTAGTAGATGCTGTAGATCCAACTATCGTATATGCTCAAGCTGAAGACTGTTTGGTTTCTTTTACCTTAGACGCACCAGGCGACGTGATTGTAGTAGTAGCCAATAGTGATGATTGTGGTGGTGGAACAGAGGAAACCGACAATGGCTTTGTAGCTTTTGGTTGCGATGCTGCTGCTTGTGCTGCTAATGCAGGTGGTTTAGTACCGCCAGCGTCAACTACTTTTGTAGAAGGCGAAACACTTACAGTAAGTGCTACTGATTTTCAAGAAAGCCCAGACTATGGCTATGCTTATGTAATGACAGATGGTGCTCCTGACTACAACATTGTTGAAATTAGCTACAATGGACAATTTGAACTAATTAGTGGTGGTGACTTTACTATTCACGGTTTATCTATTGTTTTAGACGAATTAGATGCTATTCAAGATGTGACAACAGGTGTTGAGGTATTACAATTGATTGATTTAGGTTTGTGTGCTGATTTATTGGTGGACGAAAGCGAAACATTTACAGTTAGTGTAGTAGTAGGTATTGAAGACAATAACAACAATGCTTTCTTAAACATCAACCAAATTGTTCCTGTTCCTGCAAGCAATGCTGTAACAGTTGATTTTTCTTCTAAATACCAAAACGTAACTGTTCAAGTGACAGACCTTACTGGCCGTATCATTGATACTTATGATGTAAACACAACTATTGGCAATAATACTTTAGCTTTAGACATCAACAATTATGCTGCTGGTGTTTATATGTTAAACTTGCGTAGTGCAGAAGCTTCTGTAAATGCTAAATTTGTTAAGCAATAGTCAAAGGCATTACAGCTTGATTTTGTGTTATTTTTTGGATAAGTATCAAACAAACAATTAAGTGCCAAGCACTATTTAATAAACGGTCGATTCGTTGCTAACGCATTGATGTTCAGCGTGTTAGCTTCAACGAGATGTATATTTATTTTTGTCTGACTACTTATTTACTTAATAAGTAACATTTTAATCAAAACAAGAATCATCTTTATAACTAATTATTAGTTGTAAAGATGATTTTTTTTTTATGTAATAATAATTGAAAAATATTGATGGTTTTGCCTTTTGGAAAAAAAATGACAACTCTCGCTATTTTTGTGCGTTGTTTGTTTTTTAATGAATTAACAATAGCATAATTCATTTGTTCGTATAGAAATTGACATTTAAGAATAAAAAAGATTTGTAAAAACACTTTTATTTTTGTAATATTAGTTAGCGTTTGGCTCTTTGCGAATATATTTATTGAAATTTAAATTAAAGATATTTTCTTTTAGCTACGTCTTATCTGAATGAGAATGAAACACTCTAATCTTTTTAAGATTTATTTATTTTATAAAAACTTTTTTGTATGAAACAATTTTTCCAAAGCTTTTTATGTTGTGTAACAGTTGCTTTTTTTTGCAGCAACGTAGCAAACGCACAAGAAGCTGACATTCAACGATGCAATACTGATGCTTATATGCAAACTTTATTGGAAGACAAAACCTATCGAAAAGCTTACGAAAAGCGTCAGGCTATGGTAGCAGCAAGAAGCCAAACAGATGCTGCGAAAGCTCCATGTACTGCACCAGTAAGCTTACCTATGGCAATACACTTTCAGGGTGTAGATGCTTCGGCGGACAATCAAGCTTGCCTCGAACAATTGGCTTTATCTCAAGTTCAAGTGTTAAATGATGACTATCAAGGCACAAATGCCGATATTTCATCTTGGATAAACACGGCTTCAGCTTCTTTTCCTGGTATTGATTATTCAGAATCTTGCCTAGAATTTTGTTTAGCAACCAGCAATCACCCTACTAGCTCTGGTTTGAGCGATGGCGATTATGCTATCACTTACAATGCTTTTACGGGTGACTTTAATAGTGCTTGGAGCGGCTATCTCAACATTTTTGTGCAGTCTGGTACAGGTGTTTTAGGCTACTCTCCTCTTGGTGGTAGCGGCGATGGCGATGGTGTTGTAGTCGAAGCATTTGCGTTTGGCACTAGAGGCTTCAACTGTGCAGATGCTGGGCCAGACAATTCTACTTGGGCTTATGACTTAGGCCGTACTTTAACACACGAAGTAGGACACTACTTAAACCTAGGCCACATTTGGGGTGGTGGTTGCAATTCTGACGACGGAGTTGCTGATACACCAGACTCATCAGATCCTCATTACGGTTGTCCTACACTTGGTGTAGCTAGTTGTAGTTCTACTGATATGCACATGAATTACATGGATTATACCGATGACGCATGTATGTATATGTTCTCTGCTGGACAAGCAACACGTTCAGAAAATTATGTGAATGGTTTTCTAGCTGCTCAATTAAAAAATAATGTTTGTGGCTCTGTTGTAGAACCTACTTGCGATGATGGTATTCAGAACGGTGGCGAAACAGGCATTGATTGTGGTGGCCCTTGTACGGCTATTTGTCCTACTTGTGACGATGGTATCATGAACGGCGATGAAACAGGGATTGACTGTGGTGGCTCTTTCTGTGAAGCTTGCCCATGTACAGCTAACACTATTTATGTTAATATCACTTTCGACAATTATCCAGAAGAAACTTCTTGGGAACTAGCAGATCAAAATAGTAATGTTGTGGCAAGCGGTGGTACTTATGGAAATGAAGCAGATGGTTCTAGTATTTCTGAAATGATTTGTGTAGGTGATGGCTGCTTTACTTTCACTATTAATGATACATATGGCGATGGCATTTGCTGCCAGTATGGTGATGGTAGTTATAATGTTGTAGATGAAAACAACAATCTACTTGCTTCTGGCAATGGCGAATTTGGTTCTTCAGAAAATGCAACATTTTGTTTAGATGGCGGCCCTACTTGCAACGACGGAATTATGAATGGCGATGAAACAGGTGTTGATTGTGGTGGCTCTTTCTGTGAAGCTTGCCCAACAGAATGTGGAATGGCAACAGGTTTGATAGAAACTAACCCAACTCCAACAGGTATCACATTACAGTGGGACGCTCAAACAGAAGCAACAAGCTATCAATTGGCAGGCAGAAAAGCAGGCGGAAATTGGAAAGTTTTCCCTGTTCAAACGAATAATTATCGTACATTTACGAGCGGTATTCAACAAAATACAACTTACCAATGGACAGTAAAAGTCTTGTGTGATGGTGTTTGGACTGATTGGGCTACTCCTGTAGCTGAATTTACAACAAATGGTGCAACACGCTTGGGTAATAATGCAAGTACTTTTGATGCTTTTGATAATGTTGAAAACTTTTTAACAAGCAACGTATATCCAAATCCTGCTCAAAATGAAGTTACTATCGAAACAATGAGTGGCACGGACAGTCCACTACAAGTGCGTTTGTTAGATTTGACAGGCAAGTTGTTGATGGAAAAAACAATTGATGCAAATGGTTTGCAAACTCGTACTTCATTAGATATTTCTAATTTCCAAAATGGATATTATTTAATAGAAGTAAGCAATGGTTTAGAAACTAGCATTTCTAAATTGAGTGTTATTCGCTAAGAAAATAGATGCGGCCTTTGAGCCGAAATAAAAGAAGATGGCATATCAATTACGATATGCCATTTTTTTTTGCTTACTTGTTATTTTTTTCCATTTTCTTTCAAAAAATCTCAAATTCAAATCAATATGCCGAAAAGGTACTTATAAAAAACACCGCTATTGCATGTTATTTTATTCCAAAAAAACGATAACTATCGCCGTTGCTGTGTGTTATTACCAGCAACTAAAAGGATAAATAGCGTATTTTAAAACTCATTTTTTCGTAACAACTTGTTGGTGATAACACCAACAAGGGCATGTCGTTCTTTT
>JBMZCV010000189.1:0-9453 GCA_049613665.1 Chitinophagales bacterium | reverse complement strand
TTTCTTCCTTATGTTATCTTTGCACCACCCAAATTGTCAAAGAACCGATATTTTTAACTAAGAAAAAAAGTTTTTTAAATAACTAAAAGCTGCTTTAAGACAAGCAATCTATTGATTTTAGATTGATAAGTAAGTGGTTGTTTAGACTTTGAAGGATTGAAAAAGCTATTTTTAAACTAAAGGATAAGATTTAAACAGCTTAATATTCTAGGCTATTTAGATGTTGCAAAAACTATATTTTTCTCAAAACAAAAGATTTAAACAGGTTTTAAGCCCCCTTTTAAATTATAAAGCTTTAAAAAGCCCATTTTTTGCATGACTATACACGCATTCATGCTTCTAATGCCTTTGCTGCAATAAATAAAATAACTTTTTTGTTTATCTAATAGTGCTATTTCTTCTAGAAAGTCGCTACTTTTGATGTCAATGTTTGTGGCTGATGGTAAGTGTGCATTTTCGTATTCGTGGAGTGTGCGTACATCTAGTAAAATAGCGTTGGCGTTATTATTATAACGTTTTAAGAAAGCTTTATATTGTAAGTTAATATGTTTTTTTTGCATTTTTATTTTTCAATAAATGTATGTTATCGCTGCAAGTTAAGCTATTGTCACAATAAAAACAAATTTTTTTTCTTATTCTTGCTTTTTTTCAGTTTGGCATTTTGAAAAATAAACAAACTACTATTAAAAAAAAGAAGGAGAGAAGTACTTTAAAAAATACTTTTCTCCTTCTTAGAAATTTTAGTTAGAATAATGTATAACTTGAGTTAAAACATATTTTTTTATGTCATTTCCTACATCGGCTTTTCCAAAATCTTAGTAGCCGTTCCGCCATCATTATTATCGTCTTCCGAATCATTTGCAGCTACATTTTCCAACACTTTAGTTTCTTTAGGCTTGTCTAGTTGTGCAAAAAAGCTACGCTGAAACAAAATGATGAATAAAACACCTGTCGTGATAGCCGAGTCTGCGATATTGAAAACAGGGCGGAAAAAGATGAAATAATCGCCACCGATGAAAGGCACACTTTCGGGCAGAAAGCCTTCGTAGAAAGGAAAATACAACATATCGACTACTTTGCCGTGTAGCAAGCTGGCATAGCCACCTTCTACGGGCATAAACTGAGCGATTTTGCCCATGCTATCCGAAAAAATGAGGCCGTAAAATGTGCTGTCGATGATATTGCCAATAGCTCCTGCCAAAATAAACGACAAACTCGCCACCAATCCCCATGATGTATCTTTGTCTTTGATGAGGCGTTTGAGGAAGTAGCCAATGCCAAATACAGCTACAATGCGAAAGACACTTAAAGCCAACTTTCCATATTCGCCACCGAGTTGAAGTCCAAAAGCCATGCCTTTGTTTTCGACAAAATGTAGATGAAACCATGGAAAAATTTCCAAATTATCACTTATTTTAAAGTTGGTTTTTATCCAAATTTTCAAAACTTGGTCGCATAATAAAACTAAGAAAACGATAAGAAATGCGGTAAATGCTTTAACTTTTGTAGATTTCAACTTTATATTTTTTATGGTAAAAAAGAAAGGTTCAGCTTGTTTTTTTTAATAACCATTAAGGCATGAAGAAAAGTTAAGACTTCAATGAACTTAATTTCTCAATGGTTTTAAATAACAATGATTCGGACATTTTTTATAACAATTTTCAGTTTTTAAAAAAAACCTTTTGGCAAGGGAAACATACTATTTTTCAGTTCAAAAGGCCATTAAACTTGAAAGTATTGGCCGCCTTAGCCTAAAAAAAATAGTATGTTTAAACCTTTGATAAAAAAATGTATAAATGTCTGAACTATTGAAATAAAAAAAGCTATGTTTATTATAATATAAATCTCACGAATAAAAAAGTTCAGATTTTTGACGCAAAAGTACATATTTTATAACAGTTTTGCTACAAAAAAATATAGTCATTAACCATTGATAAGCGATTTATCATTGATTAATGACTATTTTTAAGTAGAAAGTTTAGATAAGTGCTAAACACAATTTAATAAATAGACGATTGGTACTAACTTGTCGAATTTTAGTATGTTAATTTCTACAATTTGTAGCGTCAATTTGTCTAGTTATTTATTTCAAAAAGTGTAAATTATTTTCTCATTCTTTTTGCATCAATACTTAAAGTAGCATGAGGCACGGCTTTCAACCGTTCTTTTCTGATGAGTCTTCCTGTCACTCTACAAACGCCATAGACTTTGTTTTTGATGCGAATCAAAGCGTTTTCGAGATGTTTAATGTATTGAGCCTGTCGAGCTGCCATTTTGTTGAGGTATTCCTTTTCGAGCGTACCAACACCATCTTCTAGGCTCGACATTTTGTTGTCTGGATTATCTACCAAACGACGAATTTGCTCTTGTAAATAATTGAGTTCGCCACGAGATGCATCCAATTTTTTGTGCAATAAGGCTTCAAATTCTTTTAATTCCTCATCGCTATATCTCGTTTTTTCTTGATTACTTTTGATTGGTTTCATTATTTTATTTTCTATCATTTTCATTTTTTTTTGATGTGTAAAAGGATAACTATTTAAAAGATAACTAAATAACGGTTTAAGTTGTCTTTTAACTTCATGAAAAGTGTCAAACACTAAATCAATAAAGTTATGCTGGGTTGCTAAGGGAGTAAAAAAATTAATTTGTTAGTTTTTTATTGCATATTGCCAACATAATAGCTGCTTTTATCATAACTAAGTGCCAAGTACTATTTAAATAAGCGGCTGATTTGTTGCTAACGTATTGACAATCAAGGTGTTAGCTTCAACGGAATGTATGCTTATTTTTGTCTAGGTACTTATTTACAAAAAAAAATCAAGGTCTAAATTTTCTCGATAAAAAGCTGCACTTGCATCTCATTAACCTCAATTGTTGTAGCAGTGTCTAACGAACTAACCAATTTTAATTCCTCAGCCAATGTTTCCATGCAAATATATTCTTTAAACTGTCGAATGGCTTTATCTAGTTTGACTTGCGAAACAATTTGTAGATGAATGCGGTCTGTCACATTAAAATCGCTTTGTTTGCGTAGGTTTTGCAACCGATTTACCAATTCTCTAGCCAAGCCTTCATTTTCCAAGTCATCGGTGATAGTGATATCTAAAGCTACCGTTAAACCATCTGAGCTATTGACCAACCATCCTTCTATGTCGTCCGAATTGATGATTACTTCATCTAAGTTGATGTTGATTTGTTCGCCTTCCAAGTCTAAAAGATAGCTTCCATTCTGTTCTAAAGTGGTGATATCTGCCTGTGTAAAATTGCGTATAGCGTTGCTGGCAGCCTTCATTTTTTTGCCCAATTTTCGTCCTAAGACTTTGAAATTTGGCTTAATGTTTTTTGTAACAATGCCGCTCGTGTCGCTTACATATTCTACTTCTTTTACATTTACTTCCGAAAGAATGAGATGTTCTATTTGTTCTATTTGTTTTTGTTGTGCTTCATCTAAAATAGGAACGAGAATTTTTTGTAAAGGTTGTCTTACTTTTATTTGTACTTTTTTTCGCAATGCCAAAACCATCGAAGAAATGTCTTGTGCAAGCTGCATTCTCTCTTCCAAAGGTTGGTTAATCAAACCTTCATTGCTCGTAGGAAAATCTGTTAGATGAACAGAAATAGCTGGCTTTTGGTTGGAAACTTTGTTGAGATTTTGAAATAAAAAATCGCTAAAGAATGGTGCAACAGGCGACATCAATTGAGCAATAGTTTGCAAACATTCATACAAAGTTTGATAGGCAGCTACTTTATCGGCTTCGTATTTTCCTTTCCAAAAACGACGGCGACACAAACGTACATACCAATTGCTCAAATGTTCGCCTACAAAATCTTGAATCAGGCGTGTTGCTTTTGTTGCTTCATATTCGTTATAGAGCTTATCGCAATCTGCCACTAGCGAATTGAGTAAAGAGATAACCCAACGGTCTATTTCTGGGCGTTTTGTTATTTCAATCATTTCTTCTGAATAAGAAAAACCGTCTATATTAGCGTATAACGCAAAAAATGAGTAAGTATTGAATAAAGTGCCAAAAAACTTGCGAGAAACTTCCTGAACACCACCATCTAAGCTAAAACGTAGGTTGTCCCAAGGTGGCGAGTTTGAAATCATATACCAGCGGTTGGCATCTGCACCATACTTGTCAATAGCCTTAAATGGATCAACACCATTGCCCAAACGTTTAGACATTTTTTTGCCTTTTGCGTCTAGCACCAAACCATTGGAAACTACTGTTTTGAAAGCTACGGAATCAAACAACATCACACCTAGTGCATGTAGTGTAAAAAACCAACCTCTTGTTTGGTCAACACCTTCGGCGATAAAATCTGCTGGATAAGCATTTTCAAATATATCGCTATTCTCAAACGGATAGTGCCATTGAGCATAAGGCATCGCACCAGAATCGAACCAAACATCTATTAGGTCGGGTTCTCTAAACATTTTTTCACCTTTTTCCGATACTAAGACTACATTATCTACAAATGGTCTGTGCAAATCAAAGTTTTCGGGGAGTGCTTCCATAAAACCTGCGGCTATGGCTTTATCTACTGCTGCTTGCAGCTCTGCCATTGAGCCTATGCAAAGTTCTTCTTCGCCATCGGCAGTACGCCAAATAGGAAGTGGTGTACCCCAAAAGCGAGAACGTGACAAGTTCCAATCTACCAAGTTTTCGAGCCAATTTCCAAATCTGCCTTCACCTGTTGAGCGTGGTTTCCAATTGATAGTTTTGTTGAGTTCTACCAAACGAGATTTATAAGCTGTCGTTTTGATGAACCATGAATCTAAAGGATAATAAATTATTGGTTTGTCGGTTCGCCAACAATGAGGGTAACTATGCACATGCTTTTTTACTTGAAAAGCTTTGTTTTCTTGTTTTAGCTTAATGACAATATCAATATCAACAGAACGATATTCTTTTGCAGGGACATTGTCATAATTTTTTACAGGACGACCAGCAAAATCTGTTACTGCATCTACAAAACGCCCTTGTCTATTGACGAAAGTAAGCGAACCAATGCCTTTTTGTTTGGCCACCAACATATCGTCTGCTCCAAAGCTAGGAGCAAGATGCACAATACCTGTACCGCTTTCTGTGGTCACAAAATCGCCTATTACGACTAAAAAAGCATCGCCATCATCTGGCTTTCCATAAGACAAAAGTTGTTCGTATCGAATATTTTCTAAATCAATACCTTTATATTCTCCAATGATTTGATAAGGAATATTTTTGTTGCCTGCTTCATAAGCGTCAAAATCCAAATCTGCATTTTCAGCTTTAAAATAGTTACTTACCAATGCCTTGGCCATAACGATAGAAACGGCCTCAAAAGTATATGGATTGTAAGTATTTATTTGAACGTAATCAATTTTTTTGCCTACGGCCAAAGCAGTATTAGAAGGTAAAGTCCATGGAGTTGTTGTCCAAGCCAAAAAATAAACCTGATGTGAGGTCGTCGCAAACAGCTTTTCAGAGGCTTCGTTGCGAATAATTTTAAATTGGGCAGTAGCAGTAGTGTCCGTTACATCACGATAGCAACCTGGTTGGTTCAATTCGTGTGAGCTAAGACCTGTGCCAGCAGCAGGCGAAAATGGTTGAACAGTATAGCCTTTATATAGCAAATCTTTTTTGTATAACATTTTGAGTAAATGCCACAAACTTTCGATATATTCATTTGTATATGTCACATATGGGTCATCGAGATTTACCCAATAGCCCATTCTTGTCGTGATTTTGTTCCAAATATCAATATATTTCATAGCTTCTACTCGACATTCTTTGTTGTAGTCTGCTACCGAAATGTTTTTGCCAATATCTTCTTTTGTTATACCTAGCTTTTTTTCTACTGCAAGTTCAATAGGCAAACCGTGAGTGTCCCAACCAGCTTTTCGTTTTACTTCCTTGCCTTTCAAACTATGATAGCGGCAGTACAAATCTTTGATAGTACGACTCATAACATGATGAATGCCTGGCATACCATTTACAGAAGGCGGCCCTTCATAAAAAATAAAAGGCTTATTGCCAGACCTTATTTTAATGCTTTGTTCAAAGACTTCATTTTCTTCCCAAAAAGCTAAAATTTGCTCTTCTATTTGAGGCAAATTTAACCTTTTCACTTCCTGATATTTTGGTGGTGTCACAGTTTCCATATTTCGTTCTGCTTTAGCTGAAATGACTTTTTTATGACAAAAAAAGTTTTTTTAAAATTTGAACGCAAAGGTAAGCATTCTTTTTATAAAAAACAACAAAATCTTTGATTTATATATTTGTTACTTTTTTTGCCAAATGCTATTATTACTTTTTATATCAGTTAAGTAATTGTTTAGAAATTTTCCCAGATTTCGTTGAGGCTAACATGCTGATTGTCAATGTGTTAGCTTCAATAGAAAGAGAAATAAATTGCTCTTGTTTTTTTAATAAAACAGCAAATGCTTTTTTAGAGGAAAATAAATATTATATTAGGCTATAATGAGATGTTTTATTTTTGATATTAAGTGCCAAATTCTAACTTAATATAACACATTTAGACCACTAAATCATTGAAATTAAGTATTAAGTGCTACAAATGAGCAATTTATTTCTTTTGCTTGACAATTGACTTGTTTTTTTGAAATAAGTGCCAAGCACTATTGAATAAACGGTCGATTCGTTGCTAACGCATTGATGTTGAGCGTGTTAGCTCCATAGTCGTCAGGTTAGTTTAAAAGTTAAATGTTATGATGTCTCAAAGGGGTATTAGAGATTATTCCCAAAAAAATGTAAGCGACAATATGAATATCATTGGATTAAAGTGACTTTTTTCGTAAGACGAGGTGGTAGGCACTTCTAAAGTGCCTACCACCTTATTTTCCTATTATCGTTCATCTAAAATTTTGTGAATAAGGTTTATTGTCGAAAACAAAAAGCTCAACTTGTTGTTCTAACGGCTGTGGTGATAACGCCAACAAAATGTATATTTATTTTTGTTTGACTACTTATTGTTTAATAACAAAAATTTTTTACAAAAAAGTTCCTTTTTTACTCCTCATATTTTTTACCTTTATCTTGTTTTTATCGTCTTGTGCCGAAGAAGATGATGAACCAATAGAAGATACCTGTACGCCTTTTTTATCCGAATATGAATATGAAGCTTCTGCTACCCAAATTGATGATATTCACAATATTATTGGCGATAATTTTCGACCTACGCAAGATTTTAATGGACGAACAATAAACGAGTTTAACTAAAATGATTTAGTTTGAATAAAAAAAACGCTATTTAATATAATCATTAAATAGCGTTTCTATTTTCACTTAAATAAATGTAAAAAATACATTTGTAAATTAAATTATTTATTTTCTATTTCCAATAGATATTTATCTACCGTCATATCATTCATAATTTTTGCTTGCTGACGAATAGACTCTTTGTGAATAGCAGTATATAACTCTTTGATAAACTCTGCTGTTAAGCCTTTTTCAACTCCTACATTGCAACGACTTTTAATGATTTTGTCCCAACGAGAAGCTTGTAAAATCGTGATGCCATTTGCTTTTTTGAAACGCCCAATTTCGGCAGTTATATCCATTCTTTTCGCAAAAACATCTAATACTTCAAGGTCGATATGGTCTATTTGCTGTCGCAAGTCATCGAGTGTGTGCTGAAAAACTTCATCATTTGTCGTTGTTTGTCGTCTCACTAAGCCATTCAAAATTTCGCTACAACGCTCTGGCGTAACCTGTTGTCGTGCATCACTCAAAGCCTTATCAGGTGTGATATGCGACTCAATCATCAAGCCATCAAAGTCTAAATCCATCGCTTTTTGTGACACGATATGCAAAGTATCTCTGCGGCCGCAAATATGGCTTGGGTCACATACGAGCGGAATAGTTGGCAACTGTCGTTTCAATTCAATTGGAATATCCCATTGTGGTTTATTTCTATATTTGGTTTCGCCATAGGCCGAAAAACCTCTATGAATCGCTCCCAACTTTGTGATTCCAGCCTGATTTAAGCGTTCCAAAGCTCCCATCCATAATGGTAAATCGGGATTTACAGGGTTTTTTACCATAACAGGAATATCAACACCTCGCAAAGCGTCTGCAATTTCTTGTACGGCAAATGGATTTACGGTAGTTCTTGCACCTATCCACAAAATATCTATGCCCATACGCAAGGCTTCATAAACATGTTTTACGTTGGCAACTTCTACGGTTGTTGGCAAACCTGTTTCTTTGCTGGCTGATTTTAGCCATTTCAAACCAACACTCCCAATGCCTTCAAAACAATTTGGCCGAGTTCTTGGCTTCCAAATACCTGCTCTCAAAATATTTACTTTGCCAGATTTGGCAAGTCTTACGCAGGTTTCCATAACTTGTTGCTCACTTTCGGCACTACATGGCCCCGAAATTACTAACGGATTTTCACTCGTCAATCCTAATCCCCAATCTTCTAAAGGGCTTAATTTTAAATCAATATTCATTTTGTTGTATGTTTTGTGTGTTTAATAATTTTTTTATTTTGAAACCATTGGACACTTTTTTATTTGTCTAAAATGCGTTTGATAGCATTAGCATTGCTCATAGCAGTTTCTAGCTTTTCAAAATCTTCTGTTTCAATAAGCTGTCGCCAATGCTGAAAATGTTTAATGTAAGTGTCCATTACTTCGAGCAAATTGGTACGGTTTTGCTCAAAAATTTGTGACCACATTTGCGGCGAGCTTTTTGCCAGCCGTACTGTTGAGGCAAAACCGCCACTTGCTAAATTAAAAATTGTATTGGTGCTTTTTTCTTTTTCCAAAACTGCATTAGCCAACACAAAAGAACTAATATGAGAAATATGTGATACATAAGCAGCGTGCATATCGTGTTCTTGAGCGTCCATATATAAGATAGACATTTTCAAAATTTGGAACATTCCTTCTACGATAGTTACTGCATCGGCATCGCTATTTTCTTTGTCGCAAATAATAGCTGGCTTGCCATCAAACAAACGATAAATGGCTGCTGTTGGGCCAGAATATTCTGTTCCAGCCATTGGGTGAGCCGCCACAAAGTTGCGTCTTTTGGAGTGCTTGGTTACCGCTTCGATAATTTGAGTTTTGGTAGAACCCATATCAACAACTGTTGTATAGTCTGAAATATGGTCTAAAACAGTTGGCAATACCTTGATAATCGCATTGACAGGAATCGTCAAAATGACTAAATTGGCCTTTTCAACTCCTTGTTTTAGTTCGCAAATTTCATCGACAATGCCTTTTTTCAGAGCAATCTGGCGATGTTTTTCGTTGTGTTCAATACCTATAATATGGTTTGTAAATCCTCTTGCTTTTAGGTCTAAGGCTAATGAACCGCCTATTAAACCTAAGCCTATTATTGCGATTTTCATATTTTGTTTTTTAAATTCAAAACTTCATATTCAGACCTTCAAGGTGGGGTGTCGAATTATGCAGTATTATGTACTACATAATTCGCC
>JBMZCV010000188.1:0-9622 GCA_049613665.1 Chitinophagales bacterium | reverse complement strand
GGCGAATTATGTAGTACATAATACTGCATAATTCGACACCCCACCTGACAGGTTTGAAAACGAAAGTATTTTTGAAGTTATAAATTTTCCCCCAAAAAAAATAACGACTACAAAATCAATTCTGTTTAGCCATTAATACCAAATCGGCATAACACCAAGATGGCTAACATTGCTCAAATAAATATCGAAATCGGCTGTTGTTACTGCACCATCGCAATTAGTATCGGCAGCAGCATATACATTTTCGTCGCCAGCTTGCTTTAAGTAAATATTAAAATCAGCTATTGTTACTACACCGTCAGCATTAAAATCGCCTCCTAGCAAACCAAACAAATTATTAGGCAACAATTTTAGCTGGTTAGTGCCATCTAATACGATATTGGCATTTCGAAAATCAATCAATGGGCTATTTCCTAAAGTATAAGATTGCTCTGTCATCACGGCTACATGATGTCGTGATTTGATAGATACATGATAAGCTTTATCAGGCAAAAGGTCATAAAATTTGAGATTTGTATTAAAATCACTAGCTCCCACAATAGTTCCATCATCTAAAAGCAAAGCTGCTTGATATTCGACTACCATAAAATCGTCTGCTCCATCTCGAACTTCAAGTAACACCCAATCAACTATGTTATTGTTTGGATTTACTATTGTTTCTGTGCCATCATAATACCAAGGTGCTTGTGCGAAAGGCTGCTCATAAGGCAACAATTGATTTTCTACATAATAATTGCTCATACCTCCAACTGCGACATCATAAGCACCACTTAAAATCGCTTTCGCAGAAAAAACAACAGGCGGATACAAACTAAAATGTGCTACTCTATTTAATGGCTGTCCCAAACCTGCATCGCTCCAGCTAATGCTTAAATCGTAATCGCCAAAACCCAAATTTGTCGCCTCACACTCATTCAAATTTGGTGCATGACTCCATGCAAAATTCAAACCTTCAAAAAATCCATCTGATACATTGCCACTATCATCTAAACACTTAATAGCTCCATCATTTCCAAAAATTGGCGGTTGCTCCGCAAATCGTATAATTTTGTGTGCGACCGTTGTTGAAAGTGCTTTGCAACCTCCTACCAAATTATATGGATTTATGGTACTCAAATTGCCTGGATTATGAAGATACATATCATAAATATCTTGTATTGGTGTATTAGCCGAACATTGAATATAATGAACAGCCTTGTACTGCTCTGTTTTTAAAGCACAAATATTCTCAAAATTAACGGTTGTGCTTGCCGCCTGAATATAATTAAAAGAATCTAACAATAAGTATAACTTTTGTGCTACACCACCACAATTAGCAAGGCTTTCATTTTGCACAGCTCCTGAAACAAAGCTAGGACACTCCCCTTTTATGAAAATAATCTTGCCTTCGCCTGTCAGTTCGCCACCACTTGCAATACAAGGATCTGGAGCAGCACAAGCATAAATAGGTTTATCTATACTCACTTTTTTGCCATTTCCATTTACTATAATAAAAGTAAAAAAGTCTCCACTAGGTGATAAAGTTCCATCAATTGTGACTTGAAAAGTATCATTGCCCATTATCATATTTGGAATTACATTAATACCTAAAGTAGTATTTTGCGAAAACACTTCCATAGAATAAGTCATGTTAGGATTATCACCAATAACTTCAAAAGCTAAAACAGGATTTTCGGTATTATCACAATTCATAGCAATCAAATGTACATCAAAATTAGCCTCAAACTCATTTGTTATTACACAATCTGATGCAATTATTCGTGTATTCGTCGGTTCTTGATCAATTGTGGCTACTACATTGCTCAACATATTTGGGTTGATTGCCTCATTTGTCAGTTGGTCGAAAAGAATATACAAGACAGGTTGTGTTGTTTGAGAACCATTATTTGTATGAGCCATACCTTGAAAATAATTGGGAGTAGGCAAAGAAAAGTTCACAACAAAAGAATCTATGCTTCCTTGTGGCGATGGCACAATATCATTGATGTGTATTTTGGTATCATCAAACATAAATTCCATTTCAATATGCTGAATCCCACTTGGACTATTATAAGACACAGGCAAAGCAAGTTGATTATATGTTGTGTGATAAAAAACCTGATCTAATTCAAAAATAAGTTCATAAGGTGTTTGGGCAAATGTTGTGAAAGAGCAACATAAAAAAAGAACTATACTAAACAATTGACTTAAAAATTTCATTTTCTTCTTATTTTGTTAATAAATGGATAAGGTAAGTGCCAAGTGCTATTCTACTTTGTGCCAATATCTTTTTTTTTTAAAAATCAGTATCTTAGTTTTCACAATTTGTAGAATAAATTTATTTGAATACTTACTTGGCAGCTTCATTCAAACTTACACACATTAAGATGACGCAAATCATATTATTTTACGCATTTTCTGATAAAAAAAAATAAAATTAAGCAAAAAAGCCTTACTTTTCTAGCGAAAACAACATATCTTTCATATATCACTTTTCTTTTTTTTATGAAAAAAATTAATTTTACAGTCGTTACTGAGCCTCCTATTGTCGATTTTATTTACGAAAAAGTTAGTGCTGACTTCGCAAAAAAACATCAATTAAAAGAATGGCAACTTATTGAAAGCCTCAAAGACTTGCATTTTTTTAAAACTGAATTGGCAAAACAAAATACTTCTTTTATGAAAAAATCAGGTGGCCAACTGACAAATACACTTTACAATTTAAATATATTATCAAAAAGAAAGGAAACACCTATATCGTCGGCTATTCTTTCAGTAATGGCAACCGATAATTTAGGTTTGGAATATAAACAAGAGCTTGAAAAAGTAGATGTTAACACCGATTTTGTACACTCATTCGAAAGCACTACCGCAAATTGTTTGTCGGTTTCGATAGCAACAGCCGAGCTTTCCAAAGCAATGTTAACGTATTGGAGCGACTTCAAAAGTTTAGAAAATATACGTCTCCAACGATTTACAGATTTGTGTTTGCAGACTCAATACTTATTTTTTGAAGGCTATTTGTTTAATAGCGAGCCACTTTTGATTGAAAAATTTATTGCGATAGCCAAAAAAATTCAAGAAACCGACAATCCTTCACTAAAAATAGGTATAACACTTTCGTCCGATTTTGTAGCCAAAAAAATAAATAAAAATTTCGTTATCGAATATGTAGATATTATTGCGAGTAATGACAATGAGTTGTTATCGCTTATGAATATGACAAATGTTGAACAGGCAATAGCGACATTAAATGCGAAAAAAAATAAGACCATTGTTTGCACATTAGGCAAAAAAGGAGCTTTTATTTGCATCAATGATAAATCCGAATATATTGCCTCTCAACTCATCGACAAAAAGAAAATTAAAGATGTGACAGGAGCTGGAGATACTTTTTTAGCAGGTTTTTTATATGGCTTATTAAATAATAAAAATATCTTGGAAATGGGACACATTGCACAAGAAGTAGCCACCGAAATTATACAAACAAAAGGTGCAAGATTGGTACTATAAAAATTATTATGAGCTACAATTAATTTACTTTACAGTGCTTTTCTTCCTCACTAATCAATGCCGATATACATTTCGGCATTGCCTTTTGCCATCACAGTTGCTTTAATTTCGCTATCGGTTAGGCTTACTTGCACAGGTTCGAGTTCTTCTAAATCGCCATTCAATACGATATTTCTTTTGCGGCCAATGGTCTGATTATTCAGCAATTCTTGTAACTGACACTTCGCTTCATCCATCGTTTCATCTAGCGGAAAATAGAGTTTACTCTCCAAAGTTTTCACCAGACTTTTGTGTTGCAGCCAATTGGCCACATTTGCCAACATATTAGCAGTTTTTATATCAAAATCAAAATTTTTAATATAAAAGCTACCAAGTTCAGCATCATAAGTTGGCTTACCTTTCAAGTAAATTGTGCCTGTGAGTGAGCCTTCAATGTCCACTTTAGCCACAAGCTTAGTACCACTAGGATAAATCTCAATATCACTTACCTGTATATGATATTTGCCTTTCAAAAAGTTTTGTTTATAACCAATCAATTCTTTTTTTGCCAATGCACTTGCTCGTTTATAACTCACAGAAGCTGTCATTTGAATATGAAAATTGTCTTTCAATTTGTCGAGAAAAGAAAGTTTCGGCAGCTTTGTATTGAGATGATACATAGGCTCTTGACCAATGATAGTTTCAGCAAAAACTTTTACTCCTACCGAAATTTTTAAGGTGTCTTTTTGTGCTTGCAAAGGCGAAACAGCAACTTCAAAAGGCTGCATTTTTAGCCAAACTTGTGGCGTTTGAGCAATAAGCTGTGGTTCTTGCATAGCAATCCATGCCGCTCGAAGTGGTGTTTCTATATCTATTTTTTGGCGTACTATTTCATTTAAATTTGGCAAAAGGTGAGGTAAAATTTTTTCGATGCGTTTTTCAGCTATTTTCGTAACACTTACTTCTTGCTTCAAAATATTTATTTTTGGATATGTAATCCATTTGTAATCAACCACTTCCAAATTAACGATAGGTTCCCAAGCTTCATTTAGCTCTACTTTTGTGCGAGCATATACATCAATATAAGCAGCAGTTTCTATTGGTTTTCGAGCCAAAGCTATTTCGTCATTCAAACCATATTTTAATCCTACATCAATGTGCAAAGGCAAGCGAGCATAAATATAACCATCTTTTACATCTATCTCAAAATCAGCCGTTTTTCTTACGCCCACTTTGTGATAAATAAATTTTATTTTTGCTCTCTTGCCTGTCTTAAATGCAGTATCTTGATGCAAACTTTGGTTATTTTTAATCTCAGTATTAATTTTTTCTTCTATATCACCTATAAAAACAGCAATAGGCAAGCATATATTGGAAAGCAAGCCGTTCAAATTATTTTTGCCAATCTTATTGTAATTAACAAATTCTATTGGTGCGTGAGGTGATATTTTATTTTGATTTTCGAGGCTAATATTGCAAGAATAACACCATAGAAAACAAGTAATGGTGATACTAAATGAAAGAATGGGTTTAGGAGGATATTTCATAACTAAATAATTACAACAATAAGGGTAAGTGCCAAACACGATTTAATAAATGGTCGATTCGTTGCTAGATTTGTAATATCAACTTGCTTGACTACTTTTAAAAAAAAAAATCGTTAGTTCATCAAAAACATTTTTGGTTAAAAATACACTAAAACTTATAACTATAAAATAACAAATTTATTTCATATCAAAACAGCCTTTTACAATATAAAAAAAACCTTCATACAAAGTATTATGTATGAAGGTTTTCTTTTTTCGTAAAAACTTATTTTTATTTTGGGGCAACAGTAGAATCTTGTTTAGCTGGTTTAGCATCTTTTTTGATTGGCTTAACTTCCTCTTTTGGTTTTGGTGGATTGAGCCATTCTTCTGTTACAACCGTACCTTTCAAACGTACTTTCGCAATTTTTGGCGAGCCATTAGTTGTCAGAATTACTTCTTTCGTTTGGCTTCCTATTTTGCCTGTGCTATCAAAAATCACATGAATATCACCCGATTCGCTTGGCATAATAGGGTCTTTTGGTGCTTTTGGAATGGTGCAGCCACAAGTCGAACTAGCATCGCTAATGATAAGCGGCACAGCTCCTGTATTCGTAAACTTGAAAGTATGTTCTATCTTATCGCCAACGGCTATCATACCAAAATCATAAGTTGGATTGGCAAATTTTATTTTTGCTGTTTTTCTGCTTGGTTTAGGTGGTGTCACAGGCTTTTTACTAGCTTTTGCTCGGTCATTTTCTCTTTTTTTAGCAGCCTTTTTTGCCTTTTCTTTTTTAGCTTTCGCTGCTGCTATTTTCTTTTCTTCAGCTTTTTTTTCAAGTGCTTTTTTTTCTTCTTCAGCCGCCTTTTCCTCCGCTATTTTTGCGGCATTCGCTTCCTTAGCAGTTTCAGTAGCTACTGCCAAAGTATCTATTTTTTTGGTTTCTGCCAATACCTTATCAACCTTAGAAGTTTGAGTATTTGAAGTTTTTTCTACTTCTTTAGTTTCATTATTACAGTTGGTAAAAACCAAAAAAAGTAGTAGTAATATAGATGTAGCGATAATATATATTGACTTTTGCATGACTTTTTATTTTTATTATTTTGCTATATAAATTCTTTTTTTAGACATTTTTTTATCCTAACGTCACTTCATAATATACAGATAAATAATAGTTTTTGCAAAGAAAAAAATAGATAAAATCGTTTTTTATATGCTAAAATCGCTATTTCAACAAAATATACTTGTAAAAATTATGCAATACATTGAATTATTTACTCAAAAATTGACATAAATTTGATTCTTGAATATTTTTCTTTTTTATTTTCCAACAAAAAATAGAATTATTCAAGCAGTTGCAATGACAAATAAATGATAAGTGACAAGCACTAATTAATATAATCCATTTTGGTTGCTAACACATTAAAAATTAAGACATTAGCAACCAAAATGAGTAATTTATTTCTCTTGTTTGGTTAAATAAAAACTTATGTTCCCAATAAACCTCTCCCCTCTTTTTTGATACGGCCTTCTTTTGTCATTTTTTTCATGACTTTATCCAAAATACCATTAATGAAGTCTTTGCTTTTGGGTGTGCTATACGTTTTCGCAATATCAATATATTCGTTCATTGATACTTTGATAGGAATTGATGGAAAGTACAAAAATTCGCACAAAGACATTTTTATCAAAATCATGTCTATGCGTGTGATTCGTTCTATTTCCCAATTTTTCAATTGTGGCTCTACAAGTTCGACAAATTTGGCGTTGTGTTTGTGTGTTTTGAAAGCAAGTTCGAGAGCAAATTTATTTTTTTCGGCAAGCTGTCCATTTTTTGGAAAAAGGCTATAATTTTCTGCATTTTCTAGATTGAAAGCATGAATTTGCTTCACTACATTAGTGATAATTATCATTTCGTCGTCAATAAAATTGACAAAATGGTCTTCGAGCAAACTCACAAATAGCTCATTGCTAGGCATGATTTTTTTACACAAATACGCTAAGATTTGCTTGTTATCTTTTGCGGTATGCGTCATTTTGGCCGTGTAATCTTGATACGCCTCCGACTCTACCCATGCTTTGTGTAAGCTAACAACAAGGCTATTATCTATCAAGGTATTGAGTTTTGCTGTTTTGATAGCTGACTTATATGTCTTATTTTCTTTCAAAAAAAGGCAAAACGCATTTTTTGTTATCCTTGTATCTATGGTTTGGTCAGCTTTGGTTGGGCGAAACTTTCGACTACGTTTTTCTTGATTCACAAGTATATGTTCAACTACTTTGTTCATCAACAAAAAATACAACAAATATAGATGATGTACTTCTTCCACACTTTTTTTGATGTTGTTTTGAACTCCCAACAAGTTTAAACCTTCGTTTAGCTCTTGTGCATACAGATTTTGCATGACTTTTATTCTCAAAGACCTTCTATTCAACATATTTCCTTTGGTATAATTTGCTATTCTTGAATGGTTGCAAAATTAGCACTTTTTTTGTTAAGGTAGTGCAATATTTTCGTTTGTGTTGATTTTTTTTAGTAAAAAAGTAAAAATCAATAAGATTGTTTTTTTCATAATTTGAAATATTTTTTGAATCCTTATCCAATCAGTCCCAATATTATTGATGCTTTAAAATAAATGAGCTTCATGTTTTTCTATAAAATCTAATATTTCTTGGTTCTCACTATATTTTACGATAGTAACTTTAGCTTTAGCATATTCGCTACATTGTCGCAACATATAAGGCAGTTCAACAGCTTGATGCACAAAAAACAAACAGGTTTTGTTGGTGGCCAACGCCCAGCCTGTTTCTACTAAAATGCTCGATGGCAATGCTGCTGGATAAATAAGCACAAAAGCATCTGTTTTATCTAGCTTTTCGAGGCTTTGTTTGAGTGCATAAGGTGGATGCAAAAAGTCATTTTCGGTAGCTTGATTATGTCCTGCATAATGCACCTCACACGACAAAACATTTTTCAATTTGGTAGTTACTTCCAACATATCTTTGCGAAAATCTATATAATTCAAAGCTGAATTATCTGTGAGCGAATACATAGGAGCAGCCAAAAATATATGATTGATACTCATATTTTCTTGCTTTGCCTGTAATTTCTTGTTATTTTGCTTGTCAAAAAATGCTTGCAAACCCTCAAATGTATAAATTCCTTTCGTTACCTTTAAGTAGTTTAATTCTTTTTTCTCTAAAAAGAGTGGAATATTACAATCCAATTTCTGGAATGCTTCTGCGTTTTTAGGCAGCGAAATGGCTTTCATCTTTTTGGTGTCGCTGCCTTTAAAATGTGTCAAAATAAGGCTGCCAGCTCGCAAAGCTCCTGCATCGTCAATATTGCAATATACGCCTACTGCTATTTCAGATACTCGTTGGGGCTTGATGATAACGTTGATATGTAGATTTTTTTCTTTTGTCTTTTCTGTTTGAAGCCTAAAAATAAGATAGTTTTTTGTAACATGTAGTTTAACTGTGCCTCTATAATGCGTGCCTTTGCCCGAATTAACTAATCTAACACTAGCTTCGTATTTGTTTTGAAAATCTTCAATATGCAAAATCGCTCGTGCCAATACTCCTTCTTTTTGGCTCACAAGTGCATCATAAAAATAGAGATAAAACGATTGATTGCAATACAAAGCTAGTTTTTCAGACATATCAATGGAATAACTATCGCTAGTTTTATTTGTTGTTTTCACATCTTCCTCTAGCTGCGTTTCATTTGTGGTATTTTTGTTTGTTTTGTCCAAAAAAACAAGATATTTTTTCAAATGCACTCCAAGTTGCCTTACTTTCATTGCATTTGTTTTGCCTCTTTTAGTATTAGAAATACTTGTTTTACTAAAAAACTTAATCCCCTTTTTTTGCACCCAATCTTCCCAAAATTTTTCGGCACTTCCTCCTCTTTTTTTTAAGTTTTCAAATAAGTCTAGCAATTCTTCATAAGATGTTTTATGTTTTTCATCTTCAAATTGTATTGGATTTTTCATTTGAGTAAATTTAAGTGAATTTAGTAAATTTATTAAATGTGTGATAAATCATATATTTAATAGCAAAAAATTTGCATAGACATTACTTATAACTTATCTTTAGATTAGTCAAAATCAGACAAATGACTACTATAGTTTAAAAGCTTTAACAAGCATTTAAGTAATGACAAGTTAATTATTATGTTTGAATAAACAAAATTTGCATTTTAATGAGCAATTTGTTTAATATAATTTCTTGTTTTTTCAGTAATAATAACATATGATAAAACAACCAAATATTGCATATTACAAAAAATATGTAAATTTTGTAACAAAATAAATGTGGCTAAAAACAAATAGAATGCTACAAAAAACAAAAGGTTTGCAATAATTTTTATTTTTGTATTCTTTTTTGTGATATACTATGAAAGACTTTTTTTATTTTTAAATTCAATTTTATGAGATTTTTATGCTTTTGAAAGCGAATAAATCAATAAATGACATATTTTCATTATCAAAAATTCAAATACAATAATTTTCAATTTATTGCTTTTTTATCCAAATATCATTTCTGAATAGTTCGGTCATTTATACATTTTTTTATCAAAGGTTTAAACATACTATTTTTTTTAGGCTAAGGCAGCCAATAT
>JBMZCV010000187.1:0-9633 GCA_049613665.1 Chitinophagales bacterium | reverse complement strand
TTTTATTTATTCTAATTTTGTAAGTATTTACGTTGCAACATTTTTGACTAAAAACAACAAAATACTATTTTGCATCTTTCTTTGTCGTCGTTTTCTTAGCTGCTGCTGGCTTTTTCGCCGTCGTTGTTTTTTTCGCTGTCGTTTTCTTAGCTGCTGGCTTTTTTGCTGCTGCTGGCTTTTTCTTAGCCGTTGTTTTTTTCGCTGCTGGCTTTTTCTTAGCCGCAGGTTTTTTGGCAGCCGTTTTTCGTCGAGATTTTTTCTCAGGAGCATTTGCCGCCAGCTCCTGACATTCTTCTAGCGTCAATGTAGCAGGGTCTTTGTCTTTCGGAATTTTTACATTCTTCTTGCCAGCTTTGATATATGGCCCATAACGACCATTGAGCACCTGAATCTCATGCTCCGAAAAGTCCAAAATCAACTTCTTGGCATCAGCCTCTCGCTTTTCCTTAATGATTTCAATAGCTTTTTCGGCAGTAATCGTGAGCGGTGAAGCCACATCTTTTTTGATAGAATAAAACTTGCTTTTGTGGCGGATATATGGCCCAAAACGCCCTTCGGCAGCTATCATATCTGTTTCCTCAAATTGGCCAACTACTCTTGGTAGCTTAAAAAATTCCATCGCCTGTTCAAAAGTCACCGTTTCGATAGACAAAGGCGGACGCAAAGACGCAAATTTTGGCTTTTCCTCATCTTCTACCGTACCAATCTGAATCATCGCACCATAACGCCCCAAACGTGCTACAACGGGCTTTCCGCTCTTTGGGTCAGTGCCCAAATGTCGCTCGCCTGTTTCACGCTCGGCATTTTCCATCGTATCGGTTACTGTTTTTTGAAATGGCTGATAAAAATCATCAATCATCAACTGCCATTCCTTGCCGCCTTTCGCTATTTCATCAAATTGTTTTTCTATTTGAGCCGTAAAACCATAATCGAAAACATCTTCGAAATGCTTCATCAAAAAGCGATTGACAACTTTTCCTGTATCTGTCGGAAACAATTTATTTTTGGCAGCACCTGTTGTTTCTTGCTTTGTTTCCTCCACAATTTCATTGGCTTGCTTTTCAGTTTTACCTTTCAAGCTCAAAAACTCATAGTTTCGCAATCTGCCTTCTCGTGTTTCTTTCGACACATATTTACGATTCTGAATCGTGCTGATAGTCGGAGCATAAGTAGATGGACGGCCGATGCCCAACTCCTCCATTTTTTTCACCAAACTAGCCTCATTATACAAAGCTGGCGGACGGCTAAAACGCTCGGTTGCATTGATGGCTTTCAGTTCTAAATCTTGGCCAACATGCAACGGTGGCAACATACCAGAGTCGTCTTCCTCGCTTTCCTCATCAATGGCCGAAACTCTATAAAGTTTCAGAAAACCATCAAACTTCAAAACTTCTCCTTTTGCTTGCAAAGTCTCTTGATTCGTAGAAATCAAAATTTTTGCAGTTGTACGTTCTAGCAAAGCATTGCTCATTTGCGAAGCTACCGCACGTCTCCAAATCAAGCGATACAGTTTCTTTTGGTCATCGGCTTTTCCTGCTTCTGGCTGCTCAAAATATGTTGGTCTGATAGCCTCGTGAGCCTCTTGTGCCAAATCTGCTTTCGTTTTAAAAACCCTTGTTTGCAAATAATGCTCACCATAGTTTTTCACAATTTCGGCTGCTGCTGCATTTCGTGCTGTCTCCGACAAATTCGTAGAATCAGTACGCATATAAGTGATTTTTCCAGCTTCATATAGCTTTTGAGCTACAATCATAGTTCGAGAAACCGAAAACCCTAATTTTCTGCTCGCTTCTTGCTGCAAAGTAGAAGTTGTAAAAGGCGGTGGCGGTGTTTTTTTGCCATCTCTTACTTGAATATTTGTAATATTGTAAGTTGCATCTTTGCAAGACTCCAAAAATGCCTTTGCAGTAGCAATATCTTTTTGTTTTTTCGACAAATCAGCTTTAAACAAAACTGTTTTGCCTGTCTCTTCATCTTTTAGCTTAAAAAAAGCAGCAATAGCAAAATTTGATTTTATCTCAAACTTGCCGATTTTTTCGCTTCTTTCCACAATCAAACGCACTGCTACCGACTGCACACGACCAGCCGAAAGCGAAGTGCCACTCGAAATTTTTCGCCACAAGATAGGCGATACCTTAAAACCTACCAAACGATCTAAAATACGTCTGGCTTGCTGTGCATCAACCACGCTGCGATTAATCAATCGTGGGTTTTGTACTGCTTTTAAAATAGCTGGTTTTGTTATTTCGTGAAAAACAATCCGTTTTGCCGAAGTTTCTTCCAAACCCAACACTTGGCATAAATGCCATGAAATTGCTTCTCCCTCACGGTCTTCATCTGTTGCAAGCCATACTTCCTCAGAAGATTTCGCTAAGTCTTGCAATTCTTTTACTACTGCTTTTTTATCGCTAGGTACTTCGTAGCTTGGCGTATAATTATTTTCAGTATCTATCGCTTTATCGCCCCTAGAAAGGTCTCTGATGTGGCCATAACACGATTTTACAGTAAAATCTCCTCCTAAAAACTTTTCAATAGTTTTCGCTTTTGCAGGCGACTCCACTATCATTAAATTCGATGCCATATATTTATATTGTTATTGTCTTTTTTTTTTGAAAAATGCACTCTATTTCTTTGCTTAACAAATACAAGAAACAAAATGTAATTGTTTTTTTGAAAGCAAAAAGCATTTTATATAATGTTTATTTTTTGCTTATAGAAAGGCAAATTTTAGAATAAAAATTAAAATAAAACAACTTTTATCACTTTTTTTTAATTTAAAAAATAGCAAAAAACTTCAAACACCTGATTATCAAGCATATATACATAAATAAAATAAGAAATTATTATTTTAAAATAAATGAAAATGACTATAATTTGACTTTCTATTTATATAATACGAAAAATATTGCAAAAAAGTTTTGTAGCCAATGTAGCATAAAGCAAGCTATTTAATGTTTTTTAGCTAACGGCTTACTCATTTTCTGTTTGAAGCAAGCTTTCTTTAGCTTTTTTCGCTTATTTAATAATTTGTTTAGCTTCGTTATGGTTCTAAATACTTTTTTAAACAAAAAGCAACCAAATAAGCTTTTAACTGTCGTAAGTCGCCAAGAGTTTTCGCACCTCCTCATGTAATTTTTCTACCTCTTCTTTAAAAGCATTATTGATATTTAGCTCTATGACTACTTTTCTAAATTCAGAGCCACTTTTTGGATTAACATGCGTCTGAAAATCAAATTTATTCACATCAATAACGCTAGACTGACCAAGTAATTGAGCAGCATAAAACGCTCGTATAAAAGCCAAATGCTCATTATTCATGATTTGGTAAGGATTTTCTTTTTTCTCAAAAATTTCGAGCCGATGATGGTTTTTAGAATAATAATAACGAGTAGGAATATCGCCTGCTTCGCCTTCATATAGCAATCCTGTGCCGAAAATACGCAAACCATCTGCAAATCCTGTAATATTTCCTGAGATGTCGCTATAATTTTTGGGGTCTTGTCCTACAAAATCTTCAACAATTTTGACAAAAACTGCTAAACTATTATCCACCGACTTGCTACTATATCTGCCTACATCAAAGCCTTGCATATTGAGTTTAAAGCCACTTTTCGAATGGTCTGTTACTACGTTTTTATTATCTTGCCCATATTCAAAAGACACTTTGAGATGCTCGCCATAATAGCCAAAAGTATTAAAATCTAGCTTCACATTGTTAGGCAGCATCTTTTTTTCTTGCAAAACAAGAAGATATTCATTTTCTCTGTTCTGTTGCGAAAAAGTGTCTGGCATAGCCGTATGCAACGATAATATATCGAACATTTCTTGCTTTTGTGCTGCTCTTTTTTTCAGAATATCGGCCGCTTGTTTTTCGGCAGGATAATAAGCAAACATAGTTTGAGCAATCGTGTTTTTGTCAATATGCAAAGCTTGCAAACGGCTTTTTTCGACAGAATCAACAAACTCATACTTAAAAAAAGCTTGCTTTACTTCTTCGATAGCCGTAATTGTATCATTTTTTTGGCCTGCCAAAGTCGTCAAAACAAGATGATATAGTATTTCATTTTGTTCAATGAGTTGTGTTTTATTGGGTTGTTTTGACAATTTTTCTAACAAATCAGTTGCTTGCAAATATTTGTGCTTGTTTGCTTTTCGATAAGCCTTTGAAATATAAGAAGAACTGCTACAATTGGAAAGCAATAGAAGCATACTAAAAAGTGTGCCTGAAATAAAAAAATACTTCATAACCGTATCAATTAGCTGTTGTGTTATTAAAAATTAAGGTTTAGTTTATCTAAAAAAAAGATTGAGCTAAGGTAGTTTGCCTACTTTTATGAAAGCTAAATTGTTGTTCAACTTTGCAATAAAATTTTAATTATATGATTAAGCAAATATACATCAATATTTTCGTTTTCGCATTAAAAAGTCACAAAAAAGTCATAATTTTTCAAACACAAATAAAAACACTAAGTAACAGCAAAAACAAGCTTTTTTTCATCATGCAAATGACTTTAAGTTTATATACTTTATGCAAAGCCATTTTTTTTCCTAACTTTGCTATTCATTTTTTTTAACAACACTTACTTTTGAGCAAATTGTTTTACCTAAAAAAAGAATATGTCAATAGCTAAAAAACCAGCCGAATCAGTCAGCGTTATGACCGAAATTGTGATGCCTAATGATGCCAATGCCTTAAACAATTTGATGGGCGGCAATCTGCTAAAATGGATGGACGTTGCAGCAGCGATTTGTGCCAGACGACACGCAGAATGCACTTGCGTAACGGCGGCGGTAGATAATGTTTCTTTTAAAAGTCCGATTAGAATTGGCGAAATCGTGACGATAACCGCACGAGCAACACGAGTTTTCAATACTTCGATGGAAGTCGCTCTTGTTGTTCATGCAGAGGGAATGGGCATTCACAGACGCAGAAAATGCAACGAAGCGTTTATGACTTTTGTGGGCATTGATGAGTGGGGAAATAAGATACAATTGCCTCCGCTTTTGCCAGAAACAGAGTCCGAAAAACAAGAATTTGATGCGGCTTTGCGAAGAAGAGAAATGCGTTTGATTTTGGCAGGCCGTATGCAGCCCAATCAGTCGGAGCAGTTGATGGATTTGTTTTTGAAAGCGAAAAAATAAGTCGTTAGTTTTATTTTAAAGCCTTTTCACAACAAAAAAACATGCCTTTCGTTATAATCGCATATTATATTTTTTTGTTAAAAAACGTGTATGAAAAAACTTATTTTATTTGTTGTTATTTCCTTCTGCCTTACAAATGCTAAGGCAATGAACTTTGAAAAATCAATAGTAAAAATTTTTGTAACTAAGCAAAGTTATGACTTTCGAGAACCGTGGAAAAATGGCTCAATAAAAAGAACATCTGCTTCAGGATTTATCATTGAAGACGGGCGCATCATTACGAATGCTCATGCGGTGTCCAATCACAAATATATTCAAGTGAGATTTGACGATAATCCAACTAAAATAAATGTCGAGTTGGAATATATATCAGATGATTACGATTTAGCTATTTTAAAATTTAGTGATGACTTTGACACCTCACAGCTAGTTCCCTTAAAGTTTGGGGAAATGCCCAAAATACAAGACCAAATAAAAGTATATGGTTTTCCGATGGGAGGCGATAAAGTGAGTATTACGGAAGGTACAATTTCTCGAATTCAGATGTATAAGTATGTTTTTTCTCAACAAAAATTTACAGTTTTACAAACCGATGCTGCTATTAATCCTGGCAATAGTGGTGGCCCTGTTCTTCACAATAATTTAGTTGTTGGAGTTGCTTTTCAAGGGCAAAGAAGAGCCGATAACATAGGGTATTTAATTCCGATACATATCGTTAAGCATTTTATCAAAGATATTAGAGATGGCTCTTATAATGGCATTCCATCTTTGGGTTTAAAATGGACACCTCTGGAGAGTAAAATACACCGTAAAATGCTTGGAATGAATGAAAATGAATCAGGAGTTTTAATAAAAAATGTATTAAAAGAATCTATTTTAAATGAAATAATTGAGGAAGAAGATGTGCTTGTTCAAATCAATGGCGAAGATATAAATGTAGATGGCAGTATAAAACTCAAAAATAGAGGTAGAATAAATTTCGCTTATATTTTGGAAAAAAGTGATTACAACGATAAGATAAAATTGAAAGTTCTTAGAAATGGAAAAGTTGAAAATATTGATGTAAAGCTATCGCTTCCCAAATCAAGCTCTGCAATTGCCGAATATAGTAGCATTGAAAGCCCAACATATTATGTTAAATCTGGCTTTATTTTTGAAAAATTAAGTGTAAACTATCTAAACACCTATACTCGTTCTATTTTCCAAAATCGAGATACTCCTTATGAATTGATGGCTTTGAAAGAAAATCCTCCAACAGATGTCGAAGATGTAATCATCATAGTATCTGTATTATCTGACGATTCGAATGAAGGCTATCAAGAATTAAAAAATATCGTAATTAAAAAAATAAATGGAGTTAAAATTAAATCTTTTGAAGATTTGATAAAAATGTTAAATTCCGAAGGCTATATTAAAATAGAAGATTCCAAAGGTACTATTATTGTTGTCGATAGTGCTTTAGCAAAAGAAAGAGATGTTATTATTCAAGATACTTACAACATAAATAAGATGTATTCAGAAGATTTGAAAGAATATTTTGAAAAGAAATAACTCTAACTTTTGTTTTGATATTACTACCCAATAACAATGGTTCGGGCATTTTTTTATAACAATTCTCCATTTAATAAAAAATATCTCTTGGCAAGGGAAACATACTATTTTTCAATTCAAAAAGCTACAAAAATGGCAAATATTGGCCGCTTTAGCCTAAAAAAAATAGTATGTTTAAGTCTTTGATAAAAAAATGTAAATGTCAGAACCATTGAAATAAGAACATTCCCAAAAAAATAATTATTCAAAAAAACAAAGTAAAAAATATTTCATGCAAGATAAATTAGACGAACTACAACAAAAGATAGAACAAGCTCATTTGGGTGGCGGCCAAAAACGCATCGACCGACAACATAGCAAAGGAAAATTGACGGCTAGAGAGCGTTTAGAACTTTTGTTAGACGAAGGCTCGTTTGAAGAAATTGGTATGTTGGTGACTCACCGTTGCACAGATTTTGGTATGGAAAATCAAAAATTTATGGGCGATGGTGTTGTGACAGGCTACGGCACAATTAGCGGCCGTTTGGTCTATGTTTTTTCGCAAGATTTCACAGTTTTCGGTGGTTCTTTATCAGAAACTCATGCCGAAAAAATTTGCAAAATCATGGATTTGGCAATGCAAAACGGTGCTCCACTCATTGGTTTGAATGACTCTGGCGGTGCTAGAATTCAAGAAGGCGTAATGTCGTTGGGTGGCTATGCCGATATTTTTTATCGAAATACAAGAGCTTCTGGCCTTATTCCTCAAATTTCGGCTGTGATGGGGCCGTGTGCAGGTGGTGCGGTATATTCTCCAGCCATCACCGATTTTATTTTGATGGTTCGAGGTTCGTCATATATGTATGTGACAGGCCCGAGTGTGGTAAAAACCGTGACGCATGAAACCGTAACGCATTCTGAACTTGGTGGTGCGAGAGCTCACGCAGGAAAATCTGGCGTAACGCATTTTGCTTGTTTAAATGAAGTAGATTGCATTCAGCACATCAAACAATTGTTGAGCTATGTGCCGCAAAACTGCGAAGAAGACGCACCTGTTTATCCTTATGAAATGCAAGCTGATGAGAGTCGTCCAAAATTGTTAGAAGTGTTGCCACCAAACAGCACACAGCCTTACGATATGCGTGAAGTGATTGCGGAAATTGCCGATGTCGATTCGTTTTTTGAAGTACATAAAGATTTTGCCGAAAATATCGTTGTCGGTTTTGCTCGTTTGGGCGGCCGAAGTATAGGAATTGTCGCCAATCAGCCTGCTTATTTGGCTGGCGTTTTGGATATTAATTCGTCGAGAAAAGGTGCTAGATTTGTGCGTTTTTGCGATGCTTTCAATGTGCCTTTGTTGGTTTTGGTAGATGTTCCCGGATTTTTGCCCGGCACCGACCAAGAATGGAACGGCATTATCACAAATGGTGCGAAATTGTTGTATGCTTTCAGCGAAGCGACTGTGCCAAAAGTGACGATGATTACTCGAAAAGCTTATGGCGGTGCGTATGATGTGATGAACTCGAAACACATTGGTGCTGACTTGAATTTTGCGTGGCCAAAAGCCGAAATTGCAGTAATGGGGCCGAAAGGTGCTGCCGAAATCATTTTTAAGCGAGAAATTGCGGCCGCCGAAGACCCAGCAGCGAAATTGGACGAAAAGGTAGCGGAATATACCGAAAAGTTTGCCAATCCTTATCGAGCAGCATCAAGAGGTTTTGTAGATGAAGTCATCAATCCTAGCGATTCTCGTATCAAATTGATGAAGGGTTTTAAAATGCTAGAAAATAAGGTAGCAAAATTGCCTAAGAAAAAGCATGGGAATTTGCCTTTGTAGGATTATTTTAGAAAAAAAAGAAAAACGTAGTGTCATTTTTGAAATAACATTACGTTTTTTTATTTAATGAAAAAGATGTATATTTGCTTATAAATACTTAGACAAAAATAAGCATACATCTCGTTCAAACTAACACCTTGATTTTCAATGCGTTAGCAACGAATCGACCGTTTATTAAATAGTGCTTGGCACTTAAAAAAGGAATTATCATGGAAAATATTATCAGTAGAATAACAGTTGATGAAAGTGTTTGCAATGGACGGCCAACTATTCGAGGCTTTAGAATTACAGTGCAAACAATTTTAGAATTTGTGTTGTCTGGAACGCCAGAAAATGAAATTTTAGAGCAATATCCTGTGCTTGAAAAAGCTGATATTGAGGCTTGTAAGGCTTTTGCTTTGTAGGATTTTTAAGTTTTTAGAATAAAAACGTATTACTTTAAACCAATAGAGACAAATGTTAAACACAGATTTTTACAAAAAATTAGATTCCGAATTAGCAACAATTATTGAGGAAGATATATCAAATCCAATATTTACACATAAAGATAAGGAGAAAAATAAGCCCCTTGCCTTGTTAATGTGGTTTTTGAAGTTTTATGGACAAACACACGCTTATGCAAAATATATTGTAGATGGTGATGGCGACAATTCTTGCGATATTATTTTGGATATTAATGATGTGAACAAAGGCAAAGTATATTATATTGTTCAGGTAAAATGGAATAGCGAAAAAAATAGTAATGGTAAAATTGATTCGCAACAATTTAAAGCCACTTTAGAAGATTTTAAACTGATTTTGGCAGATGAAAAGGCATCAACAAAAAACGAAAATTTTAATAGGCAAAATAAAAAACTGCAAAAACATATTGAGCAAAATGGCTTAGTAAAATTTATTTATTTGACTTTGTGTAACGACAATCTTAGCATTGCAGATAGCATCGCATCTTTTGGAGAAAACTATCAAAGCAGCATAGAAATTTTAGACATTAATCGTATTAAAAGCGATTTTATAGATGCTCGTTACAAAAAAATCATTCACAACAATCCTTTAGAAAACTATGAAGAACCTATTAGACCTGTTACTCTATAAAACTATTGATTATCAGTAGCTTATAAATGTTC
>JBMZCV010000186.1:0-9755 GCA_049613665.1 Chitinophagales bacterium | reverse complement strand
AGAATGGACACTTATTGTTTTAGAAATATGTCATTTCTAATACTCTCAAAATATATAATTACTTAGATTACAGTGCAATAGCTTGCAAAATAAATTTGTTCGAGTATTTACTAAACAAACATAACAAAAAAAACAAAAAATATGCAGACAGCTAAAAAAGCAACCGCTTTAATTTTTTCATTACTGACAATCGGACTTATCATCTATTTTTTAGTTTGTAATATGACTTACAGCGAAGGAAATAGAGCTGGTTATTTAACTAAAATTTCAAAAAAAGGTTTTGTTTTCAAAACTATTGAAGGACAGCTCAATCTTGGAGGAGTAGGCGGCGATAGCGAAGCAAGCATTTTGATGAATACGCAATTGTGGAACTTTTCGGTAGCCGATGAAGCTGTTTATGAAAGACTGCAACAATATGAAGGTAAGAAAGTTTCATTGCATTATAAACAAAAAATAAAGGCATTTTCTTGGCAAGGTGACACCGACTATTTTGTTGATGATATAGAATTGCTAAATAAACAATAAGAGTTTGATTTAAAGTAACTGTTTAGGTATTTTTTAGCCAAAATTGCCATAACGTAAATAGTTACGATTTAAATACTAAAAGGTAATATGTAGTTTTCGACATATTACCTTTTATTGTTTAATCAAACACCTTTAGAAAATGCGAAAAGATGACAACAATACTTTATTCATCATCTGCCAACAAAATGCGTATTTTTTGTCTCATTTTTTCTACATCTGCTATTGCATCTCTTGCAGTAGCTTTCGAAACTTCGCTTATTTCAAGAATCATCTCAAAAAAATCAAGTTCTTTTTCTTTAGCCAGCCTAAAATATTTTAGCGGCATTGATTCTAATGAAATACTATCCCAAGTGATAGCAACCAACAAAACTCCATCTTCTTGATACAAGTTTTTGATACGAGCATGATAGCCAGACAAATTTAATTCTGGAAAATCTGGGTCAGAAGTACCCTCATTTACTTGCACAATATCGCCTATTTCCAAACCTTTATAGAAAACTTCCTCTTCTACTTCTTCATATTCAATATAATCATCATTGCTTTTGGGAGTGTGAATAGTTTGTCGACTATTGGAACTTTGCTGTGCTTTTTGCTCCATATTTCTCGCTTGTTTTTCCATCATTTCTCGAAAACCAGCCATATTAGACATACCATTTTGAGTGGTTTTCATACGAGTATGAGAGGTATATTTTTGTATTTCTTCAAGGTTTTCTTGTGCTGCCATTTTTTTGGCAACAATAGCAATAAAACTAAATTGCACAACAATTTTGAGCATTAAAAAGTATAATAAATACGAGCCTATTGTGCTATTGCCCATCAAAAATGAAAAAAAAGTGACAACCCACAAGCCAAATGTAAAAAAACCAGGTATTGGATATTGTAATTTATGTAAGATTAAAATAACTTTAGCAAACATGAGGAATAGAATATATTTTTGAAATTGAAAAAAACATTTTTTTTATGTAGTTGCTCAGATGTTTTTTGGTATTTGAGAGAACAACATAACACCTTGATTATCAAGATGTTAGCAACAATTTAGGCTCTTTATTAAATAGTGTTTGGCATTTAAAACGCAAAACCTGTGCGAAATGCAATACGCCGATAGTTGATAGAACGCTCAATGATTTGCCCATCATTCCACCAATCTGTTTCTCTGATTTCTTGATGTTGGTGCATATAGCCAATGCCAAAGGTAAAAGCCATTTTCGAGCGAGTTCGGATTTTGATACCTGTACCAAGTGCAAAATAAACACCACCTTTTCGCTCGTCATTTAGTTCACCAGCAGTATCTATACCATAGCCAATTTGCGTATAATAAAAAGGTGTTGTGCGTGCTTTTGGCAATACATCGCCACGAACATCTACAAAAATAGGCATTGCTCTAGCCCAGCCTAGCCGCCAAGTATTCATCCACATCAAGCCTACACCTGCGCCCAAACTCAGATAAGGTTTTATGCGATAAGAGTTTACCGTTTCTATACTTGAACTTACACCATCATTTTGTGAAAACAAAATACCAAAGCTACTATGATTAGCATATCGGCTTTCGCTAAAATAAACACCTCGCTTCTTTTTTCGATATGTCAAAACTGCTTCCTTTTGCATTTTTTCGACCTCATCAGTCTCAAAAACCAATATATTTTGTCCTACAACTTCTATTTTTATTGCACCGTCTGCTACATATTCAATAATTGTTCCTCTTATTACACCACCATTTTTGAGATATATAACATCTTCTTTCTCAAGGTTTTGTGCCAAAATTGAACCGCAAACTAAACATTGAAAAAGGATAATGAGCAAAACTATTTTTTTCATATCTTTTATGTCATTGATGAGCAAAATAACAAATACTACTTATTGCAATACACTTTTCAGCTTAAATAAAGTTTCGGCATTTTGAGTAGTAACATTAGCTACTGTTTCGAGTGTTATATTTTTGATGTCAGCAATTTTTTGAGCCGTAGCTACAACATAAGCACTTTCATTGCGTCTTTTTTTTCGATTTTTTGCCGAGCGGTAAGGCTCTGGAGCTAGATAAGGAGCATCAGTTTCTAGCACAAAATGTTTCAGGTCTATGGCATCAATGGTTGTTCGCAAGTCACCACTTTTTTTATAAGTAGTAGTACCACCAAGGCCCATATAAAAATCGCCTAAAGCAATGATTTTTTCTGCTTCTGCAATTGTGCCGCCAAAACAATGGAATACGCCACTCAAATTTTCATCTTTCATTTCTTTGACAATCTCAAAAGTGTCATCAAAAGAATCCCTGCAATGCAAAACGATAGGCAAACGCAATTCTTTTGCCCACTCAATTTGCCTTCTCAAGGCATCTTGCTGCTCTTTTTTGAAGCTAGTATCCCAATAGTAATCTAATCCTATTTCGCCAATAGCATAAAAAAGCTGTTTTTGTTGTTCTAGTTCTGTTTTGGCAATAGCTAACTCTTCTTCATAATTTTCCTTAATAGAACAAGGGTGTATGCCCATCATTGCAAAGCAATTGTTGGGAAAGGCGGCCACCAAATTATACATATCTGCTATGCTAGAACTGTCGATATTGGGCAAAAACATAAGGTTTACTTGATTTTCTAAGGCTCTTGCTATCATTTCTTGCCTATCGGCCTCAAAATTTTTGAGATATAGGTGTGCATGTGTATCAATAAACATATGTGAGTGTAAAGTTATATTTGGCTGTCATTATAAGCTTTGTTTATTCAAGCTTTTTTTGTAAATGTGTTGTTGTTTTGTAAATACAAAAAATTACTTTTACATTGCATTAGCGTTTAAAAAACAAACATTAAAATGTTCCATTGTTTTTGAATGTATTTTGACAAAGTTACAAAATATTATTAGACTTTTTGAGTGCGAAGCACTATTTAATAATAGGACAACTCGATGTTCTCGCCTTGAGAATTGAGGTATTAGTTTTCATGATTTGTCGTTTTTTTGCCTAGCTATTTGAAGACTTATCATTTGGTTGAAAAAAGCATTTTTTTCTAAAAAACACACTAATTGTTCAATAGTAAGTAGTCAGACAGATTTACACTAGCAATTGCGACAGCTAACATACAATCAAGTCAATTGATTGGGTGTTGAATGGCACATTTTTTGCTCAACAATAGAGTAAAAACATTAATGTGTATGGCTAAAAACCATACTATACAAATAATTAATCACAATGACATCTCAAATTCACACACCTTTTTTTTCGCCAACTTATTGGACGTTTTTATTGATTAATGTACTATGGATTTGTCCTGTTTATGGGCAAAGCGTTTCAAATGGGCAGGCTATTCAAGTAAATTTTCACGATTATACAAGTGGCCCAGAAATGTATAATGAAGCTATGGCACAAGGCAAAATTTTGTTTATAGACGTAACTGCTGCTTGGTGTACACCTTGCAAACAAATGGATAAATATGTGTTTACACAAACAGATTTAGCTTTATTTCTCAACAAAAATTTCTATTGTGTAAAAGTGGATATTGATACGCCTGAAGGAGAAGATTTTTGTATGGCCATGGATATTTCACACTTGCCAGCTATGCGTTTTTTGCGTCCTGATGGTAGCATTTTGGGAGGAAACACAGGCTCATTATCAGGCTCAAAACTGAAAGAATTGGCCGAATATGTCATTGAGATAAATAATAATGAATCTGAGCCTCAAGTGATTAATAACAATAAACAAGCAAAAATAGATATTGTAGCCAATAATGAACCCAAAAGCATTGTTTTAGAAGAGAAAACAGTACCCGAATCGCCTGCAATAAGCATCACGCCACAAGCTCAAAAAACAAGCTTTCCTCCAGACCTTAGAAAAGTCAAACCTATAAAGTCAAATGCTCAAAAAAACTTAGAAATTCGCAAATTGCCTAAGCCAGCACCTATTGATGATGTAACGGAAGAAATCGTTTTTCATCCAGTAACTAGCAATACAAAAGAAAGAAGCTATAGAGCAACAGCATCGGTTCAAAATGACATGACGAACATTGACGATATGTATAGTTTTATAGTAGATGAAAGCCGTGAGAAATATGATGTATTGAAAAAACGCTATGGAAATGCCGCTGCTAGTGAAACAGATTTGTATGAAATGAGTTATTTGAGCAAAAAATATTATAAGCCTTACAATACTTATGTCAATAAATATTTGGAAACACAAACAGATATGGCATTGGAGCAAAATAGAAAATTTATATATGATTTTACGCTTAATGTCGAAAGCAAAGCCATTGATTATATGCTTGACGATTTGACCTATTATAAGGCAAAATATGAGGGCAAAAATATTAATGCAAAAATTAAGAATGCCATACGAGAAAGTGTCAATACGGCTGCCATTGTGAGTGACAAAAAGTTGTTTACTAAAGCTTTGGAGGTTATGAGAGATGCAAAAGTTTCTGACCAAGTTATTTTTGAATACGAAATGAAATCTATCTTTTATCAGGCTACTGACCAATGGGGAAAATATGCAAAAATGGTAATTGACTTTGTCGAGAGCAAACATCTGACCGACCCTATTTTTTTGAGCGATGCAGCTTATCTTTTTTGCAACAATATCGACAATAGTAAGATGTTGGATAAAGCCATCAAATGGTGTCAAATGTCTATTGAAATAGAAAGCGAATATTACAACAATTATACTTATGCTACGCTATTGTATCGTTTAGAGCGAGAAAATGAGGCAATTGAAGCTGCTAAAAAAGCTATAAAAATGGCTGAAAAGCGAGAAATGTATAAAGCCGAATATCATGATGCTATTGAGTTGTTGCAATATATGAATGTGTATTCGTGGTAAGATTTCAAATGTATGTAGCGAATTGTTTTATATTCAGTTCTTTTGCAGCTATTCTTGGTTTAACAAAAGAAACATTTTTTGATAGGGAAAATATACTATTTTAGCAAATTTGCCTTGCAGAATCTTGATTTGCAAAATTTTATATAGTATAAAAAAAAGACATTTCTATTGCAGAGATGTCTTTTTCATTTTTAATAGGTGCTTGGTATTTAAAAGAGAAAACTAATGAGGAGGAAACTCCACAAAATTTCTAGGAGTTTCGTACAAACGAACTTGCAGCTTGTATTTTTTGTCTAATTTTGCTTTCAACAATTGCCAAATAACAACAACAATATTCTCGGCTGTCGGATTTAAATCTTTAAACTCTTCTGTATCAAGATTTAAATTTTTATGGTCGAAACGAGCTATAATTTCTTCTTTAATTATCGTTTTCAATACTTTTAAATCAATGACATAACCTGTTTGTTTATCAATTTCGCCTGTTACTTTTACTTCTATTTCATAATTATGCCCATGATAATTTGGATTGTTACACAAACCAAAAATTGCTTTATTTTGAGCATCACTCCAGTTTTTGTTGTGCAAACGGTGAGCTGCATTAAAATGGGCTTTTCTATAAACAGAAACTTTCATATCTTTACAGCAGTTTAGTCAAACAAGAAAAATAAAATGTCGAAATGTAGAATACTAATATGCTGATTCTTTTTCAATGTATTAGCAGCCCAAATAGACTATATTAATTAGTGCTTGGCACTTAGTGTTTTTGTGGTGAAAAAATAAATTTTTGAATTTTTTTATTAAATCATATTTGGTATTCTAAAACTTGCCTTTCAAAATAACAATTACTTTTAAAGGCTGTTTAAATTTTATTATTTGACTAAAAAAACATTTTTTCTACCCAAATTTTTTATTTTTTGAAGTGTCACAATAAATAACTGACGCAAAAAACAGAAAATTTGAATTAAAAATTTAGCTTTCTCAGCCTCAAAAACAAAACCTAAACAGCCTCTTAGTTTAATAACGAAAATTTGAGGATAAAGTTTATTTCTTCGAAATTAAACTGTATAATAAGCAGTTGAACAAAAAAAAGCAATATTTCGTTGAATCTAACACCTTGATTTTCAATGTGTTAGCAACGAATCGTCTTTGAACACCTAGTGCATGGCACTTAGTTAGGCTTTTATTTCATTTTTAAAAATGAAAGGTTTATTTTTGCTCAAAAGTGCTTGCATGTTATCGAAGCAAAACAGTTTTAAATAATGCTTGGCACTTAACATAAGTATTTGCAAACTTGTTATTTTTTCAAAAAAAAGACGACATTCGTTTAAATAAGGCTATCATATATGAAATTTTCAGACATTATTGGCCACCAACACATCAAAGAATATATCACAAAAAGTGTGCGAAGTGGCAAAGTGAGCCATGCTCAACTATTTTTAGGCCCAAAAGGAAATGGCAATTTAGCTTTAGCCTTAGCGGTAGCTCAATACGCCAATTGCTTAAAACCTACCGAAATCGACTCGTGTGGAAAGTGTCGCTCGTGTTTGAAATCGAAAAAGTTTATTCACCCAGATATACATTATTCTTACCCAACAATAGGCAGCAAAGCCACTAGCAACAATTTTTTGAAAGATTGGCGTGTTGCTTTAGCAAAAAATCCTTATCTTAATGTGTATGAATGGTTGCAGCACATCAAAGCAGAAAAAAAGCAAGGAAATATTACGAAAGATGAATGCCATCAAATCATTCATAAGCTCAGTTTTAAGGCCAATGAGGGGAAATATAAAGTTTTGATTATGTGGCAGCCCGAATATTTGGGCAAGGAAGGAAACCGTTTGTTGAAATTGATAGAAGAGCCGCCTCCCAACACCTTATTTATTTTGGTGGCTCATCAGCAAGATTTGATTTTAAATACTATTTTATCGAGAACTCAACTGCTGAGAGTGCCTCGTTTGCCAGATGAAGAAATAGAAACTGCTTTGCAACAGAAATATCAAATAAGTATGGAAAAGGCGAAACAAATTGCTATCTTAGCGGAGGGAAATATCAATAAAGCTTTGAACTTGATAGGAAGTGCCGATAATGATAATCAACAATTATTGCTCAATTGGATAGGAGCATGTCAGCAGCAACAAATTGCTATGATGTTGCAATATTCCGAACATTTGGCGACTTTGGGGCGTGAAAATCAAAAGAATTTTTTGGCTTATTGTTTGTACTTTTTACGACAAACGCTTTTGGTAAAAATGATGCCTACAAAAATGATAGCTTTGGCAGGAGCAGAAAAACAATTGGCAAAACAAATAGCAACATCTTTAAAACTAGATGGTTTCGACCAAATTTTTGATATGTTCAATAAAGCATCGGCACATATTGAGCGAAATGCAAATGCAAGAATAACTTTTTTGTATATGTCTAGCAAATTGGGAGACATATTGAAACAAAGGAAATAAATTTTTTTTTGTCAAAAAAAAAGAATTTAAGCAGTCGTTCAGAAGTTTTTGGGTATTTCAGAAAAACAAGATAACACTTTGATTTTCAATGCGTTAGCCACTAAATGAATGCTTTATTAAATAGCACTTGGTACTTAACACAATAAAAAAAAGAATTATGGCGTGTAGTTCATGTTCAACAAAATGCAGCACAGATATACTAGCAGATGGTGAAAATGTAAAAGGCTGTCGAAGCAATGGCGGTTGTACGGGAGGATGTAACAGATTGAATGTATTTGATTGGTTGTCAGACTTGCCTTTTTCGGCACAATATGACACCTGCAAAATAGTAGAAGTGAGTTTTAAAAATGGTGGCCGCAAAGCTTTTTTTCGAAATATAACAAACATAGATTGTTATACGGGTGATATGGTATTGGTAGAAGCCAAAACAGGAGGCTATGATATTGGACGAATTAGCTTGAGCGGAGAGTTGGTACGTTTGCAGATGCGAAAAAAAATGATAGCCGAAAATACTGATTTACCACGATTGATACGCATTGCGACCGAAAATGACCTCGACCGTTGGGAAGACATCAAAGAACAAGAACACAATACGATGGTTTTGGCCAGAGTGATTGCTCGGCAGTTGGGCTTGCGAATGAAAATTGGAGATGTTGCCTTTCAAGGTGATGGCCGTAAAGCTACTTTTTATTATACGGCAGAAGAACGAGTAGATTTTCGTGAACTCATCAAACAATATGCACGAGAATTTAGAGTGAAAATTGAAATGCGACAAATCGGCTCACGACAAGAAGCTGGACTTATTGGCGGTATAGGCACTTGTGGCCGTGAGTTGTGTTGTTCTACTTGGCTGACCGATTTTAAGTCGGTTTCGACGGTAGCAGCACGCTACCAAAATTTGGCTATCAATCAATCAAAACTTTCGGGGCAATGTGGCCGACTCAAATGTTGCCTAAATTATGAATTGGATTCTTATTTAGACGCTATCAAAGCATTTCCGAAAAATGCCGATACTTTGATGACAGAAAAAGGAGCAGCAAGGTTAGTAAAAAAAGATATTTTTAAGAAAAAAATGTATTATGTTTTGTCGGAAACAAATACAAAATGTGCTTTGAGTATAGAACAAGTCAAAAAAATACAAGCTCTCAATCAAAAAGGCGAAACTATTGCCGATTTGATGGCGTTTATTTTTGCTGAAAACCAACATAATCCCGTGGGTTTTGAAGATGGTGTAGGAGCAACCTCTCTGAATGCTTTGGAAGAGGCTGATAAGCGTAAGAAAAATCGAGAAAGACGCAGACGTAGAAAACAAAAGCTAAAAATGGAAAGCGAAGGCTTAAAACCAGTTACGAAGGAAACAAAAAGACCCAAAATAGCTCCGAAAAAGAATGGAGAAACTGCGACTAATAAAAAAGCAACACCTAAAAACCGTAGAAAAACAACGCCAAATCGAAATAATGAAGTCAAAGATGGCAGAACAACCGCAAAGACAAAAGTAAGAACAGCTTCAAAACCTCAAGATGGGACTAAAAAGAAACCAACGCCAAAAGCTAAAAAGCCATTAGATACGTATAAAAAAAATAGTAAAAAAGATGGAAATGCAAAGAATAGTAAGCAACAACAAAAGCCTAAAAATGTAAAAATAGAGCCAGAAAACAAACGCCCAAAACGACCACGCCCTCGACGTAACCGCCCAACACAAGATAAGCCGAAAAAAGAAGATTAATTTTTTTTATGGCTCATTTCATAAGTGTCAACTGCTATTTAATAAACGGCTAATTCGTTGATGCTCAATGTGTTAACTTCAACGAAATGCTACATTCAGCAGTTTCCGATTTAACGTTTTAATGGCAATTAATAACTTGCAATAAAATATTGTATTTTAATATTTTATGTGCAAAAGATGTCGTCAGAAAATCAAAAGAGCGACCTTTTAAAAATTAGTCTTTTGGTGCAAAAAAAGCGTTAAGCACAGAAACCTG
>JBMZCV010000185.1:0-9763 GCA_049613665.1 Chitinophagales bacterium | reverse complement strand
TTGTCGTTTTTTTGGAATAAAATAACATGCAATAAAAAGGCTAAAATGCCAATTATTTATATTGCAAAAATAAATGATATAACAAATATACTTTACATGACAATAGTATATTACTTTTTCTGCCAAACAAAAGAAATTTGTGGCGAATAGCCCAAAGTTTGATGATAACTAGCCGATAAATCAATATTTATACTATTCAAATTTAAACCAATGCCAAAAGACATTGCTGTTGGTTGTGTACCTACGCCACCTCTCAAATACAACTTTTCGATAATTCGATATTCCAAACCGACCTTAAACATAGCTGGCTGCATCAATGTTTTTTCGCTTTCGGCTATCAATGTTATTTTTTTGGCTGGCTGAAAAGCAAGTCCAAACTTAATAGTCGTTGGCAATAAATCGGCTTCATCATCGGTCAGTTTCAAACGCAAAGGATTGTAGATATGGCCACCAATTGTAAATTCTGGCGTTAGATTGTAGATAGCTCCCAATCCAAATGTTATAGCAGATTTGCTGCCAAACTCGCTCACATTAATAGACATAAAATCGAACTCTACACCAACGGCTAACTTTTCAAACAAATTGCGACCATAAGCCAAATTAATTTTCGTTTCGTTGTATAATGAGCCGCCAAAATAGTTGATACCCAAGCCAAATGTGCCGCTTTTGGTAGGCAATGCAAAGCCAACTGCATATTGCCCAAGGTCTTGCACCAAGAAGCGATTTTCGGCATATACACCCAAAGTCATACCCTCTAAACGTGCCAAACCTGCCTGATTGGAAAACACCGAAAAGGCATCGGCAAAAGTAACCGACACATTTGCCATCGCTGCTGACCTTGCTCCCAAAGTATTCTTATCATTGTTGGCAAAAGCTAAACTAGCAGCAATTAACCATAAAAATGTTAAAATAAAAAAGTAACTTTTTTTCATATTCGTTTTGTTTTTGTTGTTCTTATTTCTGCTACAATTATTTGAAAACCAATGTTTTACATGTATTGATAATAGTAATGTATTAAGTGAAATGCTAGAAATAAGTTGCTCATTTGTGAAAACTAACATCTTGATTTTCAATACAGCTATTCTTGATTTAACAAAAAAAAACCTTTTTTGATAGGAGAAACATACTATTTTTCAGTTCAAAAGGCCATAAAAATAGGAAATATTGGTCTCCTTAGCCTAAAAAAAATAGTATGTTTAAACTTTTGATAAAAAAAGGCCTTAAAAACTAATTGCTGACACAGAAAAATAAGCAAATGTTTTTTTATAATATTTATTTTATTTCAAAGTGAGAATAGCTGTTTTCAATACATAAGTATCAAAATAAAGTGTATATTAAATAGTGCCATTACTAAGCGGTTTCCGAAAAATCTGGAAATTTTATGTTGGTCAATGCTTCCGACATTTCCCAAAGTTGTTTGCCATCTGCTGGAACTCTCCCTTGCTTAGAAATGTGATTTAACACAGGATAACCTCTTGTATTCCAGAGTTTGTGAGGGCCATACAAATTGCCACCCAAAATAGGCGAGTGTGTGGCAGCATATAAGCTCGGCAATGCACCCATTTCGGCAGATTGAGCTAGGAGCTTGTTAGCCCACGCATTTATACTTTCTCCCATTTTTGAGTTTGTCATTTTTGGGCCTACACCTTGCAAATTGGTAGCTGCATATCCAGGGTGTGCGGCTATACAAAGCGTATCGCTATTCACTTCAGTCAGTCTTCGTTGCAACTCTAAAGTAAATAAAATATTCGCTAATTTGCTTTGTCCATAAGCCGTCCATTTTTGATATGATTTTTCGCTATTCAAGTCCTCAAAATTCATTTTGCCAAAGCGATGTACAATACTGCTCACATTTATGATTCTTGATTTTGGTGTTTTTCGCAACATATTTATTAACAAAGCCGTTAAAGCAAAATGCCCCAGATGATTAGTGCCAAACTGCATTTCAAAACCATCTTCGGTTTCACGACGTGGAATAGCCATAATGCCAGCATTGTTGCACAAAATATTAAGCTGACCAAAGGCAAGTTTAAACTCTTTGGCGAAGCTTTTTACCGATTTTAAACTAGCCAAATCTAGGCGAATAAAATTTAAGCGAGCTTTTGGCACTTCTTTATGAATGTGTATCATCGCTGACTTAGCCTTTTGTTGGTTGCGACAAGCCATCACGACAGTTGCTCCTTGCCGAGCGAGTTCTTGCGTAGTGAAATAGCCTAAACCGCTATTTGCTCCTGTGACAATGACTACCTTGCCATGTAATTCAGGTATCTGATTAGTTGTCCATATTGATTTTGCCATGATGAAATGTGATAAGTAGAATGATAGAAATATGTTTTGTTCAAGGTTTTTATACAAAAAAAGTGCTATAAAGTTGCAAAATAGCAAAAATAAATTATTTCATCTTAGTGATTGAAAGAATAAATTATCAGTTTTTTATAAAAAAAAGAATGTGTATTTTGTTTTGAAGTGTTTTAAAATACTTTTTGTTTTCGCAACAATAATTAGTATATTGTAGCTTCTTTTCAAAAAAAAAATCATCATCCTCAAAAAAATACTTACTAATGAGTGTTAGGAGGTATAAAAAATCAAGCAACTAATATTTATGATTGCAGAAAATCACATTGAAGTAACACGAACAGCACGATATTATACTTATGGAAATTTGAGCGAAACGACAAAACAGGTATGGTTTGTGTGTCATGGATATGGGCAGCCTGCTGCTAGTATGATAAAACATTTCAAAGTATTAAACCCTGACAAACACTATGTTGTAGCTCCAGAAGCTTTGTCACGCTTTTATTGGAATGGCTTTAATGGCGAAATCGTAGCTTCGTGGATGACTTCGGAAGATAGAGAAAATGAAATTAGAGATTATGTGCATTATTTAAATGATTTGTATGAGCAAATAATGTCGCAAATAAACCAGCCTATTCATATCAATGTTTTAGGTTTTTCGCAAGGAGCAACAACCGTTAGCCGTTGGGTAGGAGCAGGCAAAGTAGCAGTCAATCGTTTAGTTTTGTGGGCTGGTTTGATAGCCGAAGATTTGAATTTGAAAACAGCTTTGCCTATTTTTCAAAAAGCTGATATTTTTTTTGTATATGGAACAAAAGACCCTTATATTAAAGGAGAATATTTAGAAAAAGCGGAGACAATGATGCAAGAATATAAACTAAAGTACCAAACACTTACTTTTGAAGGCAAGCACGAAATTCATCGACCGACTATTTCAAATAATTTTTCTGAATAAAAAATAGAACAAAGCTGGTTTTCTCAAAAAAACGCACTTAAGTAACGTTCAAAAAATAACTTCTTTATTTGCGATTGACATTTTCTGACCTACTTCGTTGAAAAGCCTCGCCGTAGCTATGGCTATGACTGTGTTTTTCGCCTTGTAGCTCAAAAAATCTCTGCCTCAAATCGGGAACTTATTTTTTTGATATTACTAAGCAGTCGTTCAGAAGTTTTTGGGCATTTCAGAACAAGCTAACACCTTGATTGTCAATGCGTTAGCAAATAAACGAATGCTTTATTAAATAGTACTTGGTACTTAAAACAAAAATCAAATATGATAACCTTTGTTGTAAATCTACATTTAGGCATTCCGAGCATGGCACTTGCCGAACCTTTTTTGTATCCTTTGCAAAAAGAAGACAAGATAAAACTTATTTTTGAGCCTAACAACAATATCACAGAACGCATAGAACGTGCTGCTATGGAAGTGCGTAAACACTTGGAACGCTCTGCTTTTATCAAATGGCAAGTCGTCTTTTTGGTCAATATTGCTGCTAATCCACAGTCGCCTTTTAAGGATAGCTTGTCGGGGCAAATGTTACTGATTCGTAAATTATTTTTAGAAAACAAATGGCTGAATGAAAAACCTATTCAATCTTATATCATTGCCCTCGATTTGGTCAATGAAGATGATGCCATTCCAGATATTCAAAAAAGCAAAATATATCGAGATAGTTGGGAGCTTGACACAACAGGTTTTATACGAAACAAACAGCGTTTTTTTATTACAGAAGAAAAAATTAATGCGTTAGACAATATTTGGAAAAGTAAGGTAAAATTGGGCAAACAAGAAGTTGTAAATTTTGGCTTTGAGCGTTTGTCTTTCAAGATGCAAGAAATAGTGACCAATACTATTGGAGAAATGTATAATGAAATAAGGCAGCTTTTAAATCCAGAAAAAATTGATTTTCAACAATATACAATTGCAAAAAATATTGACTATATTGATGCTGAATTAGTAGGAGAGATAAAAAAGGAGTTTTTGAAACGCCTCGAAAATACAAAAAATGACCCCTCACGCTACAACAATTTTTCGCCTGCCGACACATTGCGTAGCTGTATTGCAGAGCATTTAGGAATTTTTGCCGACGAAAATGAATACACTTTTAGGCTATTGCGTTTTCCGTTTCAGTGGAGTCATACCGATATTTTGCAACAAAATTTAATAAAGCTTTCTGTTTTGTTAAGCTTAATAGTAGAACAAGAAGATATTATCAAAAGCTTGGCAACCAAAAATTATTTAATTAAAATAAAACTCGATGAAAGGCAAGTACAACAAGTAGCTTATAGCTATATGGAAAACCTATATAATGTGCAAAAACATATTGCTTCTAAGCTACAAAATCCTGAACCTATTGAACTTGCGTTGTTGGGCGGTAGCGATTGTTCTTGTTCCGAAACTTTAGACAAAAATCAACCTTCATTGTTAGAGTTTGGCTTTTTGCGAACAAATGGCGATTTGCCAAAATGGAAAACGTGGAACAAAGGAATTAAGCAAAATTTGGAAGCTTATAGCCGACAGGCAAGACGAAAAATGCAGAGCTGTATCGACAAAAATCATAGAGAAAATAGTGAGCCAACTATCGTGAAAGAAGCCGATATTGATACGAAAGCAGAAGACCTAAAACGCATAAAAAACACCTTGCAAAACGAAGTAGAACATAATTTTTTGTCAAAAGCTTTTGCTTATAATTGGGAAGCATATGAGGCAAAACAGGAAGCACACATAAAGCCAAGTTTGTTTAATCGGCCAACAATTAATGAGCTAGTTTTAACGGTTTTTGTGGCGATGCTCATTTTTCTGATTTCTTTTGTGAATGCTGATTTGCGAGGCAAAGCTTTTGATGTTACTGCACTTTATTATGCTGCTGTTATTGGCATTGGAACATTGCTAGGAGTGATTTCTTTGGCTCTGGCAAAGCGAAAATATCAAGCTTCTTTAGATAAAATTTTGCAAAATGTATTTGAAAATGCCAGACAGTTGCGAATGGATATTTACAATGAATTTGAGCGACAAAAAAAATATCTAAAATCTTTGTGCGAGCTAAATACGGTTAGAAAAAACTACGAAACGGTAAATAATGTGCGACAACAACGTAATCAAGACAACTTGCTGCTCGATTATCACCGTCGACAACTTGAAGAACATCAGGCAATGGCTCAAAAAATATTGTATATTTTTAAGGCAGACGAACAGCAATTGCACAATCAATTTAATGAAGACTTTTCGAAAGTTGATGTCAATTTGCCGATGCACGAAAACAAAATATATGCTCCCAATACGTTTGTGAATTACAAGATGAAAGAATCCCAAAAAAATGCACAAATAGAAAATACGACTTATAAAATAAAAAATAAATTGGGCAATTTGGTCGATTCTATGGTTTTTTCGCACGACCGTATCTACAACAAAGAAACGAGATTATAAGTATTCTAAAAAAATCACAAATTAGCTATTTCCATCAAGTTTTAAACAAAAACGGTTAAGCACGAATTAAAAAATATGCAAACACTCTTATTCATTATAGTAGCGATTATCGGCATTTTTCTCATACTTTTGTTGGGCAATTTGCGTGTTGGCTCTCGTCAATATCAATATTGGAATCCTATTTTAGCATTTGTTTTAGTCCTCACTTTTTTACACGAATATTTCGATAGCTTTGAATTGATTAAAGCAGGAGAATATTTGCTTGGCTTTCAAAAAGACTATGCCGAACTCATGTTTAGTCTGATTGGCGTAGGCATTTATGCGACCATCAAAATGTTGCTCAATCAAGTGGGTTATTTTTTTGTAAATAAAAAAGAAGACGAAGCCATAAGCATTCCAAAGTTATCTTTGGCTTACAAATTGGACAAAAATGAAGATGTCGTTTTGAGGCGAGAATGGGTTTTTCCAAGCCTATTTTTCAAATATTTTAGCTATACATTGGGTGCTTTGTTTTTGGCTATTTTGGCTTTAAAGATTTTTTTGGTGGAATATGAATTTGTAATGTTATACTATATTCCATCGCTAGTTGCTTTTTCACTGCTCATTTCGCTCGAAATTTTTTGGTATCTACAACACGATAAAGTGGAGGAGCAACAAGAAACTATAGAAGAAAAAGTCAATAAAGATAGTATTCCAGAAGACTACGAAAAGTTGTGGGAAGAATATCAAGTAGTTTGGAAAAATAAGCTTAGTTTGGCATGGAAATATGAACAAGATGAACATGAAAAAGGCTCGCCAACTGCTATACATATCGTTGAGGCTCAAAACCTTATAAATGCAGGATATTCTTTATCTGTAAATGACTATCATATCATAGAACATCTCACCAAGAGAAACGATATGCTCATTGATGATGTGATTACGGATAAGGTTGCTCCTTTGTTATTTACGGCTTTTTTGCGACGTTTGATGGATGGCGAAAATGTTTTAGTGATTACTGCAAAGCGTTGTTACGAAAATTCTGAGTACCACAAAAAAATTGTTACTTGGATAAATGAATGGTTTTTTAAACTCACTACAAACCGTGATTTTTGGAAAGTGCAAGTATTTAGCCGCACAAAAGATGTAGAGCTGGCATCTCGAATTATCATTAGCTCGGCCGATGATATTTTAGAAAAAAATATCGTAAATCATGTTTGGTTCGACAATTTGAAAACCGTTTTATTTTTGAATGGCGAAGAGATTTTTTCTGAATCGCTAACGTCTAACAATATATTGTTGAATATCTTACGCAACAAAAACAAACAAATACAAAGCGTTGTTTTATCTCAATATAGAGAAGCTTTGCAGTCGTCCGTAATGCGAAATTTAGATGTGAAAAGCGATTTGAAGGAGGTGAGAAGCGAGCGTTTTAAACCTAAAAGAGCCTTTACAATTTTTTGGAAACTAGAAGGCAATCAGCTTTTTCAGCATCAAGTATTGAGCGGACATATCGAAAAATATTTGGGTGCAGAAGCTGTTTTATCGCTATTGCCTCGTCGTGAACGCATCAAAAACTTGACAATGGTAGGGCAAGAAAAATTGCCTTATTACGAATATTTGGAAGAGCTAGACAACAATACAAATAGTTTGTTAGACACGCCTGTTTCTGCTCGAATGCTCAAATATAAAGGCGTAAATGAAGTAGAAGCAAGTGATGTAACTTTTTTGTTGGAGCAAAAAGAAAGCAGCTTTATGTTTGCTCGTGACCGACATTTCAATGCTATAACAACGCTTAAACAATGGGAAACTTATGCTACCGAAAATGTGTTTGTTCATGTCGTTAGCTCGCCTTATTTATTGCTCGATTATTTGATAGACCACGCCGAGTATTTTTATAGAACGCCGCTATATGCCTTGTCGTCAAAAATGATGATTAGCCGTTTTGAGGTAGCTCGAACTTTGCTGGAAAGAATGATAACGCAAGAACTATCGGAAACAGCTATTTTAGAAGAATTGAATTGGATAAATCCGAATGCTATTTTTGTAAAACACGAATTGCACCAGCTTTTCCAATTGGCTTTTGGTATTGATATTGTCGCATCAAATTATTTATCAATCAAAACAACCTACGAATTTAATAAAGCAGCCAATCAATTTGAGCAAATCACGAAATATAGGCTGCAAGCAAAAATAAAAGAAAATATTAATTTATCTTTTTTACATAATGTAGAAATCGTTGACCAAGCGAAAAATGTATTGAAAATTACTTCAAATGATTTGGTTTTTCAAAATTATTTGCCCGACCAAATCCATGCTTTCAATGGAAAACCTTATAATATTCGAGGTTTTGACCACCACAATTACAAGCTAAGAACCAATCACCGTTCTCCTGTGCCAAGTGTTATGCAACGTAGAGATATGCAAGTTGTTTTGCATAAATTTGAAAAGCCATTGACCGAAAGCCATAAAAAACAACCAAACAATGATGTATATTTAGCCTTGTGTGAAGGTACTTTTGACATTGTTACGAAAGGCTATTTCAATTTCAAAACGGCTTTTAGCTTAGAGCGAAATGGCTTTACTTACACGGCTATCAACGAGGCGGAAGTGCCTACAAGAAGCTATCCTTTGGGGCGTTTTGTGATTTTGAATATTGAAGCCAACAAAAATTATGATGTGCCAAAAGTAACAGCCACTTTGCAGGTCTTATTGACCGAAGTTATGTTTACTTTGTTTCCCGAAACACATCAATATATTGTGATTACGGCAGCTATGAGTCAGTTAGTTTTAAACAATTGGCACGAAAAACTGTATGCGACTTTAAAAGATAGTCAAGGTGGCGAAATTGAAGTGCACAATACGGTTCAGATTTGCATTTTTGAAGACGCACATCAAGATTTAGGATTGATACAAAGCATTTACGACAAATGGGATTTTATTTTGCGGTTGCTCGACGATTATTTGATGTGGTTGCAAGATGAACATTCAAGAACAAAAGCATCTAAAAAAGAAGAAAAAGAGGACAAAAACGCTAGCAAAAATAAAGCACGAGCGAAAAATGTGTTTAGAAAAACAAATATCGACAAAACAGCTTATTTGCGATATGCCAACGAAAATTTGCCTGAATTTATGGATATTGAAGGTACTTCTCGTTTGTTGAGAAGAGTGTTAGGAAATAATTATATGACTTCGCAAAGAGGGAATTTTTATAAATAAAAAATAAAAAGCAATGAGCTATATCATGGTAGATATTGAAGCTGACGGACCTATTCCTAGCGATTTTTCTATGATTTCGCTAGGTGCAGTTGTTGTTGATAAACAGTTGAATCGAACATTTTATGGACAACTAAAGCCTATTTCCGAAAAATATGTGCCAGCAGCTCTGCAAGTATCTGGTTTTAGTAGAGCTGAAACCCTTACTTTTGATGAGCCAAAAAAGGTGATGCTTGATTTCGAAAAATGGATAAAAGAAAATACGCAAGGTCGCCCTTTTTTTATTAGCGATAACAATGGCTTTGATTGGATGTTTGTTTGTTGGTATTTTCATCATTTTCTTGGAAGAAATCCATTTGGTTTTTCTTCACAAAATTTGGGAAGCTTGTATAAAGGTTTGGTAGCCGATGTTTTTCAAAATTTTAAACATTTGAGAGTTACTAAACACACACATCACCCTGTTGATGACGCAAAAGGAAATGCAGAAGCCTTGTGGAAAATGAAAAAAGATTTAGGTTTAAAAATTTCTTTGAAATAGCAATTTCAAGTTTTTATTCACACAATTTACATTTTTTTACTATCTTTGAATGTAACAATAGTTCGGACATTTATACATTTTTTTATCAAAAGCTTAAACATACTTTTTTTTTAGGCTAAGATGACCAATATTTGCAAATTTTATAGCCTTTTGAACTGAAAAATAGTATGTTTCCCTTGTCAAAAGGCGTTTTTTTTATTTAACTGAAGATTGTTATAAAAAATGTCAGAATCATTGAATGTAAATTTTTTGCTTCTTTGACAATTTGGGTGGTGCAAAGATAACATAAGGAAGAAATTATATCTTTC
>JBMZCV010000184.1:0-9965 GCA_049613665.1 Chitinophagales bacterium | reverse complement strand
GTTTTATTGGAACAGATAGCTTATTATATGAGATTTGTGAGCTAGACGATATTTCGGACTGTATAACTGCAATGGTATTTATCGAAGTAACAGCAGAAACTCATCCAATGGCAGAAAATGATTTTTCAAGTACATTAGAAAATACATTAGTATCAATAAATGTTTTAGAGAATGACACCAATATTGATGCAAGCACTTTGAATGTTATTGATGCTCCACAAAATGGAACATTTACCGTAGAAAATGATGAACTTGTTTATACGCCAAATAATGGTTTTGTTGGAACAGATAGCTTACTATATGAGATTTGTGAGCTAGACGATATTTCGGATTGTGTAACTGCAATGGTATTTATTGAAGTGACAGCAGAAACTCATCCGATGGCAGAAAATGATTTTTCAAGCACACTAGAAAATACATTAGTATCAATAAATGTTTTAGACAACGACACGAATATTGATGCAAGTACTTTGAATGTTATTGATGCTCCACAAAATGGAACATTTACCGTAGAAAATGATGAACTTGTTTATACGCCAAACAATGGTTTTATTGGAACAGATAGCTTATTATATGAGATTTGTGAGCTAGACGATATTTCAGATTGTGTAACTGCAATGGTGTTTATCGAAGTAACGGCAGAAAGCTCAACTACCGACGACGAAGTTGGAGCAGTAGCAGGTATTGCTACACAAATCGACATCATAGGAAATGATGATGACAACATTGACCCAACAACGGTTGCGATACTCGAACAACCAGAAAATGGAACAGTAGAAGTCAATCCAGAAACAGGCGTACTTACTTATACACCAAACGAAGGTTTTGCAGGAGTTGAAATTATCACTTACACGGCTTGCGACGACGAAAACAATTGTGATGAAGCCAGCGTAGTCATTACTGTTTTGCCAAGCATCATTGTGCCAGACGAAACACCGACAAGTTTGTGTTTAGATGCAGAAACGACAACCGAAATTTGCATTGACATAGAGGAGGCAACAGAACATATTGATGTAGCCCAATCGACCGCAAGTGCAGGAAGTTTAAGCTTGAGCAACGACAATTGTATGATTTATGACCCAGTACTTTTCGAAGGAACAGCTACGATAACAATGATGGTTTGCGAAACAGAAAATGTGAATATGTGTCGTGAAGAAACCTTTATCATACAAGTAGGTTGTTTCATGCCAACATTAGCAGACGACATTGCGTTGATTGATGCCAATAGTGTTACTATAAATGGTCAAACCATTAATACAGAAGTTGGCTTAGAAGGCATTTTGATACCTGTGGCAAACAATGACCAATACACTTGCGACCAAACACTTACTATAAATATTGTAGAAGCTGCGACCAATGGAGAAACAACCATGATAGGTAATGAAATTTCTTATGTGCCAGATGCCAACTTTAGCGGCATAAACACTATTACTTATGAGGCTTGCAACGATTGTGGTTTGTGTAACACCGCTATTGCAGTTATTGAAGTAAATGCCGACACCACACCTTGCGATGCTTTTGAAGCAAATATTTGTGCCGAACCATTAGTACCTATTTTAGTTTGTCCGACTTTCTGTTTGCCAACCGATAACTATGCAATCGTAGATGCTTCAACGACATTTAGTTGCAGTCTTGCACTTGTCGATGGCTGCATACAATACACCGCTTTGCCATTGTTTGAAGGCAGCGACATCATTGAGATAGTTGGTTGCGATGAATTTGCTTGCGATACTGTTTATGTGCATCTTGAAGTAGGAACATGTAACGAAAACGAAGCACCTATTGCTGAGACCGACTATGCTACCGCAGTCAATGGAATAGCTATAAATATTGATGTATTGGAAAATGATACTGATGCCGACAATGACGAATTGACAGTAACTTCATTCACACAGCCATTAAATGGTACAGTTACCTTAGTTGATGGCATACTTACTTACACACCGAATGCAGATTATGAAGGCGAAGATAATTTTGTGTATCAAATTTGCGATACTGAAAACAATTGTGACATGGCCGTTGTTTTCATTGATGTGATAGACAACACCGATTGTTCTAATGAATATAGCCTTTGTGCCGAACCAATTACACCGATTTTCGTTTGTCCAGAGTTTTGTAACTTAGATGCAAACGATAATATCACGATAGTAGATGTCGAAACAACCTACAATTGTAGTGTTTATTTGCAAGACGATGGTTGTGTGCGTTATACAGCCTTACCACTATTTGCAGGTAGCGAAGTGATGACTATTATTGGCTGCAACAATTTTGGTTTGTGTGACACCATCAATATTACGATAAATGTAACCGATGATTGTGCGGCAGATAACGAAAGCGATAACGGTGCTGGAAAAGAAGTAGCACCAATAGAAAATAGTGCAAGCTTGCAAATCATAGATATTTATCCACAGCCAGCTACGCAAAAGGCATATTTAAATTTTGTGAGCCAAACCAGCGAAGCCACTATCATAGTGTATGATTTGGTAGGAAAAATAATATTTACTCAAAATTTGATAAACTTAGACACAGCCAAAAGCAATCAAGTTGCAATAGATGTATCTAAATATGCAAGTGGTTTATATACTGTTGTTTTGGAAACGAAAAACGAAACAGTAGCGACAAAGCTTTTGAAGCAGTAAGAAAAACACAAAAACAGACTTTATCTGTTAGGTAACCAATTAGGTGCAATTCATGTAAAAATGGATTGTGCCTTTTTTTATGCAAAAAAACTTTTGTGCGTTGCGAAGCTACGAGCCTATGTAAAAGAAAACTTTTATGTCGTTGCGAAGCTGCGAATCTATGTAAAAGAAAACTTTTGTGCTGTTTTGAAACTGCGAGTCTATGTAAAAGAAAACTTTTGTACTATTGTGCAGTTGCAAACCTATGCAAAAGAAAACTTTTATGCTGTTGTGAAGCTGCGAGTCTATGTAAAAGAAAATTTTTATGTCGTTGCGAAGCTTCGAGTCTATGGAAAAGAAAATTTTTGTGCTGTTTTGAAACTGCGAGTCTATGGAAAAGAAAATTTTTGCACGATTTTTTTGCTCTAAGTCGTGCAAAGTAATTATTTCGTGCTACTTCGCTTGCTCCAAGTTGGCTATGTAGTCCCCAAATTTTCGCAACAAGATATTAGCATAAAACAAAACAGGAATAAAAGCTGCCGACTTTTTGTCATAACGAGGCGTTTTGCATAGCGAAACAACGAAGTTATCCCGAATGACAAACGGTAGAAAAGTAGTTAAACGATATTTTTGTTTAATTACCTCTTGTTTTTGTGAAATAAATTTGTTATATTCGTAGTATATTACTTTCTAACAAATAGCAAGTAGTAAAATATATTTTTTATCAACCATTTTAAATTGTTTTAATTATGAAAAGTTTACAAATGTTCTTAAATTTAATGTGTAGGGGGGGGGAAATCAACCGCTTACAAAATGTGACAATACTAATGTTTATGTTAGTATGTTTTAATCAAAGTTTGTTGCAAGGGCAGAATGAAGAAGAAACATCATTTTGCTATACAAGTTCCGATTCTCCAAATTTGTTAGAAGGGATAGTCCTAGATGAAACAGGAGGTGATATAAATGTGAGATTATATTTTCATATAATACGCCGAGCTGACGGTACAGATGGCCGCAATCCTTCAGATATTTTAGATGCCATGGAAGTTTTAGAAGAAGCCTATACACCACATGATATTTTTTTCAAGACAGCTTGTATTGATTACATAGATAGTGATACACTATATAACATATCTGCCTTTTGGTGTGCTCTTTTAGGTGATTGTGGCTTTTGGTATCAAACAGATTTCTTACATGATGATGGAATTGATATTTTTGTATTAGATGAGGATGCTCCAAATTGGAGTGGTGGACTTGCTAATGGCGTTTTTTCAACGGCACTTGCCATAGGTGGTACATGGCTTGATAGTGATGTTGATGTTTTTAAGTCTCATATTTTTTCTCATGAGATAGGCCATTGTTTAGGTTTGTTTCATACACATCATGGAACTTGTGAAATTGGTTCACTTCCAGAAATGGCTGTATCACCTAGCAACCCAAATAGCAATTGTCAAGATGCAGGTGATTTTGTATGTGATACTCCTGCTAGTCCAAGGTTTATTTCAACTTTAATACCTCCAGTTGATTGTAATAACCCTGTATGGAATGATAGCTGTGATATAGTAGATGAAATGGGCAATCCTTATATGCCTTTAGCTGATAATATTATGTCGTATGCCTATCCTGCTTGTTTTAATGATTTAACACATGGCCAAGGTATTCGTGCTAGAAATAGCTTATTGACTGTACCTATTTTACAAGCTTGCATCATACAACAGCCTTTTATTACTGATAGTGATTTGGTAGGAGGTACTTTGCCACCACAAGAAACAATATGGAATCAACCGACTTATGTAGTCGATGAAGTGATTGTTCCTGCTGGTGCAAAACTTATTATCAATAATACTACGGTTGGCTTTGTAAGTGAAACAATTGGTATCACAGTAGAAAAAGGAGGTATCTTACAAATAAACAATGCTACTTTGCAAGTACACGAATGTGGAGGCGACTATTGGCGAGGTATTAGAGTAGAAGGCGATAGATACAAAAATCATCCTGACGAAACAGACTATTTGCTTGGTGGTACTGTAAATCATGGAGTAGTAATTGTTCAAAACAACAGCACTATTCGAGATGCTTTGAAAGCCATACATGCACCAGACAATTTTGATGTGCTAGGAGGCACTTTAGGCGGTGGTATTGTGCATACCATAGGAAATAACTATATCAATAACAAAATTGATATTCAATTAGATTGGTATCAAGGAGCAGAGCTGAAACCTAAATATTTTCAAAAAAGTGTGATAAGAGATAATATTTTTAAAACCGAATCGGATTGGTTTGGGGCAGGAACTACAACACCTACGCATATCAAACTTAGAAAAGCAGGCACAGGTTTAGATGTTGCAAACAATAATTTTCAAGGCAATTTATTATTACCAGAAACAGAAAGAGGCATTGGTATTCATGTGATACGAACACATTTGAAAGTAAGCAATAATAGTTTTTCAGCTTTATATAAAGGTATTGATGCTTATCACTTGCCAAATGCTGTGAGACAACTACATATTACAGGAAATCAATTCGTTAGAACACTGCAAAATATTACCCTTACCAATGGCGTTTTTGCCAAAATCATAGATAATGGTTTTAGTGCGATTAATAATGCAGGAACTGCAGAAGCATGGGGTATTTTTGCACACAACTCGGCTGGTCTTCAAATAATAGACAATGAATTTCATTGTAACGCAGATTTAGCCGCTGCTAATCTTGATAATGCTGGTATTGTGCTACAACACTCTGGCTATTATACCAATCTAATTTCTGATAATGAGTTTGCGGGAGCTTGGGATTATGCTAATCTTTTTAAAGGCGATAACTCTCACATTACAATAGAATGCAACACTTATGCCGATGAAGTATGGATAGATTGGAAAGTCGATAGCGGTACCTTGCAAAATCAAGGAAAATGCGAGCTTCCTACACCAGAGGAAACTCGCCGAAATAGCTTTCATACACCTTCGCCTAGCAATAGCTACAATATAGATTTCTGCGATAATTGTATAGGGATAAATGAAAATGGTAGTATAAATTTAGGACCAAATAGTTTTGAATATGTTGGACAGATAGGTTTTAGACCAACTTATAATAATGGAAACGTTATAATAGATGATGATTGTGATATAGAAAGTCCTCATTGCGGTTTTGATAACGAGCCTTGTGCTGCCGACCCAGATTGTTTGCAAGCACGTATTTTGGAGGCTGAAACAGCACAAGAAAAAGTATATTATCAGACATTGTTGCTACAAGCACATCTTGAGCAAGAAAATGATGAGGCTATCAAGCAAGATTTGATAAGTTTTGACGATACCGAAGCCAATAAAATGCTAACAGGCACTTATGAAAGTGAAACACAAATAGAATTGGCGTGGCAATATCTCGATTTAGTGCCAGAAGACACCGAAAGTAATATCGCTTTTAAAGCTGTTTATACCGATTTGCTCAATGGAATAGATTTGAATGGAAGTGGTAAAATGGGTAATCAGCAAGAAGTTGTGTTGAGAGAAAACATACAAAGCCGTCCTGAAAGTGTATCTTCTGCTTTGGCACAATCTGTGATAGCAGCTTATACTGGCGAAAGTTTTGAAAAAGTATTGGGAATAGGCAAAAATAATGATGCTGAAATAGTTGATGCCAACAACAATATATTGAGCATACAGCCTAATCCTGCTCAAAATGAACTGCATATACAAGTTTTGGAAACAGATAAAATGAGCCAAAATATGCACTTGCAAATTTATAACTTGCAAGGCCAATTGTTGCAAAACAATGAGCTAAAAACTAATAATACAAGTATTAGTTTACAAGCATTGCCAAACGGTGTTTATTTCTGTCGTTTACAAAATGGTAAACAATTATTAGATACTGAAAAATTAATTATTATTCATTAGGATTAAAAGTACGCCTATATCTTTTTGAAGATATAGGCGTACTTTTATAAAAAACATTATAAAAATGAGGTATTTAATATTATTAATTTTATCTGTCAATGTTTTTTCTCAAAATACAATAACTACATTTAACCAAACATTTTATGCAGATACTAATACTATTTCTGCTGTTAGCCTTCAATCAATAGGCAATGAATATTTCGTAGTAGGCGATTTGGATGCTATTAATGCTTATTCAGCTACTTATTTACAGCGACTAGATGAATATGGTCATGTCATTTCTGAAAAAATAATTTATGGCGATTATTGTTATAGCACGATTCTTTTTGGAAATTGTTTTGAAAAAACGCTAGATAATAATTTTGTTTTTAGTTGCAATAAAGGTATTGACGAACTTAATACTGACTATATGCTAGTAAAATTTACTACTTTAGGGGATACTATTTGGACAAAAACTTATGAACATACAGGCAGAGAAAATCATGCACAAGTAGTAGTTTGCGAAGAAGGCGGCTATTTATTAGTAGGCGTAACAGTAACGGGCAATTCTTATCAAACCTATTTAATACGCACCGATGATTTTGGCGAAGTAATGTGGGAACGAGAAATAGGCGATGTCGCTATACCTTTATATGCCGAACAAACACAGGATAATGGCTTTATCATCTCTGGCTATCACTACAATACAACAACTGGCTATGATATGTATGTACTTAAAACCGATGCAGAAGGTATGGTAGAATGGGAAAATACTTATGGCACGGATGAAAGTGATGGAGGTTGCTATGTTAATCAAGTTCAAAATGGAAAATACAAATTAGTAGGAAATATAGATTGCTTACAAGAGAGTTGTGAAACGAAATTATATCTGGCATCTTTAGATGAATTGGGTGTTATTGAGTGGGATAAAGAATATGTGTTTAATGAAATGACTATCAATAGTTCTCATTCGTTTATTGGAATGGATGAAAATATATTATTAGTAGTTTCTGAATGGAGTGATACAGATATAAGAGAACTGCATTTTACAAAGTTTTCATCTGAAAATGGTGAAATTATTTGGCAAAAACCTATTGGTTCAGGTATTTCTAGCGAAGACTATATTAGAGATATAGAACCTACTGCTGATGGTGGCTACATTTTATCTGGCTTCAATCTAACGAGTCCGCAGCGTAGTTGGGTAGTGAAAACAGATGCTTTAGGCAATACTTGCGGCATAGCACCTTGCGATAGTACGATTTATCAGCTTGTAGATACAGGCACATATATCAACAACACAAGAGACAAAGTCTTTCCGCTTTCTATTCGCCCAAATCCTGTTATAGACAGATGTTTTATTGATTATGAGCTATCAGCAAAATATCCTTTTTCGGTTTTAGAACTCTACAATTTGAAAGGCAAGAAAGTACATCACACGCTTTTGAGTAGTCACGAAACGACAGCACAAATAGATATTGCTCATTTAGCATCGGGCATTTATTTGTATAAAATGATAAATGTAGATGGCGTTTTGGTGAGTGGTAAGTTGGTGAAAGAGTAGGGGGGCTTTTTATAAGGAAAAAACTAACTGTTTATATTTTGTTTTTTATATCAAAAGCAAAATATAAACAGTTTTTTAATTTAGCTGTTATTTTCTTTGATAGCAAACTATGATTATCGTATCTTTGTTGTTTAAAAAAACAAGCACTTTCTTTTTACAAAAAACAAAACCGCTTATGTCTTGGCTAGATAACGTCATGTTGGCACTCAACGCTATACGCAGCAACCTATTACGCACCATCTTAACATTTCTCATCATTGCTTTTGGTATCATGGCTTTGGTGGGCATCTTGACAGCCGTAGATGGCATCAAAGCTTCGTTGAGCAGCAACTTTGCAACTATGGGAGCTAACAATTTTGAAATTCGGAAAGGTGGCACAGGCATTCAAGTAGGCAAAAGAGGCAAAAAACCACGCACATTTACAGCCATTACCATAGACGATGCTTTAGACTTCAAAGAGCGTTTCGACTTTCCTGCTTCTACTTCGGTTTCTTTTATTTGCACAGGCATTGCAACACTAAAATACAAAAACGAAAAAAGCAATCCGAATATCATGGTGGTCGGCAGCGACGAAAACTACTTGACAGCAGGTGGTTTCGATATAGGTTCTGGCCGCAACTTCTCAGAGCCAGAAATACAAAGCGGCCAATACACCGCCATTTTAGGCGATGGCATAGCCACAAAATTGTTCAAATCGCCAGAAAAAGCCATTGGCAATACCATTTCGATAGACAACAAAAAATATAGAGTTGTCGGTGTATTGGCGAAAAAAGGAGCGAGCAGTATTTTCAGCAGCGACAATCTCGTTATCATTCCCTTGCTCAATGCTCGTATGATTTATGCTCGAAGCAGCACTAGCTATGTGACAACCGTAACAGTAAAAGACTCTTATGACCTTGAGCCAGCCATTGCAGAAGCAGCAGGTTTGATGCGAAATATCCGTAAATTGAGACATCAGGAGGAAGACGATTTTGAGGTTTCGACAAGCGATAAATTATCGAATATCTTGATTGACCAATCGCAATATATCACCACAGCAGCAACGCTCATTGGTTTCATTACCTTGCTCGGTGGTGCGATAGGCCTAATGAATATCATGCTTGTTTCGGTGACAGAACGCACACGAGAAATAGGTATTACGAAAGCTTTAGGGGCGACAAAACGAACTATTTTGGTGCAGTTTTTGGTGGAGGCGATGGTTATTTGCCAAATTGGAGGTTTGTTAGGCATTGTTTTGGGCATTTTGGCAGGAAATGGCGTTTCCATAGCCATCAATGGCCCTTTTATCATTCCGTGGATGTGGATAATGACAGGTATTATTATTTGTATTGTTGTCGGTTTGATTTCTGGTATTTATCCAGCTTTGAAAGCGGCAGAGGTTGATCCTATTGATTCTTTGAGGTATGAGTAATATGATAAATACATTACCTTTAATTTGAAAACTGATAACCGCAAAAATAATTTTTGGGATAATTCCTTGTTTTTCATTTCAGCATCTTCGGCTAGTCTCAATAAGTTGTATTCAAATCGTCGTTTGTCGATATGTTTCGTATTAATAAAATCATATTTTGCTAAAAGACGAAAACTTCCAAAAGGCAAGGCTTGATGAGACAAAGGTAGTTTGTTTTCTATAATGCTAGCAATATTTTTCTTTGTTACTTTACAATTATTTTGAGCTTTAAGAAGCATTGTTAAAATTTCTTTGTACTCCTTTTTAGAGCAAGTTATAGCATATTTATATAATGCGAATAATAATTTTTTGTTTAAAAAACTATTTTCTTTAGGGTCTGGAAAACCATGTTTTTCTACAACTTCTTTTATTACTATAAAGGTAATTATTCAGCATTAGCAACTTTGTTTGCTTTATGTCTAACCATTAAACCCAAGTTGGCTATGTAGTTCCTAAAGGTTTCAGCT
>JBMZCV010000183.1:0-10072 GCA_049613665.1 Chitinophagales bacterium | reverse complement strand
AAAAATATTACATAATTTAATTTACAGCGTACTTAACACATTGTAAAGTAAGTTTATTGGAGTTTTTTTGGTAGCTGAAAAGTAATATTTTCTTTCTTACATATAAGTAACGTTCAAAAAATAACTGATTGATTTGAGTTAGAACTTTTTTTACCGTTGCTAAAATAAGAATAACTAAGCAAACATTTCTCATATTAGCTAATATCGCAAAGTCTTATCATTGTGTAGCAAAAATACTATAAATGGCAATATCTATTCAACATCCTGTTTTTTTACACGAAAAAGGTCGTCGACGCAACAACGAAGATTCTATTCTACCTATTGATGATTCGGCTACTTCACAAGACCGTCTTTTCATTGTTTGCGATGGTGTGGGCGGAGCTAATAAAGGCGAGATAGCTTCACGCATGGTTTGCGATATTTTTCAGGTTTATTTCAATGAATCGCCGACTGATTTTGTCGATGCGAAATACTTGAATGACGGTTTGAAATTCGTTGAACAAAAATTGACAGAGCATATCGAAGAACACCCCGAATGTAGAGGCATGGCCACTACTTTGACGGTTGTTTATTTTGACGATAAAAATAATCGAGTGGTTGTAGGCTGGTGTGGCGATAGTCGCATTTATCAAATCAGGAATGGCAAAATCAAATTTATTTCGGAAGACCATTCACTCGTAAATGAGCTGGTAAAACGTGGCGAAATTACGGCAGAAGAGGCTTTAGTTCACCCACAACGAAATGTGATTTTACGAGCTATTTCTGGACAAAAATCACCTACCAAAATTGATGTAGTAGAACTGACAGACATTCAGAAAAATGACTATTTTTTGCTCTGTTCTGATGGCATTTTAGAGAGCATTGACAATAGGGTTTTATTGACTTTATTGAAAGATGAAAAGTGCGATATTGCACAGGTCAATCAACAAATCAAAGAATTATGTGCACAATATTCTAACGATAATTTTTCGATGTATTTGTTGAAAGTCAGTAAGGTAACAAAGCTGCTTATGGAAAGCAAAGCTACCAAAATATTGCCTATTGTACCAGAAAAAGCAATAGACGTTACTGAAAAGCGACCAAGCGACAAATTAGACGAAAGCAATAAACGTGTGCTTTATTTGGCAGTAATAGCAGCTATTTTAGCTCTATTGACTATTTTTGGTTACAATTTGACACAAAAAAATGCTCATAATAACAGATTGATGGCACAACAAGAGACGTGCAACCAAAAAGAAACAGAAATAAGAGATTTTTTAAAGTCTGACAATAAGTCTGATGCTATTAGTTTGTATAGAAAAGCTGTTAAAGAATGTGATAGTCTTGCGAATAATACCATTTTTGCAGCCCAAATAAAAAATATTGAAGCAGCATTGCATATCGAAAATCTGGAAAATAGTATGAAAGATGATGCCAGTAAAATGCTTCTAGGAAATGAAGATTCATTGAAAAAATATGAAGTTACAACCGTACTATTAGATAGCTTAATTGAGCAGTCGCTAAAAAGTGATGTCGATAGCTTAAAAGAAGTAGCTCAAGAGGAATTTAGCCGTTTGAGAGACATCTTGAAAACAGAAACTATCAAGCAACCAATAGCTAAAGAGCCTGATTCTCAAACGACAAGTGACGATTCGGTTAAAATAAATAAATAAGTGTCAAGCCCTAAATTGATAGTCTATTTAAATTCTGTTGTTTGGCTCAATTAAAAAAAAAGAAATGTCTGATTATCAAATTCGTTTTGTAAACCACAATTCGGCAGAATGTGATAAGGTTGTTGCTTTGCGATATAAAATTTTGCGAGAGCCTTTAGGTTTAAATTTTACCGCCCAACAGTTGGCAGCCGAAGATAAAGATTTGCATTTAGCTTGCTTTGATGGCGATAAAGTCATTGGCTGTATCATTGTGATATTGTATGAAGGTGGCAAGCTAAAAATGCGACAAGTAGCTGTTAGTGAGCCTTATCAACGACGAGGCATCGGACGCAAAATGACCGAATTTTTGGAACAATGGATGTCTGAAAATAATTATAAATATGTCTATTGTCATGCAAGAGATGTAGCGAAAGATTTTTATTTGAAACAAGGCTACAAAATCGTAGGCGAGGCCTTTGAAGAAGTGACGATTACACATTATTATATGGAAAAAACACTTGTTTAAATCGTGGAAACAAAAATCATATCCGTTTGGTCAGGGCCTCGCAATATATCAACGGCTTTGATGTATGCTTTCGCTCAACGCAAAGATACATTGGTTGTTGATGAGCCGCTTTATGCTCATTATTTGCTGCACAGCGACACCAAGCACCCTGCCGAAGAAGCCGTTTTAGCAACACAAGAAAATGATGGAAACAAAGTGATGCAAAGTTTGCTAAATGACATTTTTTGCGATGTTCCTGTGCTTTTTTTGAAGCAAATGGCACATCATCTCATCGCTTTAGACCATAGCTTTTTGTCTAAAATGACGAATGTTTTGCTTATTCGTGAGCCAAAAGCTGTTATTCATTCTTTTGCAAAAGTGATAAAAGAGCCAAAATTGAGCGATATTGGAATCAAAAGGCAGTTTGAAATGTATGACATTTTTGCAAAAATGGGCGAAAATGTACCAATTATAGATTCGGCAGAAGTGCTGAAAAATCCTGCTTTGGTTTTGGAAAAATTGTGTGAACAAATAGGTATTCCTTTCACCGAAAAAATGCTTTCGTGGAAAAAAGGTGCGAGAAAAGAAGATGGTATTTGGGCAGAATATTGGTATGCAAATGTACATCAATCGACAGGTTTTAAAAAATATGAGCCTAAAACAATTGATTTAGACGAAAAACTGCTGCCTTTATATGCCGAAAGCTTGCCTTTTTATGAGTTTTTGTATGACAAAGCGATAAAAGTGGTTTAGACAAATAAAAATAATAAGGCATGAAAAATAGGCTAAGAGTTCTAATAAAAGAAATGATACCTGTTATCTTAGGTATTTTGATAGCTCTTTTCATAAACAATTGGAAGGCAGATCGTGATAATGAAAAGTTCATTAACACTATCATGAAATCAATTTCCACAGAAATGAAAGAAAATAAAATAGAGTTGGAAAGTGTCATAAAAGAACATCAGCAGTTGTCAGATACAATAGAACACTACAAACAAGATAATAAAACAACAATTGGAGAAATAATAAACAAAATGAGCGGTGTTCGAGGTGTAAATATAAAAAATACAGCTTGGAAAGCTTTAACAAGTTCACGAATAGATTTGGTAACGTATGAAAAAATATCAATACTAACAAGCATAGACGAAGGCAAAGATAATATGAAAATGCAATTGGAAAGATTAACCGATTTGATATATAATAACATAGGCTCAACCAATACTTTAGATAAAGAACTGTTCAAAATTATAGTAAATGATTTGCTTTATACCGAAGAAGAATTATTGGAATCGCAAAAAGAATTTTTACAGCTAAACAAATAAGGTGTTTAAGGAAAACTAATACGCTACTTATTAATATATCAGTACCGAAACAACCGTTTATGTTTTTTGTTATAAAAAGAAAACGGCTGTTTAAATTTCATCTTTGATGCTTTTTTAGCTAAAAGGTAAGATTTAAACAGCCGATTCTCAATAAAAAGAAGCCTAACAGTTTTATTGTATCAAAATTTTCCGCATCATCACTTCATTTCCTTGCACTATTTGCAACAAATACAAACCTGTTGTGCGTTCAGAAATATCAATTTCTTGGTGGTATTGTCCCACGAAAGCAGGCAATTCTTGCTCATAAACACTTTGCCCTTTTGTGTCTATAATTCTTATCGTTGTCGCTACTTCTTTTGGCACATCAAATTTCAAGATAAACTTTCCATCATTAGGGTTCGGATAAAAATTAATATCTTTTACACTTTCCAAACTCGTTGCCATCGTTTTCTGGCTCGTTTCTGCTTTTTGCTTCAAAATATTTTCCATCATTTCCATATCTTCTGCTGCTGGCTCTGTGATACGCACCTTGCCTGTTGCGTTTTCGTCGTCTTGAATAATGATGATTTTCTTCGTCATGCGGCCGTCTTCCTCGCTTTCTTCCTCAAAAATCTGTACATCAACACCTAAATTATCCAACATTTCATTCAAGTTGAAGTTTTCCATATCAAAGTTTTCTATATCACCTTTAAAAATTCGAATATCGCCTTCTATATTTTGCAAAGCATTTTCAATATCAATGTCGATATCTTCTAAATGTTTTTTCAATTCCTCATTATTTTCGCCCAAAGTCTCTAGCATTTCATTCAAGTTAAATTGCAATTCTTCGCCATTTTCGCCCATTTCCTCTACCCATTCTTCGATATTATCGCCATCAATTTTAATGATTTTCTCTATTTTTTTCTGACAATCAGATGGCTTACATTTCGATTTATTGCAGTCTTTTTTCCAATCACAATTCGCTTTATTAGCCTTAAACGTCACAGTTGTTTTCGCTTTTTTGCCATTTCGGATATAGCTCACTGTTTCGCTATCGCCTACCTTATAACTCGCCAAAGCAGCGACCAAACCTTTTGTAGTATTTACTTTTGCTTTGCCAATTTTCAAAATGACATCTGCTACTTGTAAGCCAGCATCTTCCGCAGCACTTCCCTCTATCACTTCTTTAATAAAAACACCTTCACCAGCTTTCACTTTTCTCAACTCATAGTTTTCTATCACATCAGCATTGGTGGCCTCGCTAAATACGCCTAGCAAAACTTTATTATTATTGGCTTTATCGCAAGATTTATTTTTTTTACAATCAAATTCTCCTTTATTGAAATGCTGCATACTTTTTCCATGAAAATTTTTGAAGCTTTCTGGTTTTTCTTCTAAAGTAACATTTGCTGTACCTTTTACGTCACTTCGCAAATAAGCAAAACTAACCATATCGCCAACTTTTGCATCTTGCAATTGTTCTTGTATAAATGATGGATTATCAACACTTTGTCCATTAATTTTTGTTATAATATCTCCTTGTTGTAAGCCAGCTTTTGCAGCAGCACCATCTTCTATTACTTTTTCTAAAACAACTGTTGTAGTAACTGTTGATTTTTCATTTTCGACTGTTTCCTCTTGTTTAATTCCCAAATGAACACCTAAAAAGCCTTTATTTGGGTCGTGCATTTTTTGATAATGATGCCCAAAGTTTTTACCTTTAGAACAAGACGATTCGTTTCTTTCTGGACGTGTTTTTAAAGTAGCCATAGCTTTTTGCGGTTTGCCATCTCGCACAAAAGCAACACCTATTTTATCGCCAACCGCTTGCTTTTTCATAGCTGCAATTAGTTCATCAGCATTGGTAACTTTTGTATTATTGATGCTAGTAATAAGGTCGCCTTCTTGCAAACCGAGTTCCGCAGCAGCACTTTTTTCTACCACATCTGCCACCTTTACACCTTGATTTTCAGACATATCATCAGCCATCACAACACCCAAAAAAGCTTTGTTTTGACAAGAAGTAGCTTCTTGTGCCGACAAATTCAATGACAAGTTCGTGACCAAAAATAACATCATCACAAACTGAAAAGTTTTTAACATTCTCATAAGCTCTATTTTAAAATAATGAATAAAGGTAATTATTTACGTTGTGGCAATTTTGGCTAAAAAAACAAACTGATTTTTTATCTCAAAAGCCCAAACCTAAACAGTTACGAAAAAAGATAGGATTTTTGCTAAAAAAGTTCAAAATAAGTAGTAGTGTTTGGCACTTAGCTTGCCTATTTTTAGAACTTTTACAAATATAAAAGATAATCTAAAGCAAAGCTGTTAAGCTTCGGTTAATAATTGTTAATGAATGTTAAGCTTTTTTTTGATATGTATGCTTTTTAGGCAAAAAAAAATGACATAACTTTTTATCGTTATGTCATTTCGCTTTTTCATTTAGAAGCTTTTGCATCAATATCTAAAAAAATTATTGCACATTAATCTCTCTTTTCTGCACAATATCCTCTCTTTTTGTACCTTTTATTTCCAAAATAAAATCAGCACCATAAGCAGAAGAAGGCGTTTGAAAACCAATGCAATAATCATCATTCAACACCCTTTTCGTAATTTCAAGAGCCGTAAGAGCCGTCAAAGTATAGCCTTCAAGCGTTGTGATTCGAGCTGCCACAACATTACCTTTTTCGTCATAGGCTTTTCCCCAAACCAAACTTTTGCCTTTGCTTCTTTGTGCTGCATTTGGGCCAGGAGAGCGTCTATCCACAATTTTTTGCATCATATTTTTCATAAAACTGCTATGTAAAAACCACTTACTCAAACCTTTAGACTGCATCATACGCAACATCCATTTATTCATAGCTGTATAAACTTCTATATTGCGAATGCCTGTGCTGTGATAAGCCGTCGAAACATCGCCCCACGGAATAGTAGCCGACATAATAGGTCGTTTTCCATAAGTTATCGGTTTCACTTTATAGGCATTTGGCACTTTCGTGATTACGCCATCTTTGCGTATCGCTCCTCCTCTACCCAAGTTTTCGAGCATCGTTGTAGCTGTTCCGTGCGAAATACCTCCTGTGCCTGAAAAAGCCAATTCGAGATGAGTAGCCGTAGGCAATTGTGATTTGAGATAAGCTGCCAAACAATCGGTTGGCACAACATCAAAACCTGTACCTGGCATCGCCATAATGCCAGCGTTTTTAATGCGAGAATCACGAGCGGCTACTTTTTCAAAAATTTCAATTTCGCCTGTAATATCCAAATAATGCGTACCATTTTTTATGCAAGCTTCTAGCATGGGTTTGTAGGTTCGAGAAAACGGCCCTGCACAATGCAACACCACGTTGGCAAGCAAAACGGCATCATTTAGAGCCTCCTTATTTGTCAAATCGACAACCTCGTAAGGCAAATCATATTTTTTTGCCATCTCTTTGATAGCTTTTTCGTTGCGACCAGCCAAAATAGGTTTTAAACCTTCTTTCACGGCTAAATGCGTAATCAATCGGCCTGTGTAGCCATTTGCACCATAAATTAAAAATGTCTTATCTCGTTTTGTCATGCTATTTCTTAAAATTTTTGCGATAAAAGCCAATTGTTTTTTTAGTAAGTGCCAAGTACCTTGTAAAGTAAACTTGTTCAAATTTTTAGGGCATGAGAAACGACATATTTCTAAAACTACGATATCTCATAACTTTTTATATTTCTCAGTTTTGGCTAAAAAATATGTCATTTCTTCTTTGTTATTTTAAAACAATATTTGGCACTTAAAAATACTCATTTTTTGGCTTTGTAAGTTACTATTATTTCATAAGATAACAAAGTTTGATAGGTTTAAAGTTCGCTAAAATGGTCAAAAATGAGTATTTTTTAATAAAGATTTTATGTGGCTATTCCATTTAAATTTTCGCCTCCTCTTTTTTCTAGTAAAAAAAAATATTACCTTAGCTAAAAATTTAAACTTCTTACTTTTATTATGTTGAAACAAAGCAATGCTCCTAATATATATAATTCGCTCGAATATTTGAAAAAAATAACAAAAATTCGTTTGCAGCTTCATTTTAAATCCAAAGACCCAAAAGAGCAAGAAGCTGTAAATTTGCCTAGTCCAAGCTTACATTCCGATTCCTCGCCATTTTATCAATTTATACAAAAACATCAGCTCAATTTTGACGAATATATTATTTTGTTGTTGGCTTTAACACCTCATCTACAACCTAATTTATTTTCAGAAATTATTTATGAATTTATGCCAGATGGCGGAGATTTTCCAGAATTTGGCGGCATTAAAGGCGTAAATTTTAGAGGCATTTTGCCAACAGGCGAAACAGCTTTGTTTATTTTGGCAGGCAATAATTTTCAAAAACGTTTTGAATTGCTCGAAATATTCAGCGAAGAGCATTTGTTTCATAAAGAAGGTATTTTGTCGCTTAGTACCATTGGTTTGGGCGAGCCAGCCATGAGCGGCCAGTTGGTTTTGGCTCGTGAGTTTATCGAGTTGTTTACGACAGGCTACGAATATCGTCCTAAATTTAGTACCGAGTTTCCAGCCAAACGTATTTATACCAAAATGGATTGGAACGACCTTATTTTAAATGCAAATACGCTAAGAGAAATCGAACAGCTCAAAAATTGGACTCTCCATCACAAAACACTCTGGAATGATTGGGATATGAAACGAAAGCTAAAAGCTGGCTATCGAGCTTTGTTTTATGGGCCACCTGGAACAGGAAAAACTTTAACCGCAAGCTTATTGGGTAGGCAAACGAATAGAGATGTCTATAAGATAGATTTGTCGATGGTGGTTTCAAAATATATTGGCGAAACTGAAAAAAACTTATCGAAAGTATTTCAGCAAGCCGAAAACAAACATTGGATTTTGTTTTTTGATGAGGCAGATTCCATTTTTGGCAAACGAACCAGCGTTCAGAGTTCCAACGATAGGTATGCCAACCAAGAAGTTTCTTTTTTGCTACAACGTATCGAAGACTACAATGGTCTAGTTATTTTGGCTTCCAATTTGAAGACAAATATCGACAACGCTTTTTTGAGACGTTTTCAGTCGGTTATTCATTTTCCCAATCCAAATGAACACGAAAGATTCTTGTTGTGGCAACGCAGTTTTCCGAAAAATATCGTTTTTGAAGAACAAGTCGATTTAGAGCAAATAGCATCGAAATATGAAGTTTCAGGAGCTATTATTATGAATATTGTGCAACACGCTTGTTTAAAAAGCCTTTCTCGAAATAGTCATGTCATCAAAAAGCGAGATATTTTAGAAGGTATTAGAAAAGAATTTAATAAACAAGGCAAAACTTTAAGTTTTTAATTTGTTTTTGAATACCAAACATTAGTTAACATAACCTTTCAAAAGCATTGCTAATACCTTGATAATCAAGGTATTAGCTTACAAAATTGCACGTTTTATTGCTCTTATTTAACTAATCATTCAATCATAGCATTTTTAGTTAAAATCCATCTTTTTTGCGTTTAAAAGCATTGCCTATTCAGCCTAAAAAAAGGTCTTACCAAAAAAATAAGGCTTATATTTTTTTTCTCAAGAGTCTGTAACAATCCAATTATTTTGTTTTTTTGCATTTTTTTATGTATATTGCATAGAAAAACGCAACCCAATTTCACCTATGAAAGCAGCACGAAAATATAAAGCATCGTCTCCTAAAAAGGTAAAAACAGCAAGCCATCATTTTCTTCAAAAAAAAGGAAATGCAAGTTTTTTTGGTGCAAAAAATAGCACTAGAAGCTAACAAAGGTGCTTGGAATATCGGCTTTTAATCTCAAACAACAAGGCGAAATCTTAGGCGATTATTATACTTTAAAAAATAGTCCGACAACTGCTACAACAACATTAGCTTTGTATAAAATATATGTAAATGAAGTGAGAAGTAGAAAAGTGCCAAGCACTAATTAATATAGGCTGTTTGATTTGCTAACGCATTGAAAATGACTATGTCAAATTTCATAAGTAGGCAGTTTATTTTTTTTCGCTAAAAAACCATTTATGATTTATTATATCCGTAAAACAACTTTTGTCTTAGGTTTATATTTATTATTGGCACAATCTTGTGTAAAAGATACTTGCAACCAAAATGCAACCTTCGAAGATATGTCGGCTACTGTGACACCAACAGAAACCGAAAATATTGCAGTAAATTTGGAATGGCAAGGAGGCGAAAATTTGCCTTTGAGCTATTTTAATGATAGTTATATTGTATCCAACACAAAAGACCCATATGGCACTGAGTGGCAAAATGATTATGCCGATATTGATAGTATTGTTGCATCTCAACAGCAGCAAATAACATTATTTTTGAGCAATACCGTAGCACAAGATACTGCAAAAACTTATCATTTTCATATCAGATTTCCAGATAGAAAAGACCATATTGATTGTGAACATGGAGGTGCTGGCGATTCTTATGCACTAGATTTTTCGATAAAATTTCAGCTTAACGATGACTTGAGTGTCGATAAATTTGAATGGAAAGAAAAATTATTTAAAGGGCCTTATTAAACATTAAACAAAAAAACTATGCAACATTTTATCTCTGATGTTTTTTATATTAGACCTGTTACTTATTAAGTCATTTTGTTTGTTTTGTGTTATTAAACTT
>JBMZCV010000182.1:0-10089 GCA_049613665.1 Chitinophagales bacterium | reverse complement strand
AAAATAGTATGTTTAAGCCTTTGATAAAAAAATGTATAAATGTCCAAACTATTGACTTATTACATTGTAAACCAAGTTGATTCAAATTTTGAAGATGTGAAAAATTACATTTTTATAAAAATACGATATGTAATTATTTTTTGCATTTAACTCTTTTGGCTATAAAAATAGGTCATTTATTTCTTATTATTGAAAGAAAAAGCTTTGCACTAGCTTAAACGTGGTATTTTTTTTAAACTATCACATCTGAACAAATAGTATTTCCAAAAAACTAATAAATTAGCATCAATAAGTGCCAAGCACTATTTAATAAACGGTCGATTCGTTGCTAACACATTGATGTTCAGCGTGTTAGCTTCAACGAGATGTATATTTATTTTTGTCTGACTATTTAATATTGCTAAATTTAACATTAAGTTCATAAATCAAACATACAAAACTTTATTTTTATGAAAAAAAAGATACACTTTATCGCATTTCTAGCATGTAGCTTGTTTTCTACTTGGGCTTTTGCTCAAAATGCTACGCTAAAAGGCGTTGTGACCGATAGCGAAACAAAGGAAACTATTCCGGGTGTCAATATTTCGACAACCGTAGATGGCGAACTTGTAGGAGCAATTACTGACTTTGATGGTTTATATACGATGAATTTGCCTGCTGGCACACATACCCTAAAATTTAGCTATGTGAGTTATTCCGACAAAACGATAACTGAAAGTTTTGTGGCTGGCGACATCAAAACCTTAGATATTGCACTTGTGGAAGAAGCTATTGGCCTTGACCAAGTGGTAGTAACAGGTAGCAAGTTTGAGCAAAAATTGGGTGAACAGACCGTTTCGCTCGAAGTAATCAAGCCTACTTTGGTAGAAAACAGCCAAACAGCTTCTATTGAGCAAGCAGTCGAAAAAGTGCCTGGCGTTGATGTAATTGATGGCCAAGCCAATATTCGTGGTGGTAGTGGTTTTTCTTATGGTGCAGGTAGCCGTGTGTTGCTGTTGATGGACGATATTCCTGTTTTGACGGCTGATGCTGGCTTTCCAAATTGGAGCTTTTTGCCTATCGAAAACCTAGAGCAAATAGAGATTATCAAAGGTGCTTCTTCTGCCCTTTATGGTTCTTCTGCCTTGAATGGTATTATCAACTTGCGTACTGCTTACCCAAAATCAGAACCTTATACGAAAATAAGTTTGTTTTCTACTTTGTACCAAAATCCTCGCAACTCAGAGGTAGTCACTTTTGCTGATACATTGAGAAGAACAGGCCTTGATGGCCAAGAAATCATGGATATAAATGTGCCAATAGATACGGTTCAAAAAAATTGGTGGGGCAACAAATATCCACAAGAAAGTGGTATTTCATTTGCTCATCGCCAAAAATTCAATAACTTCGACCTTGTGCTAGGTGGTTATTATTTTGACCAAGATAGCTGGCGACGTGGCTCATATGAAAGACGTGGTCGTTTCAATATCAATACTCGCTATCGTGTGCCGAGTGTGCCAGGTCTTTCTGTTGGTTTAAATATCAATACACAAATAAATACAAGTGGTACTTTCTTGATTTGGAATGCGGAAGCTAACGAAACTGCATGGTCGCAAGATATGGTAGAATGGAACGAAGAAAGCCAAAAATGGACACCTGACGCATCAATGGCTGAAAGCGATTATCCTAGAGGAATGGCAGGTGCTTATGAGCTTTGGAGTGCAACACCACCGATTAACAACAAAGGTTTGCGTTGGACGATTGACCCATTTATGGAGTATTTTAATGCAGGAAGTGGTGTAAGACACAAAATTTTAGGTCGTTATTTCAAAAGCGACAACTACACAGATACTGACCAAAGTACGCTTTCAGACCTTTACTACGGAGAATATCAGTTTCAAAAGCGTTTTGAAGATATTGATTTTACCATTACGGCAGGTGTTTCTAGCACTTACGGAACAGTAGATGCCGAATTGTATAGAGATAGCACAGGAAATACAATTTTTAGCTCTACAAATGCAGCCGCTTACTTGCAATTAGACAAAAAGTTTTTCAACAAATTGAATGTCTCTTTAGGTAGCAGATACGAATACAATATATTGACAGGTAGCGAGGCAGAATCACGCCCTGTATTTCGTGCAGGTATAAACTATGAAGCTGGCCAAGCAACCTTTATTCGTGCTTCTGTTGGGCAAGGTTATCGTTTTCCTACTATTGCCGAAAAATTTGTACGTACTGATTTAGGTGCTGTTACAGTAAGCGGAATTTCTGTTCCTGTGGGTATTTATCCAAATGCAGATTTAACTTCTGAAACAGGCTGGAGTGCAGAGTTAGGTTTCAAGCAAGGATTAAAAATATCTGATTGGAAAGGTTTTGTCGATGTATCTGCCTTTATCAACGAGTACAACAATATGATGGAATTTACTTTTGGTGCAAGTGGTACTTTGTTAAACATCATTCGTGACGGTGTGCCGTTTTTGGGTGTTGAGCCACTTTGGCCAGAGCTTGATACAACTGTTGTAAATGTACCTAGCGATGCTGTTGGTTTTCAGTCTGTAAATATCGGTAATACTCGCATCATTGGTAGCGATATTTCTATTGCAGGAACAGGCGATTTGTTCGGTAAAGAAATGGGCATTTTGGCAGGTTATACTTATATTTTGCCTACTTTCCAAAACTTCGATGAAGTACAGCAAGTATTATCTTCTGCTAGTAAAAATATCTTGAAATACCGTTTTCAGCATACATTCAAGTTAGACTCTGAAATAAAATTAGGCAAATTTACGCCAGGTGTTTCATTCCGCTATTTCAGCTTTATGGAAGCCATTGATGAAGCATTTAACAAGTTTCTTCCAGGTATCGAAAACTTTAGAGAAAACACTAATGGCCCTACTATCATTCTTGATGCTCGTGTGCTTTACAATATCACCGAAAAATCTCAGTTTTCTTTAGTAGTAAAAAATATTACAAATGCAGAATATGCTTTGCGTCCAGCTCTCATGGATGCTCCTCGTAACTTTACGTTGAAATTTTCGCATGAGTTTTAAAGAATAACTTTCTTTAAAATAAATATCATTTCAGAAATGGCATATCTAATTTTTTTTAGGTGTGTCATTTGTTTTTATATAAAAATACATTTTTTTATATTTTTATGTAAAAACAAATCAAATATACTTTATTTTTCGTATCTTATAAATAGTAGGATAGGTTTTGGAAATTATGAAAATTAACATACTGAATATCCATACATTAATCTAAATCCTCCTTATAATAAATAGTAATTGGCACTTAAAAAATAAAATATTTATTATGACAATACAACATAGTGATACAGAAATCATCATTAGGCTACCTAAAAATGTAGATATACAAGGCTTGCAAAGGCTTATTAATTTTTTGACTTACAAAGAATTGAGTACAAATAGCAAAGCCACTCAAAAACAAATAAATGAACTATCAAAATCTATCAATCAAGATTGGTGGGCAAAACATAAAAACAAGTTTTTGAAATGATAAAAATAGTTGTTGATACCAATATTGTGTTTAGTGCTATTTTGAATACAAATACTAAAATAGGAGATTTGTTATTAAACTCTACTAATGAGTTTGAATTTTATTCAGCTAGTTATCTGAAAACCGAGATAGAAAGGCATAAAGACAAGCTTGTTAAAATATCTGGTTTGCAAAGAAGTATTATTACCGAAATACAACATCAAGTATTTCATTCTATTAACTTTATATCTGAAGAATTGATACCATTTGAAATATGGCAAAAAGCAGTTCATATTGTGAGAGATGTAGATATGGATGATATAGCATTTATTGCTCTGTGTGAATATTTAAATGCTATATTATGGACAGGTGATAAAGTATTGTTAAGAGGTATTAGAGCAAAAGGTTACAATAAAGGTAACTCTACCGAACAAATTTTAATGTTACGAAATAACATTGACATCTAGTTGAAATTTTCGCATGAGTTTTAAAAAATAACTTTCTTTAAAATAAATATCATTTCAGAAATGGCATATCTAATTCTTTTTAGGTGTGCCATTTGTTTTTACATAAAAATAGAAATTCTTGGTCTCCTTAGCCTAAAAAAAACAGTATGTTTAAACTTTTGATAAAAAAAGGCATTAAAAACTAATTGCTGACACAGAAAAACAAGTAATTTTTTTTTATAATATTTACTTTATTTCAAAGCGACAATAGCTGAAAAACAAACATTCTTTCTTTTTCGTATATTTAAGTAGTCGTTCAGAAGTTTTTCCATTAAGTCATCTGTTTATTACTCAGTTCTTTAATTTACTTAAATTATGAAACATTTTTTTTATTATTCATCAATAGTCATTTTCTCAATTTTCATTGGTAGCCAGATTACAGAAGGAGTGCTTCTAGTTCCATATTGGCAATCGCTATCTTCTACTAATTTTTATTCTTATTACAATGAATTCGGCCCTTCGATTGGTCGATTTTATACAGTCTTAACTATTATTGCAGCTTTAGTTCCTCTTTTTTTATCGATTTATTGTAAAAAGACAAATTCTAATGCTTTTAAACTTGCTTTAAGTTCCTCTTTTTTTGCAATTCTATTTGTGTCTTCTTTTTATATATATTTTAAAGGAACGAATGAGCTATTTTATCAAGCTGCCTTCTCAGATATAGAATTAAAGAATGAATTAGTTATTTGGAGTTATTGGCACTGGGGAAGAGTTGTCATCGAATTTATTTCGCTTATCTTTTTAATTTTGGCCTTTAATAAGGTGCAAAATAACAATATCAATTAACTCTTATCTCTTATCTTTTTTTAAGGATATAATATTTTGAAAATACCTTGTTTCTTTTGATTAGCTACTTAAAATAAATATCATTTCAGAAATGGCATATCTAATTCTTTTTAGGTGTGCCATTTTTTTGTTGCATTTTCATAGTTTTAGCAAATATTATCGTAAAAAGAGGTGGTAGGCACTTCTAAAGTGCCTGCCACCTAGATTTGTCTTTTATTTTTAAAGGCTAACTAACAAAATAGGTGTGGTGGCAGGCATTTTCAAAATGCCTACCACCTTATTTTGCAATATAATTGTTTTCACAGATAAGCAGCACACGATTTTTTGCAGAAACAAAAAATTTATAACAATTCTTTATCTTGCCAAACATCTTCATAATCAGGCGTAACTAAAAAACGCCAACTTGGAGCAAGTCCCAAATATTTCATTATCCATGGACATTTTTTTTTGAGATGCTTTATACAATATGGTTGAAAAAAATCATCCTTTTCAGAATATTCGCCAGCCCAAATATACCAACCTGTTGTGCTTTCTGTTATAGAATGTCGCAAACCATGTATTGGAACTTTTCCTTTTAAAACTTCAAGCGAAATACCTACTTTTTCATTTAACGGACTTTCTACATATTCAGCACCATATTTCTGACATATTTGTTTTTGTTCTTGTATCATTTTTTTTGTTATTTATTAAGTATTTTATACTAATATGTTGAGAGAAATATTTTATGTTGCTAAAATGCAAAATTTATATTGAAATTATTGCTTTTTTTAATCAAAATAAATCAATAACTTTGCGTCATAAAAATAATATTAAAAAAGCACTTAATTAATGGATAACAATAATTCAGACTTGGGCAAATGTCCTTTTCACAATGGACAAGCTAAAGTAACAGGTGGCACATCAAACAAAGATTGGTGGCCAAACCGTTTGAACTTAAACATCTTACGCCAACATTCAGTTTTGGCAAACCCTTTAGACGCAGATTTTGATTATGTAACAGCTTTCAATAGCTTAGATTTAAATGCTGTAAAAGAAGACATTAAAGCACTAATGGTCGACTCTAAAGAGTGGTGGCCAGCAGATTACGGCCACTATGGCCCATTTTTCATTCGTATGACATGGCACAGTGCAGGCACATATCGTGTTTCTGACGGTAGAGGCGGCGGTTCTACTGGAAACCAACGTTTTGCTCCTTTGAATAGCTGGCCAGATAATGGTAACTTAGACAAAGCACGTCTTTTGTTGTGGCCTATCAAACAAAAATATGGTCAAAAAATATCTTGGGCAGACTTATTGATTTTGGCAGGAAACTGTGCATTAGAATCAATGGGTTTCGATACATTTGGTTTTGGCGGCGGCCGTGAAGACATCTGGCAAGCAGAAGAAGATGTATATTGGGGAAATGAAGTAGAATGGTTAGGCGACAAACGCTATTCTGGTGTTCGTGATTTGGAACACACTTTAGCAGCCGTTCAAATGGGTTTGATTTATGTAAATCCACAAGGGCCAAACGGAAATCCAGACATCTTAGCTTCGGGCAAAGATATTCGTGAGACTTTCGGTCGTATGGCTATGAATGACGAAGAAACTGTTGCTTTGGTAGCAGGCGGACACACTTTCGGAAAATGTCACGGAGCAGGCGACGACGTTCATGTAGGCAGAGAACCAGAAGGTGCAAGCATGGCAGAGCAAGGCACAGGTTGGAACAGCAGCTACAAATCGGGTAAAGGCGTTGATACTATCACTAGCGGTATTGAAGGTGCTTGGACTCCGACACCTACTACATGGGATCATTCTTACTTAAATGTATTGTACCGCTATGAGTGGGAATTGACGAAAAGTCCAGCAGGTGCTCACCAATGGACACCAACAGATTTGGCAGCAGAAGACCACGCACCACAAGTAGATGGCTCTGACCAAAAAGTGCCTATCATTATGACAACGGCTGATTTAGCTTTGAGATTTGACCCAGTTTACGGCCCAATTTCTAAGCGTTTTCACGAAAATCCAGACGAATTTGCTGATGCTTTCGCTCGTGCTTGGTTCAAACTAACACACCGTGATATGGGGCCTAAAGCTTGCTATTTGGGTAGTGAAGTTCCTGCCGAAGATTTAGTTTGGCAAGACCCAATTCCTGCGGCTTCTGGCGAGGCTATCAACAACGACGATATTGCTGCTTTGAAAGCAAATATCTTGGCTTCTGGCTTGTCTATCGCTCAATTAGTGGGTACGGCTTGGGCTTCGGCTTCTACTTTCCGTCACTCTGACAAACGTGGTGGTGCTAATGGTGCTCGCATTCGTTTCGCTCCGCAAAATAACTGGGAAGTAAACAATCCTGCTCAATTGAAAGCAGTTTTAGGTACTTTAACAAGTATTCAAGAAGAATTTAAGGCTACGCAAGGTGGAAAAGAAGTTTCTTTAGCAGATTTAATCGTTTTGGGTGGCTGTGCAGCTATCGAAAAAGCGGCTAAAAATGCTGGCCACGATTTGGCTATGCCTTTCACAGCAGGTAGAACTGATGCAAGCTTGGAGCAAACAGATGTTGATTCTTTTGCACACCTAGAACCACAAGCTGATGGTTTTAGAAACTACAAAAACAGCAACTGCCCAGCTATTACAGAAGAAATGTTGGTGGATAAAGCTAACCTGTTGAGCTTAACTGCTCCTGAAATGACAGTTCTTGTTGGTGGTATGAGAGTTTTGAATGCTAATTTTGATGGCTCAAAACATGGCGTTTTTACCGACAAAACTGATTGTTTAACAAATGATTTCTTTACTAATTTGTTAGATTTCAGCACTGCTTGGAAAGCAACTAACGACAAAGGTGAGTATTTTGTAGGTAGCGATAGAAAAACAGGTCTTCCAAAATGGACGGCTACTCGTGCTGACTTAATTTTCGGCTCAAATTCTGAATTAAGAGCTTTGGCAGAGGTATATGCTACCGATGATGCGAAAGCTAAGTTTTTGCGTGATTTTGCGAAAGCTTGGAACAAAGTGATGAACTTAGACCGTTTCGATTTGAAATAGTTTTTGGTTCAAAGTAATAAATGAAAAAGGTCTTATAGCTAGAAATGATTTAGCTGTAAGACCTTTTTTTATCTAATGCGGTTTGAGACTTTTGTATAATGTATATGGCTGAAAATAATGCTTTTGTTTTTGTATTGTTGTTTTTTGTTTTATATTTATGAGGAATTAATAAACTTCATCTATTTTTTTTAACTAATTTGAACGAACAATTATTATGACAGAGCAAAAAGCAAACTTAATATGCTTTCCTAGCATAAAAGAAGTAAAAGTGCATAACTACCCTCTTTTTGATTATTTGGGAAAAAACCATTTTACAATAAATTGGAAAGATGGTTTGAATCTAGTTTTAGGTGCAAACTCAATCGGCAAATCTACATTTTTAAATATGGTTATTTATGGTATTGTAGGAAATTTTGTAAATGCAGAAAAAACTCCTATAAATCCACGTTTTTTTAAAACTAGATTAAAAGGTAACCCAATGCCTAAAAACTCTAAAATAGAAGTTACTTTTTCTATTGGTGATATGAATATATGTGTAGCTAGAAATCTACAAACCAATCACATTAACAAATTCACTAATAATGATATAAACATACATGAATATTATCCAACGTATTTACAAAAGCATACCAAAATATATAGTTTTAACAAAGAAGGAAAGGTTAATCTTGATAATCTAGCATTTGTCTTGAAATATTTGGTCATTCGAGAAGAAGAGAGTAATTATTTATTATGGGAAAAGAATAATCAAGCTAAAATATTTTCTATTTTATTTAACGAAGTTGGTGTTCATACTAAAATAGAGAGCTTAAAAAAAGAATATAAAGATAAAAAAGATGAGATTAAGATAAAAGAAGAAACATTAAACAGGGAAAACCAATGGTTTGATATATTAGAAAAAAAACAAAAGCAAGAATTAGCTAGTATTTCAGAACTTCCTATTTTACAACGAAACTTAACTAATTTTACAAGTGAAAAAAAGAAACTTGAAATCATTATACAAAAACAAAGAAACGAAATTACAAATTCGAAAAGCCGATACAATGAAAAAAATGCAGAATATCAAGCAAAAAAAGCTTATTTAGAAGAATTGAGGCAAAATAAGTGGAATAGTGAAAAAAACATAAAGAAGCTAGAAGATGCTAATAATGCTTTATCTTCGCAATTAGCTTCTTGCATTTTGATATTAAAAAGTGAATTAGAAAAAAATGAAATATGCAGTTGTTGTAATACTAAAGTATCTACATCAAAGTCAGAAACAATTTTAAGTAAAATTCATGATAAAAAATGTCCTGTTTGTAATAGTGGTTTAGAAAAAGCAGGTAATAATAAAACAAAAGAACAAATAATTGAAGAAATTGCTAGATTTAGACAAGAGCTTTTTAGCATCGAAGCAAAAATCCAAGCTATAAGCCAACAATGTGGAAGATTACAAATAGAAAAAAATAATTTATGGGAAATATTGGCAAACAAAGAAAGTGAATGTTATAGAAAAAGGGGCAAGATAACTAGACTTGAATTAGAAATTGAAGAACTAAGAAAAAACATATCTGATTTTTCAATAAATGGTAAACTTACTATTTCGAAATATGATGATGATATAAAAAAACAAAGACAAAAAATTAAAGCTTTAAATGAAGTAATAAAAACATTAGAAAAAGATAGGCAAGAGTTAGATAAAAAATTAACAATAAAGAGAACAGCTTTTAATAAAAAAATTAAAAGCATGGAAAAAGATATAAGTGAAAAATTTGCAGAATATACAGAAGAGTTTTTTAGAACAAGTAGATTAAAATATCCTGAAGCAAAAAATAAAAAAATTAACGAGCTGACATCTTATTTTACTCCTATACTTGAAGGTAAAGAAAGAAAGTATATAGAGCAAGTTAGTTCGTCAGAAAAAGTTTTTTTAGAGTATATTTTTCGTTTAGTTATACTTGAAATGTATCATAAAAAATCAAAGAACAAAATATTTTTTATGTTAGAAACTTCCGAAGGTGTTTTTGATGCTTCAAATACCGAACAGTTAGCAAAAGTTTTTTATAAAATAGGCTTCAATGAGTTTCCTATTATTTTAATTTCTAATAAGAGTAAAAAAGATTTTATTGAAAAATTAAAGATAGAAAAACCTTATGATTTAGTTGAACATGGTAAAAACTTAACAGATAAACAAAAGAATGATTTGGGAGAGCAAAGTGAATTTAACTTTTAACTCAATTTGGAATTGAACATAATTTCATAAAAAAAGGTGGCAGGCACTTCTAAAGTGCCTGCCACCTAGATTTGTTCTTTTATTTTT
>JBMZCV010000181.1:0-10135 GCA_049613665.1 Chitinophagales bacterium | reverse complement strand
TTCAGGTATAATTTCACAATTTTGCGGAGCATCATAAGCGTTTTCGAGTGTAAAGCTACAATTTTCGTCATCGACAAAAAAAGCAGCAACGCTAATATTTTCTTCTCCGTCAGCCGTTAAATTTTCTAGCACAAAGATATTGTCGTTAGCATCTTGCATATTGAAAATTTGGCCATTGATATTGATGGTTTCGGTAGTTTGATTTTCGTAATTAATTTCGACATTTAGGCTGTAAGTGTTAGTTTCGCTTTCGCAATTTGTAGGCGAAACGTTCATGATTTCTAAATTGCAAATTGGCGTTATATCTTCACAATTTTGCGGAGCATCATAAGCATTTTCAAGTGTAAAGTTACAATTTTCGTCATCGACAAAAAAAGCAGAAACGCTAACATTTTCTTCTCCGTCAGCCGTTAGATTTTCTAGCACAAAAATATTGTCGTTAGCGTCTTGCATATTGAAAATTTGGCCATTGATATTGATGGTTTCGGTAGTTTGATTTTCGTAATTAATTTCGACATTTAGGCTGTAAGTGTTAGTTTCGCTTTCGCAATTTGTAGGCGAAACGTTTATTATTTCTAAACTGCATTCAGGTATAATTTCACAATTTTGCGGAGCATCATAGGCGTTTTCAAGTGTAAAGCTACAATTTTCGTCATCGACAAAAAAAGCAGAAATGCTAATATTTTCTTCTCCGTCAGCCGTTATATTTTCTAGCACAAAAATATTGTCGTTAGCGTCTTGTATATTGAAAATTTGGCCATTGATATTGATGGTTTCGGTAGTTTGATTTTCGTAATTAATTTCGACATTTAGGGTGTAAGTGTTAGTTTCACTATCGCAATTTGTGGGCGAAACATTCATGATTTCTAAACTACATTCAGCGATTTCATTAACTGGCAAAATGTCTAAACCTTGCCAGTCGCCAGCGATATGAGCAGGCTCGTTGTCGCTCGTATTGAAAATCGTAAAACCATCATTAAATACTAAATTTGTTGTTTGTGTATTATCAAGAATTTCAAAACAAACAGTACCTATATCAAACCAATTTGAACTAATAACAGGACATTCATTTTCAGGAAGAAAAGTACCTAACAAAGCAGAAATATTAGCGTTTCCTAGATTTTCTTCTTCATTAAAAGTAAAATCAAGATCGGAATATGGATTGTAAGTAAAGCCGCCAGAGTTGGCTACTTCGCATTCGGTTGCTGGATATAAACTGATAGGTGTGTAAGATGGTGTCGCAATAGAATAGCTGTTGTAGTCGAGCCAAACGGTATATGAGCCACTTGCGAAATCGGGTGCCGAATCGCTGGCTTTAATTTGTAAATCAAAGCAAAAGTTGTCGGAAATTACTGTATTGTTAAGCCTCAAATCATAGGTGGAAGGATTGCTAATTTGAGCATGTAAATTTGATTGAAAGCAAAAACAGTAGATGAATATTGTAGTAAGATATTGTAAAAACAGTTTCATACAAAATTAGTTTTTTTTATAAAAAGCTCGCATAAATGCGTTTGTATGAAACCTACAAAAATAGCACCATTTTCTTTATTTAAGCAATATGATGACGTTATTGTGACTTTTGAATGTTATTTAAATTTTTATCAATATTTTATGGGCTATTTTTTCGCCCAATAAACTACCAATAGCAACGCCCATTCCGCCGAGTTTTACGCCTATTGTAATACGAGGAGAAATATTTTTCAAAATAGGAGCTTTATCTTCGCCAAAGGCCATAATTCCAGTCCATTTTGTTTCTATTTCGTAGGAAGTATTAGGCAAAAAAACGTGTTGTAATTTATGGTTCAAATTGTTTAAAATCATTTCATTATAGGCAAATTCAGTTGTATTTTCGGCTTTAAAATCTAGGTTGCGACCACCACCAAAAATAACTCTATTACCATAATTTCTGAAATAATAATAGCCTTTTTCGACATGAAAAATGCCTTTAAAAGGTAGGTTTTTGATGGGCTTTGTGGCGATGACTTGCCCACGACCAGCTTTTATTTTGAGATTTGGTAATAGTTTTTTTGTAAAAGCATTGGTACAAATAGCTACTTGTTTGGCTTCAAAAAATATCGTTTCGTTCAAAAAATGATGCTGAACTTGTAAGCGAATATTATCTTTGTTTTCATCAAAATGAGTGACTTCTGCTCCACTAACAACCATTATACCAAGCTGATACGCATATTGCAATAAATTATACATCATTTTTCCTGTATCTAGCTGTCCTTCATATTGATTGACAACAACGGCTTTGATATGTTTTTTAGAAAAGCCAAATTGCTCAATTTTTTTGTTGTCTAAATGAAATGCTTTTTGCGAATTTCCAAAAAGTGGACGCAAAAACTCATTCATCTCGTCTAGTTGCTCCAAACAATTTATTTCATTTTCATCGAGCAATTCATAACTTCCCAAATCTTGATAATCAATGTTTTTGTCGCCCAAACGCTCTCGCAATTTTTGTAAACCTTGCCATCTTTGTTCTACGAGTTGTAGGACTGCATTTTTCGACATAGTTTCCAAATCTTCGAGCAATTCGGTTAAACTGCCTATGCAAGCAAAGCCAGCATTTTTTGTGCTTGCTCCTGTTGGTAAAATGCTTCTTTCTAAAACCAAAACCTTTTTGTTAGGTTTTTTTTCTTTTAGAGCAATTGCAGTAGATAAACCAACAATTCCGCTGCCAATAACTATAAAATCGTGTTTTAAAAAATGTTGTTGTTCCCAAAAACTAAGCATTAGTATTATTTTTAATGTTGTAGAATTTTTTATACCAATCGTAAAATTTTTTTATGCCAACTTTGAATTTTGTATTTGGCTCATAGCCGAAATCCTCAACTAAATCATCTACATCAGCCCAAGTTCTGACGACATCGCCTGCTTGAATAGGTTTCAGTTTTTTTTCTGCGACTTGGCCCATTTCTTTTTCCAAAATTTCAATAAAATCCATTAATTTGATAGGCGAATTATTGCCGATATTATAGACACGAAAAGGCGATTTTGCGGAGCTAGGGTCTGGATTTTTGGCACTCCAATTTGGGTTTCCAACTGCTTTTTTATGAATAATGCGAACAATGCCTTCTACAATATCGCCAACATAAGTGAAATCTCGTTCCATTTTTCCGAAATTATAGACATCAATGGCTTCATTTTTTGTGATTTTGTTAGCAAAAATAAAATAAGCCATATCTGGCCGTCCCCAAGGGCCATAAACAGTAAAAAAACGCAAGCCCGTTGTAGGCAATTTGTACAAATGACTATAAGCATGAGCCATCAACTCATTTGATTTTTTGGTGGCAGCATACAAGCTAACAGGGTGGTCTGCATTGTGTTTTGTGGAAAAAGGAGCAGTTTCATTTAGCCCATAAATACTCGAACTACTAGCATAAACAAGATGCTCAACTTTGTTTTGTTGCGAAAATTCCAAAATATTTCCAAAACCAACCAAATTACTTTGTATGTAGGCAAATGGATTGATGAGGCTATAACGCACGCCTGCTTGAGCTGCTAGGTGGCAAACTCTGTCAAACTTTTGCTGTTCAAATAGCGTTTTAATGTTTTGTGTATCTTCTAAATTAAGTTTAACAAATGTATAATTGCTAAACTTTTCGCTTAAAATGGCTTTGTTATATATTATTTTTTCTTTTACAATGCCTGTTTCTTTCAATCTGCCATATTTCAAATTGACATCATAGTAGTCGTTGATGTTGTCTAAACCAACGACTTGATGCCCATCGTTGAGGAGTCGCAAAGTGAGGTGAAAGCCTATAAAGCCAGCACTTCCTGTTACAAGTATTTTCATTAATAGAGGTGTTAATACGTTTGGTATTTGTTATTTCATTACAAAGTTACAACTTTTTTTTTGTAGAAAATGAGGTATAAAAAATTAAGTATCAAGCACTATTTAATAATAGGGCATTTTTGCTAATGTATTCTCGCTTTGAAATAAAATAAATATTATAAAAAAACGTCTGCTTGTTTTTCTGTGTCAGCAATTAGTTTTTAAGACCTTTTTTTATCAAAAGTTTAAACATACTATTTTTTTTAGGCTAAGGAGACCAATATTTCCTATTTTTATGGCCTTTTGAACTGAAAAATAGTATGTTTCCCCTATCAAAAAAGGTTTCTTTTGTTAAACCGAGAATAACTGAAATTCGTGTGTTAGTTTCTGCAATTTATAGCATAAGTCTATCCAATTGATTTATGCTTGCTTTTATCGTCTCATTCTTTTTAGTTTATTATTTGCAATGTATTGTTGGCCTAAAGAACGGTTTTTTTCCAAATCTGCAATAATCATAGCATTAGCTGGCGACCTTTCAAATAGATTATAAGTTGCCCAAAATTCTGGGTCAAAGGTGCGATAGCGAGGCTGATAAAAAACGCTTTTTTCCTTCATTTTGGAGTTATTGGCAATAGGAATAATGTTTTTTGTTGTAATATCATTGATTAAAAGGTCGGAATAAAATGTTAGGTTAAACATCTGTTCTTCAAGCATATAATTTGTTTTGTGATTAGCACTGATATAATTAAGATACATTTTTCCCTCATATTCCTTATAAATTAAAACAACATTTGATTGATGTGGCGAACCATTTATTTCTTCTGCTTGCAAATTGTTGGCTTCAATTTCTATTCTCATGGCTGCAAAGTCGTTCATTCTAATGTAAAATTTTCCTTCATAAGTACCTCTTTTTTTACTTTGCGTCAAAAAACTAATGCAATAAACAAGGCTGTTGTTATAATAGCTAATACTATCTAATGAAAGCTTTTGCACATCATAGCGTCCTTTTTTTAAATGTCGTTGCCAATAATCTAAATTGCGAATTACATTGCTTCTCAAAGCATAATTGATGTCGATATACAATACATATTCTCCTTTGTTGTTGATGTCGCTCACTCGAATTTCATTGATGCTAACGCTTTCTTTTTGGGTTTCTTTGCCTTCATCATAGCCATTTGGGTCAAAAATAGCTACTGAAGCTTCGGCAAAGGCGACAAATTCATCATTTTCTTCAAAATATTCTCTATAAAAACCATCCATGAGGTTGGCTTTATTTTGATAATTATTTGGAATACGTTTGATGGCTTCTTGCACAATATATTCGGCAGTTAAAGGCTGAGAATGCACCGTAAAAGCATGTAATAAGTAAGCTTTTGCAGGCAGGAAAATATTGAAAGAAGTGCGTTTTTTGATGTCTCTAATCGCAATGCTAAAATTGTCGAAACCCAAACAAGAGACTTGCAGCGAGTCGTTAGCATATTTTGGGGCCAAATGCAGTTCGTATTCGCCATTGCTGTTTGATACTGTTCCTACGGCTGCTCCTTTGATGCCTATATTGGCATAAGGAACGATTTTTTTGTTTTTTTCGGTCTCAAATATCGTACCGCTAATCACAATTTCGTGTTGTTGTGCTTGTATGAAGGAAAATGAACAACACAAAATTAAGTAAATAAGATTTAATAGGATTTTTTTCATGTTTTAATTATGTCATTTTATAGGTTTTTCATTTCAATAATTGCACCACTTTTTATAAAAACGTTTGTTTGTGTCATTTTTTTTTCATCAAAAAAACTTGAATATTTTATTGTTGGTCAGCTATTCTCGGTTTAACAAAAGAAACATTTTTTTGCAAGAAAAATAGCTGTTTGTTTGTTGAATTTATGACTGAAATTTCAAATTTCGCCACAGGTAAGTTTTACTTTTTACATAAAAAACGTATGGAGATGAGTTTAAATTTTGTGAGAGTATAAAAAAAAACATTTAGATGAAAATAAAAAAAGCAGCATATTTATATTCAAATATGCTGCTTTTTTTATTATTTTTGTCTAGCTACTTATTTATTCTTTAACAAACTTGGTTATATAGCTATTTTTTTCGTCAGAAAAGCGTAGAAAATAAATTCCACTTGATAGGTTTTCTACCTTGAAAAAAGTATTTGCTGTTGTGGTTTTCGTTTCCAAAATTTGGCCTGCTACATTTAAAATGTCTATCTTGTAAGAAGCATTTTGCAAGCTTTCATCAAAAGAAATATGTAGCTTTTCTTTTGTTGGATTAGGAAAAATAGAAATGATATTTGATAAAATATTTGTTTCAATACTTGTTCCTGTTTCAATTTCAAAATCTATGAGCAAAGAACAGTTAGATTCATCAATTATTTCAACACTGTAATTGCCAATTGCAAGATTTGCTAATGTGCTGTTATCAGTCGTTGTTTCGCCAGTACTCCATTGATATATAAAAGGAGGATTTCCGCTTGTAATGTCAATATAAACGCTTCCATCTGTGGCAATTTCATCACTAGCATTGGTAATATCCACATTTAAGAGTGCCATGTTATTGGTCACTTGTACATAATTTTCAATCATTACTTCGTTTTGTTCCGAGCCATTGCCTACTACAAGCGTAACATTGTAGTTTCCGATATTTGGATAATCAACCGTTGGATTCATTTCAGTAGAAGTGCTAGGGTTTCCGCCTTCAAATATCCAGCTAAAGCTAGTTGCATTTGGTGTTATCGCTTCAAAATTGACTACTCCACTTTCGCAAAGTTGGTTAAAGTCGCTATCAAAAGCTGCTATAAATGCGTCGCTAGATTGCAAGCAAATTTCGTGTTCTGAAACGCTAAACATATCTGTGTTTGGAGTAATAAGGCTTTGTCCTACTTCATTATAAACATTGTAGCTATCTGTTGAAAAAATACCATCGCCATATTCGTCAAACATTATAAAATTATAGCAGCCATCTCCCAAACAATAGCTAAAAGAGTGATTTGCACTATTCAAAAAGGCATTTTCCTCTGCTAACATGTTTCCATTGTCATCAAAAAGAGCAAATGATGTTTCTTCAGGATATTCGTCTGTGTTTATTTCGACGGTAATAAAATGCCCAGCGGCAATTGCAAAAGCTGCTTCTGCCGAATTGTTGCTCATATCAATATCTGTTTCTCCATTTGGATTAACTATTGTTACAGTAAAGTTATGCAAGCCCAAATCCAAAATTTCGGTAGGTAGTTCTATGATGGTAGAGTTTAAAAATTGAAGTTGGCCTGTCCAATCATAAGTTTGTGATGTGTTGTTATCAAATTCATAATTTAGGGTAAATGAATTTAATGTGATACCGCCCAAATTGGTTATTTCAATAGCCGCTGTGATGTCGGTAGTGCAATAATTATTGTTGTTTATTGGACTAATAATATTTGCCAAACTTGCATTAATCACATTTTCGGGAACAATAAGGCAAAAGTCGGTGTCTTCTGAAAATCCGAAATTGCCTTGCCCACCAAAAGCAAGTATATTTTCAGCATCATCAAAAACCGTAAAACCGCTTGATTCGAGACCATCGCCATAGGAATCAAAAATGGTAAATGTGTAGCAAGCAGGAGGGAGGCAGTAACTGAAATCATAAGTATTTTGGTTTCCAAAGCTACCTTCTGATACTACGATATTTCCTTGGCTATCTGTAATTTCAAAAGAGGTTTCATCTGCATAAGAGTCCGTATTTAATTCTACCAAAAATTCTGTTCCATTAATCACTTCAAAAGTTGCTACATTTAAATTATTGACATCGTTTTCGTCTGTTCCTCCATTTACAAAAGCAATTGTTACCTCTAAATCATTTATGCCAGCATCTAATGTTATTTCTGGCAAACTTAGCCAAACTGATTCGAGATATTCTAGCTCACCTTCCCAAAAAATGGTTTCCAAACTGCCACCGTTCCATTGATAATTGATGATAAGCGAAGTCAATAATTCAGCACCATAATTTCTAATCATAATTTCTGGCGTGAAGTCTGTTTCGCAGGTTAGGTTTTCTGGCAAATTGAGTATTTGTGCCAAGCCAGCATCTAAAATATCTGGTGCTTCGCTGCAATTTCTGCCGTTCATAACCAGAATACCTGTGTTATTTGGGTCTAACCAATCTTTTAGGCGAGCATCAGCACTAGTTCCTGCTTCCCAAGAATAAGCTACTTTTCCATATACATCTTCTGTTATGCTGCTGCAAGAGGCTGTACCACCATGTAATTGTCCGATAATTCGGTGATGATTGTCGAATAAAGGCGAGCCAGAAGAACCAGGTTCTGTTGTGCCATCTTCCCATTCTGTGATTTCCCAGTGTGTGTCATCTGCTTCGCCCCAAGTTGAGCTAAGAAGTTCGTCTTCGTTGAAAGTGATTTTTTTGATGTCGCCAGCAGGATGATGAATGCCTGTGCAAGAAGGAGCAGCTTGTGTTTCGGCCGAAAAGCCAGCTAAATAGACATTGTAATCTGGAGGGGGCAAAACACTCAATTCGAAGAGTGCAAAATCTGACGCAGAGGCAGAAGCTTTTAAAGTTGCACCCGAAACCGTCATATTTGTTGGGCCGTCTTCGTTTACGCAAGTCGGACTTTGATAATTGAACATAAACATCCAAGTGTTATAATTGCCACCCAAACAGTGATTTGCTGTCAAGAAGTAAGGCGTACAATCATCGTTTACATTGTTTATCATCGCACCTGTGCAAGAACGAAAACCACCGACAACAATCATAGCTACCGAGTTGATTTCATTTTCCCAGCCAGCCGATTCAGGACAATTTACATTGTTGTTGCAAGAGCCAGAGTCGCCATATCCTTTCGCTTTGTCAAACAAACCACGATAGCCATGCACTACTTTATTGATATGAATAATGCCTTGTTCAGCAACATTTGCTGGCTCGTGATATTCCAAAACAGTTGTTTCGCCTTTGATAAAGCCTGTCGAAAATTTTAAGTATTCTTTATTGTTAGCTTCTGTAAAAGCACCTAACAATTCTGTTTTTTCTTCATTGTATAAATAAAATCTTGCACCAGCAGGCATATAAAAATGCTCATAAACGAGGTTGATGCTCTTGGCTTTTTTAGAATAAATTTTTAAACGCCACAAACGACTGCCATCTTCCAAAGTTTCCCATGTTCCAGCATTTTGCAAATTTAAATTTACTTCCATTTCCATTCCAAAACGAAAAGCATTTCCTTTGTCGTCATTCAAAGCATCTTCGGTTTCGATGGCTTCGAAATCTAGACTTTGCATAGTTTCGGTAGCGATATGTTTTTTTACATAATCGTTGGAAAAACTATAAGGCTGTCCGCCGTGACCGACTTGAGCATTTGTGTGTTGGAAATGGTAAGTTGCGAAAAATAGCAAAATTAGAAAACATAAGACAAAATGACTTTTGTTTTTAAACATCATAAGCGGTTATTTTTTTGGTGAGTATAATTTTCTTCAAAAAGAAAAAAATAAGTATAAACAAATGTAAGCTTTTTTGCTAAGAATAACAATGTTAGGAAAGGAAAGTTTCATTTAGAAAGAAGCTACAAAATGCTTTATAACTCATTAATAACCAAAGGTTTATAAATATTGCTTTAAAGTAAAAATTAAATTTCAAAAAAAAGATTTATGTCTATGTGAAGACATATTTTTACTCGTTGTGATAGGGGTGATGGTTGATGATGGCGTAGGCACGATATATTTGTTCTACAAAAATAAGACGTATGATTTGATGTGAAAAAGTCATTTTGGAAAGCGATATTTTGGCGTTTGCTCTTTTATATACCGCCTCACTAAAGCCATAAGCACCGCCAACGACAAAGGTAATGCTCGAAACGCCTTGGTTCATTTGCTTTTGTAGATATTCGGCGAAAGAGAGCGACGAAAATGTTTTGCCACGCTCATCTAAAAGTATCACAAAATCGTTGTTTTTGATATTTTTCAACAAAAGCTGGCCTTCTTTGTTTTTAATTTCGGCAGGCGAAAGTTTGCGAGCATTTTTGAGGTCTGAAATACTTTTTAATTCAAAGTTGATGAAGCGTTGTAGGCGTTTTTCGTATTCCTTGATGCCAGCAGTGAGGTAGGAAGCGTTTGTTTTTCCTATGGTAAGGAGGGATATTTTCATAGTTAATAGTTTTAATATTTCAATGGTTCGGATATTTTTTATAAGACTTTTCAGTTGAATAAAAAAGCTCCTTTTGGCAAGGGAAACATACTATTTTTCAGTTCAAAAGTCCATTAAATTCGCAACTATTGGCCGCCTTAGCCTAAAAAAAATAGTATGTTTAAACCTTTGATAAAAAAAGGTAACTGTTTAGGTATGGGCTTTTGAGATAAAAAATGAAGCTATTTT
>JBMZCV010000180.1:0-10140 GCA_049613665.1 Chitinophagales bacterium | reverse complement strand
ATTGATACGGTTTGGTAAATCCTAATAGGGGCAAATTACATGATTGATACGGTTTGGTAAATCCTAATAGGGGCAAATCATGTGATTGATGCGGTTTGGTAAATCCTAATAGGGGCAAATCATGTGATTGATACGGTTTGGTAAATCCTAATAGGGGCAAATCATGTGATTGATGCGGTTTGGTAAACCCTAATAGGGGCAAATTATATATTTTAACTCATAAAAACAGCAACAAATATAACAACACTTTAAGTTTTATTTTTTTAACTTTTAAAACAATTCCAGCTATGAGCAAATCACTAGAAAGAGCAAACGATAATTGGAATGCTCTTAAAAATCCGTTTTTTTGGTTTCTGATTAGTAGCTATGCCAAAACCAATCTTTTTAGTAAAGACCATATTTCTAAGCTAAAAATACGTCAGAATGATAACCCAATTATTCAAAGCCTGTTGCAACGTATTGAATCTATTTATCAAACATTTGAAAAGCAGTATGACACTTGGCAATTTGCAAGTAGAAGATATGCAGGTTATACTTTTGCAATGCAAGAATTGCTAAATGAGTTGCGAAGCACCAAAATACGACGTTGGGATATATTGGTACAAGTGGCTTATGACGTAAATACAAGAGAATATTATGAGTTGTTGCCAGAAAACCGCAAACCGTTTCAAAATGGCAGTATTGACAATCGCATACTTACAGTCAAACAATTCGCTAATAATTTGGCGATTTTTCCAGAATTAGTAGATTTGCAAACACAAGTCACTGATTTTTATCAAAGCATGGAAAAGTTGAGAGACGAACAAAATCAGCATGAACAAAATGTGAGAAATGCGTCTAATTTATTGAAAGAGGCTCAACTAAATTTGCTAGATGAGTTGTTTTATAACCTATCGAATTTGCTGGCTTTGTACTATAAAGACACTAGCGTTGTTACGGGTTTCTTTCAAATGGATATTGTGCGAAATAGCACTACTAACAATGGCGAAGTAGAGGAGGAGTTCCAAGAAGTTTTAGAACCGATTTTGCCAAATGAAGAAACACAAGAGGAGGAAGCTGCTGAATAATTTAAATAGTTGATGATAAACTTGCTTGATATTCTTTTCTATTACATCATAGTCTTGTTGGTTTTATCCTTAGTAGGTCATGAATAAAAACATGATATTATAGAATAAATGTTAGTATAGTTGTTGGTGATAACACCAAACAACGGCTAGAATTATTATTATTTGAAAAATATAATATTTTGGAAATGGTTGATTGTTTTTAAACAATAATTTGTAAAACCATAAAATGCAAAAAACCGTCAAAACGAGTAATTTCGTCTTGACGGTTTTTTTATGTTTTTAGCTCGTATCTAATTGCTAAATTTAATGTTTCACAACGATTTTTTCAACCGCATAACTCGTGCCGTTGTTGATGTGTAGCAAATAATAGCCATCTAATAAATGAGCTACATTTAAGCTAAAGTTAGCATTTTGTGCCGAAAAATTGTGCGTTTCTGTCATCAATAATTTGCCTGTGATGTCATACAAAGTGAGTTCAAACATTTCATTTTCATTGTTTTCTAAACCTAAAGTTTGGTAAACAATATGAATGTTTTGCGAAGCAGGATTTGGATAAACAGCTATGTCCAGCATGTTTGTTTCGCCATCGAAAGGGTCGTTAGCAGCATTTGTTTCGCCATTTTTGCAAGTTCCAGAAGAAAATGTTTTGATAACAGACCATTCTGTATAATTTCCATTGTCGCACAAAGCACGCACTGCCCATTCATAAGTTTTTCCGCAAACAATACCTGTAAAAGAACGACTATTTGTATTTGTTGTAAATATCTTCCAAGGTTTACTAGCTTTGCGTCCAGCTATTTCGTAGCTTGTAGCAGTTGGCACAGCGTCCCATGCAAGCGTCAAACTAGGTGGATTAATGACAGGTTCGGTCAGGTTTACAGGAGCTTCGCAAGCTAAAACGGCTGGCGATATAACTACGGTGTAATCCTCAACTTCGCCATAGTCAAAGGTTTCGCAAGGGCCTTCTGTCTCATAATAATATTTCATAGCGACTCTCATGCGTGTCGTAATGTCTAAGCCATCAGGTATATTAATCATGCCGCTAACTGCTGCGGTGTTGCTATCGCTAAAGACCAACTCGCCTGCGTCTGCAAAATCAAAGTCGCCATTGAAGTCAATCCAAACATTAAAGAATTGTTGGCTTGGGTCGCCATAAAAATTTGGTGTAATAGTGGAAGCATAAGCATTGCCAGCCGTAAAATTGACACTTGCAGCAGTCGTGAAGTCGCTATAAACCTGTGCATCGGAAGCATTTACGAAATCGCCAAACTGCACTTGCTCTATCCATTCGTAAGTTACGCTACCAGAAGTAGAAGCACAGTATTCGGTGTTGGGTTCGCCACCTGTCACAGTGATATAATTCGTTACCGTTGCGGTGTTTGAGCCATAGGCATTAGTAGCAGTCAGCGTAACGGCATAAGTTCCATTGTATTGATATTGCACAGTTGGGTCTTGCTCGGTGCTAGTGCTTGGCGTGCCGCCTTCAAACGTCCAAAGCCATTCCGTTGGGTTGTTGGTGCTTTCATCATAAAAATAAGCGTAGTCATTTGCTGTCAAATCATTTTCATAAACGCTAAAAAGTGCTGTTGGTGGGAAATCGTCTTGCAAATCGCCTGTCAGAATAGGAGCATTTGGCTCAGTATAATAAGCCATATCTAGCAAAGTTACGCTTGTGCCATTTGATGCTACTTGCAAACGAAGCCAACCATAGTGGTCATCTGCACCAATTTGGAACACAATGCCGACATAAGCCGTTTGACCATACCAATAAGTATAATTTGGGTTGCAGATGTCTAGTTGGTCTGGGTAACCACCTGGCGTATTGAGATAGCCATAATCGCCTACCCATTCATTAGCAGCCATTGGCGTGATGTCTCTGCTTTGCGACTCACAAACGGCTGCTTTGTCGTAAGTTTCTAGTTTAAACATATCGCTATCATATAGCCACAAGCCATATTCTGCATTTCCTATCAGTTGGTTGTTTTCATCATAAAAAGCAAAATATTCCCAAGTATTTCCTGTGGTAGAAACTGTCAAATCTTCAATATCGGTATAAATTACGGTATAAGGATTTTGAAAATCAATGCCTAAAGTTGTACTCGAGCCTTCTATATTGGCTGCATTGCCAGTAGTAAAAATATTATTATTAAGCGAAAAAGCAATATCATTTATATTATTGACATCGGTATGAGCCGCAGCAGTTCCACTCAATGTTATTTGTGCTGCTGTATTACTTAAAATTGCTACATTTAACGTCAAGCCACTAGGAACATTAGTCGCATTATAGTGTGTGCCTTCTGTCAAATTTCCTGTGCCTGCAAAAGTTTCGTTGAATAGCGTTAGGTCAATAGCACTAAATGTCGTTCCATCATTTGGCGATAGTTCTTCAAAATTTTCAGACGAATACGACAAAATACTATTTTCTGTTTCACCTGTCATCAAAGGAGCAAAAGGTTCTTCGTTGTATGCAGCATCTAAAATTGTAAAAGTGTCGCCATTTGCCGATACATTACAACGCAACCAACCATAATGCGTATTGCCTGTTATTTCAAAGCTAATGCCAATATAAGCAGTCTGTCCATTCCAATCCGTATAGCTTGGGTTAGAAACATCAAGCTGGTCTGGGTAACCTCCTTGATATTCAAAATTGCTATTGCTTCCTACTTCTGTGTTGGCAGGCAACGGAACAATGTTGCGAGTGCCTGCATAGCAAACAGCAGGTTTGTCGTAAGTCTCTAGTTTAAACATATTGTCATCATATAGCCAATTGCCATACTCTGCATTGCCTACTCCTAAGCTAAAAAGAGTCCATGTGCTACCTCCAATAACAGTGCTAATATCTGGGTCAATGTCGAGATATACAATTTCATAAGGATTTAAAAAGTTAATATTCAGCAACTTAGTAGCATTTAGCACTTGAGCAGCATTGCCACTCGCAAAAACAGCATCTGTAAAAGCTATTTCCAAATTAGCAATATCATCAGCATCAACATGACTATTTGCCATGCCATACAAAGCAATAATAGCTGTTGTACTGCTAGTTATTTCAATATCGAGACTTAAACCAGCAGGCAAATTAGCGATATTATAATGTGTGCCTGCCGACATAGTGCCACTCGAAGCAATAAAGCTTTCATCGTACAACTCAATATTAATGCTATTGGCGATTGAACCATCATTTGGAATATCTTCCGTAAAAACTTCGGCCGTATATAACACTCTTGGAGTAAAAACGCCATTGATGAGCGTAGCGGCTAGGTTTGCTTCCGACCACAAGTTATCTCTTTCTCCAACATTTGAGTTCATGGCAGCCAACATTCTTGTTTTTTGCCCTTCGGTAAACATCATTGAACAATCAGAATAATCCATGTAGTTTTGGATATTGTCTAGCGAGCTGCAAGAAGAAGCCGACAAGTCGCAACTACTATTTCCTGTTGTATTAGGAGTATCACTCACATCATCGTCATAGTTGCAGCCATTCGCATCTTGAAAGTTGGTGTCATCGCCCCAAGTGTGTTTTAAGTTAGCCCAATGACCTACTTCATGTGTCAAGAGTTTGTAATGAGAAGAAATAGCAGTTCCTGTGCGTCCAATAGCCCAATAAGAAGCCACTACACCATCGTAAATCTCGTTGCTTCCTTCGGTAGAGTAAGGATAAAAAGCAAAGCCAGAGCCATTGCCTCCGTCAGAGCTATACACTACCCATACATTGAGGTACATTTCACGAGGCCAGCGAATGAGTTGTTTCAAATTGACACTGCCACCATTGTAAGTAATAGACGACTGTGTGCGTGTGATGCCCGTTGTAGGATTTCCGTTAGGGTCTAATTCTGCAAGAGCAAACTGTAAACCAACATCTGCAATATTGTTGGCAAATGCTGGAGCAACATTAGCAGTCTCTGGGTTGGTAGCCGTAAAATCTTCATTAAGTTGAGCGACCGCATCAATGATTTGTGCATCAGATATATTTTCAACACCATTGTCATGTACGATATGAAAAACAATAGGTATCGTTAAGATGTCTGCTTGTCGATAAACTTCGATGTTTTGAGCAAATTCTTCTGTAAAACGCTCAAGCCGCTCTTCTGCTTCTTGCACTTGTTGCTGCATAGCAGGAGTAGCTTGCCTCAATTCATAGTTTTTCGATTGATGCAAGCAGGGACTCTCTGCCATTTGCGAAAAAAGCTGAGTGCTAGTGAATAGCAAACATAAAAAAAGTGAGTGTAGTGAATATTTCATTGATATATTTTTTTAGTATTTAAATATAAAATTATTGCTTACTTCTTGTGTTTACAAAAATAGCTCGTTAAAATATCTAGCACAAACCAAAATTTGAATAAACATAAGTTTCTACGCTACCATTTTTGATGCGATATAACTGTTTTTTTATTTTTTGTACTAAAAAAAATGTGTAAAGTGCTTGCTTTTAGAGTATTATAAAAATAAATACTTGTAAAGACAACTGTTTTTTATTTTTTGCTAAAAAGAATATTATTTTCTATGGCTTTTTTATATTTTATAAGAAATGAAAATAAGCATACTATGGCAGACAAACTATTTCAATTGATTCATGCTCTTAGCAAATCTGAAAAACGGTATTTCAATAAGTTTGCTAATATGAATCGCACCGAAAGCAATTTGCTTAAATTATTTGAAGCTATTTGCAAACAAAAAAAATATGATGAGGCAGCGATTAAAAAGAAGTTTACAGGCGAAAAATTTGCAACACAATTATTTGTGACCAAGAAACATTTATATGATGCTATTCTAAAAAGTATGCGTTTGTATAATAGCGAGCGTTCTGTGCGGTATCGGCTGCAAGCGATGTTGCAAGACATACAATATTTATACGAAAAACAATTGTTTGAAGCCTGCAACGACCTCATTGCAAAGGCAAAACAAATAGCCGAACAGCATGAAATGTTTTATATTGGTTTGCAACTATTGTATTGGCACGACAAACAGATGGTGCGAGGCTATTACAAACAATATGATGAAATGGCGATAGAGGAAGTTAGCACTCAATTTAATCTGCTGCTTGAAAAACTAAAACGTGAGCGAGCTTACAGAACGCTAGAAACAAAGATGGGTTACTCTTATTTTTATTTGCAAGAAGCAGCACGCCTAGATTTTCAGGAAGTTATCATCAACAATTCTATTTTGCACGATGAAAATTACGCTTTGTCCAATAAGGCAAAATTGTTTTATTACAGCATTCACACACAATACTATTATGCTCGCCTCAATTGGGAAAAGGTATATATGTATCAGAAAAAAATGGTGCTACTGCTTGAAAATGATAAGAGCGTCAATCGTGATAAAATGCTCAATCATGTGTATAGTCTAAACAATTTTTTGCACGCTTGCCTCCAAACAAAGCGTTTTGAGGAGTTTGAAGATTACATACCATTGATTAAAGCGATACCAAAGCGTTATACAAAAGTGAAATTGTCGGACGCTTTTAGCAATGAGATTTTTCCAAAGTTGTATTTGCTAGAGCTTCTATATTACAACCGCAGCAAACAAGAGCAAAAAGGGAAAGCCATTGTTTTGGAAATCGAAAAGGCTTTGGCAACTTACAAAAGTCGTATTTGCAAAGATGACCTGTTGTTGATTTATGTAAATGTCAGCCTTTTTTATTTTTCTGTCGGCTTGCACAAAGATGCTTTATTATGGCTGCAATTTTTATTGAATGCCAACATCAAAAACAAGAACAACAATATGTTTTACAACAATGGCATTTTGCTACAAATACTCCTTCATTTTGAATTGGAGCATCACGATTTATTGGAACATCTGTTGCGTGCTGCTTTTCGTTTTTTTTATAAAAAAAAAGGGGCTAATATTTTTGAGATAAGCTTGTTGCAATTTGTGAAAAAGAGTTTAGCTTTTGTTTCTCAAAAACAGGAAAAGAAAGCTTTAGAGGATTTGCAGCTTGTTTTGGGCAAAAAAATAGCACTAGCCGAAAATGAATACGATATTTCTTTAGATATAAAGCAAGAAATCTTATTTTGGCTAAATCGAAAGCTTGAATAGTTAGAAAGATTGAGCATTTAGTTAAATAGGGTAACAAAGATATTTAATAACCATATATTGCAAATGAAATTGATTTACTTTTAAAAAAGAGAACAAACTTACACAAAATAAGAGATTATTATTATTTTGAGAGAATAATTCAATTGTTACTAGACAAATTCATTTTTTTACAAAAAAACTATCTTATAAAAGCCTTTAAAAACATAAGTTTTACTATCTTTTCGGCTTAAAACAAAACCATAGTCTAAATAAACCTTATTCTTTTGTAGAAAAACATTTTTAATATGATGAACAATAATACATTTTTACGCACACTTGCATTTGTGCTATGTTGCTTGTCGTGTAGCATGATGCTAAACGCACAGGTAGCTAATGACGAATGTAGTAGTGCCGAAGATTTAGGCACGTTGGCTTTTGGAGTGCCTACATGTGTCGATGGAACAAATGTAGGAGCTAATGCCGAGTTGCCTTATATCAGTCAAGGCTATTGTGCCGATGGCGTTCCGATGCCAGAGCAAGCAGCAGACGTTTGGTATGCTTTTACAGTAACAGGAAATAAGATTGATATTGATGGTACTTTTGGTACAGAAAGTATTGTGATGTCTTTATATGAAGGTACTTGTGCAGACCCTATTGGTCGTGATTGTATCATTAGTGATGCAGGTGCAGGCGGAACAACTTTTGCTCCTGTGGTAGCTGGGCAGGTATATTATTTGCAAATTAGTGGAGGCAACTTGCAAGATCAAGGCGACTTCAACATTTGTTTGACGAGTTATGGCGATGCTGTAACTGACGATATTTGTATCTTATCGCAAACATTAACATTAAACCCTCCGCCATCATTAGGTGCTTATAATCCTGGCGATTTCATTCAAGTATGTTTGGAAATAGGTGGCTACAATCAGAATGCTGCCGATTGGTTTCATGGCTTAGTGCCTGTTTTTGGCAATGGCTGGGACGTGAGTACGATAGAATACGACCTTCCACCAAACTGTGATAGTAGCGGTGACTGGGGTTGGTACGAAAGCGTGCAAGGTACTTCAACTGTTGGATTAGCGATTGGCCCACAAGGGCCAGGGTGGTTTTATGATAGCAGTGCAGGTGGCCCACTTGATGGCGATGCAGGAAATAATTATGGCGATAACAGTAATGGCGATTTATGTGATTGGACATTTTGTATGACCATAGGAACAGTTGCTTCTTGTCCTCCTGGTGAAAATGGAGATGACCTAAGCATTGAATTTCTTAACTTCTCAGACTCTGAAACAGGTAGTTGGGATGTAGAAAGCATTTGTCCAGCAGACCCTAACTTCAAATTTAAAGCTTTGTTGGCTTGTTGTGCTGCTCCAGAACTAGAAGGACAAAATCCTACTTGTGCTAGTCCAAATGGTGGTAGCATATTGGCAGTAAGCAATGGTACAGGCCCTTTCACATTTGAGTGGAGCAACGATGTTACAGAAGAAGGCTTTAGCTCAAACTTAGAAGGTTTAGGAGCAGGTTTTTATGTGGTTACTGTAACAGACATTAGCGGTTGTACTTCAGCAGCATCATATACTCTGACAGAAGAATCAACAGGTATCAACTTAGCAATTCCTGTAAGTATAGATGCTTGTGGTGCTTGCGAAGCTTCAAGCATTCAAATTGTATCTGCTACTGATGGTTCAGTAGTTGGTTCTTATCCTGTATCTGAATGTCCAGAAGATATAGTTGTTTGTTTGCCAGACAACGATAGTTTCAACTTGGCATTAGGTGCTATGGTTATAGAAAATGTAGTAGTCAATGGCGAATTGAGTAGCGACGAAGTATTTGCTTTCAACTTAGGCACACCTTCTGATGCTGGCACAATGCCACAAGACGCATTAGTATTGTGTAGTGGAGAGTCGACAGATGTAATGACAAGTGATGCAACGGTTCAAGATGGCCAGATTTTAGTGTATGCTTTACATACTAGCATTACAGATGCTCCTGGCGATGTGATAGCTTTGAATGCTGCAAATGGTATCTTCTCAATTGAAGATGGTGCTACGGCTTACGAAACTTATTATATTTCGGCTTTAGCTGGGCCAGATTCTGATAACGATGGCGTGCCAGATTTAGATAGTGGTTGTACAAGTATTGCATTTGGGCCAAGTGTTGTATTCTTAGCTCCTGTAACTTTCCAAATTGACGAAGATTGCGACTGGGACACAGGTGCATTTACTGTAGTCACACAAATCTCTGGTGGCTATCCACAATACGACAATAACTTGCCTTATAATGTAACAGGTGATTATTTCGGCGATATTTTCTATGGAGAAGAGTTTGCTTCTATCTTTGAAGAAGGTTCTACAACAGTATATGAATTTTTTGTGAATGAAAATTGTGGTGGTGCAAACGTAAGCAACGATTTCTATTGCGAAAAAACACCTGTCGAATTGTTGTCTTTTGAAGGCGAAACACAAGAAGCAGGAAACTATTTGACATGGAAAGTAGCAACTGAGGAAAATAATGATTATTACACTTTAGAGTATGGCACAAATGGCACAGACTTTAAAGCGATTGCTCAAATCGAAGGAGCAGGCAATACTTTTATGACGCAAGCTTATAGCTACTTAGATACGGAAGCAAAAGCAGGTTTGGCGTATTATCGTTTGTCGCAAACAGATTTTGATGGCAGCACGCAATATGTCGGAACAGTAGTTTTGAACCGTACTGCAAACACGTTTGGCATTACTTCTATTCAGCCAATACCTAGTAGCGACCTTGTAACGGTAACTTTCGAAACATCTACAACAGAAAAAGTAACACTTACTTTGCATGATATTAGCGGTCGTATCATACTGGAACAAACAATTGATGCTACGCAAGGTATTTCTAATACACAAATAGATATTAGCAACTTTGCAGCAGGCATTTATACATTGAGTATGCGTAATACGAATAGCCTTGTTGTTGAGAAAATTGTGAAAAAATAAAAGAGGTGCTTTTAAGTACACTGTAAATCAAATTAAGTAAGATTTATTATATTTGCATTTAAAAAAATATGCAGATGAAAAAA
>JBMZCV010000179.1:0-10161 GCA_049613665.1 Chitinophagales bacterium | reverse complement strand
AGTTTAATAACACAAAACAAACAAAATGACTTAATAAGTAACAGGTCTATTATTTAAATAAAGCTTTTGTAGTAACGTCAAATCTCTTAAATTTTCAATTTTAGTTATTTGATTATCATTTAAATAAAGTTCTTGCAACTGTGTTAAGCTTCCTAAATTATCAATTTCACTTATTTTATTTCCTTTTATATTTAATGTTTCTAGCTGTTCCAAACTATCTAAATGTTCTATTTTAGATATATTATTACCCGAAATGTCTAAAACAATCAAGTTTTTTAGCTTTAATATTCCTTTTGGAATAATTTTTAATTTGTTAGTGAAATTTGAGCTAGAGCTAGGAGTAAAGCGTTGTCTTTCTATATTCCAACTAGCATTTTGTCCTAACATTAAAACTTGAAGCCATTCCATTTTAAAAATTTCTTCAGGCCATTTTGTCAAACTACATTTTTGTAAATTTAATATGTTTGTTTTTTTTCTTTGTTCTTTGCGAATAATTGCTATTGCATTATTTGGTCTATTATGATAATTCATACTTTTCTCATTGTTAAAAAATAATAGCAACAAAACTACTAAAAAAACAAGATTTATCTCAAGAAAAACGAAAAAAATCTATTATATTTACTACCAAAATAAGTCAAAAAACTAAAAAAACATGAAACACCATTTCGCACACTTCGCCCTTTTCCTACTAAGCCTATTACCACTTTATTTGCAAGCACAAAGCACCTACCTACCTTTAGAACACCTCAATTACAGAACGCTAGAACGCATAGAAATAAAATCTGGCAAGCTTACCAACGAACTGCATACTTCTGTCAAACCATTTTTGCGAGAGTCGGCAGTGCGTTTTGCCGAGCAAGCCGATGATATGACAGAAGCAGGTTTTTCACGCTTAGACCGTCATAATCAGTACTTTGTATATAAAAATAATAATGAATTTACGGATTGGGGTTTGATAAATAGCAAAAAGCCATTGCTAAAACATTTTTATAAATACAAAACTGATTTTATAGATGTAAGAGATAGCAGCAACTTTTTGCTCAAAGTAAATCCTGTGTTACGCTTTGAACTCGGCAAGGAAAAAGACACCGAAGGGCTGCAATTTGCCAATGTTAGAGGTGTAACAATAAGAGGAAACATAGGCGATAAAGTCGGTTTTTACAGCTTTTTGAGCGAAAGCCAACATTCTTTTCCAGATTACGTCAGGCAGAAAGCCATCGATGAAGTTGCTCTGCCCAATGAAGGCCGTTTCAAAGCTTACGAAAGCAGTATCGCAGGAGACTTTTTAGCTCCCGCTTTCGACTATTGGACAGCAAATGGCTATGTCAGTTTTCAGCCTATCCAACAAATAAGTGTGCAAGTAGGCCACGACAAAAATTTCATTGGAAATGGCATTCGCTCTTTGCTCTTATCAGACTTTTCCAACAATTATTTTTTCTTGAAAATGAATACAAAAGTCGGCCGCTTCAACTATCAAAACTTGTTTATGCAGTTGGTGCAACAGTTCGATAGCTTTGGCGATGGTTATTTGCCGAAAAAATATGCTACTATGCACCATTTGAGTTTCAATGCGACTTCGTGGCTAAATATTGGTATATTTGAAAGTGTTATTTTTGGGCGTGAAGATGGCTTTGATGTGAGTTATCTCAATCCGCTCATTTTTTATCGTGCTGTTGAGTTTCATCTCGGTAGTGCCGACAATGTGTTAATAGGTTTTGATTATAAAGCCAATTTTGCGAAGCATTTTTCGCTATATGGGCAAGTTGTTATAGATGAGTTTAGCTTTTCGGAAATCAAAAATCGTACAGGCTGGTGGGCAAACAAGCAAGGTTATCAAGTGGGTTTGAAGTACATAGATGTCGCCAATGTCTCTAATCTCGACGCTCAAATTGAGTGGAATGTCGTGCGGCCATACACTTATGCACATCAAACAGCAGCTACGAATTATACGCATTTCAATCAGGCTCTGGCACATCCTTTGGGTGCGAATTTTAGAGAGCTTATCGGCACGGTGAGCTATCAAATCAATAAAAATATTTTTGCAGAACTAAATGTTATGTATGCTCAAAAAGGCGAAAATAGACTTTATTTTTCAGATGGCACAAGTTTGAATGATGGTGGCGATATTTTTACATTTACAGATTATATTCCTAATATTTATGGTAACAAACTTTTGCAAGGCGAAAAAGTCGATATTTTTCTGGCAGATGTGCGTTTTAGTTATATGTTGCGACATAACTTGTTTTTTGATATTGGCTATATTTACAGAAATCAAACGAGTAGATTAGCGATTAATGAGCAACAAACGCATTTTGCAAATGTTGGTTTTCGTTTAAATAGTTTTCGAAAAAAGGTTTGGTTTTAAATTTTTTTCAAAAAAAAGAATAAAAAAACAACTTACTTAAATTTCAAAAAATCGGTGCTGCTAGTGTATTAGATAAATGAAATAAACTAAAGTGACTAATGAAATTGTAAATGCTATTTTTAAGGGCAATTGAGCAATTTTAAAAGTGAGATTTATTATTTTTTCCAATCCTACTGACGCAGCAGCAATAGATTTTGAATACATCTGCAAAGTGTTTGATTCTTTGCTATCTTTTTGCAATTCTCTTTTTAAAATCGCTTCATCAAATTTTATCACATTTGCGATGAGTGTTAAAATTTTCTTTAGAAATATTTTTATGATTCCACCAACGAAAGGTACTTTTTCGGCTACTATTTGAGATAACATAGGAATAGTCAGAATGTGTATAATGCCTTTAAAAAGCAAGCCTAGCACATTTTTTCGGTTTTCAGGATTTATTTGATGATTTATTTGGTTTAAATCCTTAATCATTGAGTGCATAATGTCTAAAGAATAGTTAATTATCTGCCATATATCCGATTTCATTCTCCAAGTCAAAAATAATAATCCGAACAAAAAACCTGTGGCTGAAAAGAGAAAAAAGCCGATAAAAAGATATAATATGTATTCTATATGTACTAAGTCAATGAAACCGAAGCTGAAAAAAAATAGAAGAATTGACCATATAATAGGTCTTATTGTCCAATTTATGATGTATCTAGGAAAAACTAATAGGCTAACAAAGTTTTCGACAACCTCTTCATTTCGATATTTTTGAACATCAATTCCAAGTTCGTCTTTTATTTTTTTATCTAATTTATCAATATCTTTCGCATTTTTTATTTGCATTTACAGTTGTATTATTTTTTTATTAACAATAGTTTTTTTTAGTTAACCTATTCTCGGCTTAACCAAATAAATATCTTTCCGATAGGAAAATATACCATTTTTCAGCACCAAAATCACATAAATTCTACCTTCATAACATTTGTTTTATTTCAAATCGAGAATAGCTATTTTAAGTTGGCAATGGCAAATTCAATTTTTACTAAAACGAATATAACAATTATTTCTAAAACAAAATAAATCAAGCCCAAAATGGTCAGTTTTTGATAAAAATAGTATAACAAAGCTATCGTGACACAGCAATATATGAAATTTGCCATCGCAATGAGCTTCAAAAAGAGTTGCCATATTTTTGGCATTCGCAAGGCACAAGAAAAAGAATATATCGCAAAAATGCAAGCAATAGCAGCCAAAACATGCAGCACATTTTGAGGCATTCCGAAATAGTTTTTGAAAATTACTAAAACTATGCCGAGCGAAAAAGCAGAAATCAAAGCTCCCAAACCATCTATTAGAAATATATGTTTTGGGTTTGAGTGAAGTTTTTTGAGCAATTGTTGGAATTTTGGTTTCATCATTTTTTCTTGTTTTTAGAAGCGTAAGGTTTGATTTCGTCTAGCAAAATAGCCTCGTGAATAATCTCACGAATGACGATTTCTGGTATTTCTGCTACTTTTTGAAAACTTATGCCTGATACTTGTTTTCTTCCATTGCTAACTAACAAGCCTTGTACATTAGACAATTCATTTCCTCTAATGAAAGCCAATTCTACCTTATTGTCTTTAGTTGGGTTTAAATAACATATCCAACTTTTTCCGTAATAAAACGGTATTTTGTATCTTATTTTATCCATCAAATTTAGCTCTCTAGTAAACAAATCGTGAAAATAAAACATGATTTGTTTCTGATTTTCGTCTAATTGATAAATGTAGTTTTCTACTGCTGACATTTTTTTATTTTTTTCTGATGATTAAATATTGTTTAGTATTGACCAACAATTTTGATGAGATTCAACAAGTTACTTAAATTTTTTGTTTGAATATCAATATTGTAGAGAGATTATACTTTAACAGCTTAATAGCACACAATTACATAAACTTTATGCTCCTTTTTCTACAAAAAAAATAAATAATTAACTATATTTGCGGCAAAATTTACAAAAAATATGAAAATTTCAGTAATAGGAGCTGGTAATGTAGGTGCTACTTGTGCCAATGTTATCGCTCAAGCAAACTTCGCTCAAGAAGTAGTTTTATTAGACATCAAAGAAGGTGTTTCGGAAGGAAAATCTTTGGATATTTGGCAAAGTGCAGCAATTTGCTCATACAGTACTCGTACTATTGGTGTAACAAATGATTATGAAGCAACTGCTGGTTCTGACATCACAATTATCACTTCTGGTATTCCTCGTCGTCCAGGCATGAGCCGTGACGATTTGATTGGTACAAACGCTAGAATCGTGAAGTCTGTAACAGAAAATGTTATCAAGCACTCGCCAGATACTATCGTCATTTTGGTAGCAAATCCACTTGATGTAATGAGCTACTGTGCGTTTTTGACGGCTAAAATTCCTTCAAACCGTGTATTCGGCATGGCAGGTATTTTGGATACGGCTCGCTACCGTGCTTTCTTGGCTACCGAACTTGGCGTTTCTCCTCGTGACATTCAGGCTGTTTTGATGGGCGGACATGGCGACACAATGGTTCCATTGCCACGTTACACTACCGTAGCAGGTATTCCTGTAACAGAGTTGGTGAGCGAAGAGCGTTTGGCTGCTATCGTACAACGCACCAAAAAAGGCGGTGGCGAATTGGTTAAATTAATGGGAACTTCTGCTTGGTATGCTCCAGGTGCGGCGGCAGCTCAAATGGCTGAAACAATTGCAAAAGACGAAAAGCGTATTTTCCCTTGTTGCACTTGGCTAACAGGCGAATATGGTTTGAGTGATATTTACTTAGGCGTACCTGTTATTTTGGGTAAAAATGGTATCGAAAAAATCATTGAATTAGACTTAAACGAAGACGAAAAAGCTTTGTTAGACCAATCAGCAACGGCAGTTCGTGGCGTGATGGGTGTGTTAGATGATATGAATCTTTTCGCTTAAAAACTAATCACACTTTTTGAGGAAAGGGAGTAACAAGTATTTTTATTTGTTTACTCCCTTTCTTTTTTTAACAAAATTATTATTGTTAACTACACTGTAATCTAAGTAATTCTACATTTTGAGAGTATTAGAAATGACATATTTCTAAAACAATAAGTGTCCATTCTTTTTTATATTTGACTCTTTTGGCTAGAAAAATATGTCATTTCTTTCTTGTTATTGAAAAAAAAGCTTTAAATGAGCTTAGAAGATTTAAATTACAGTGTATTAAGTAGTCGTTCAGAAGTTTTTGGGTATTTCAGAACAAGCTAACACCTTGATTTTCAATGTGTTAGCCACTAAACGAATGCTTTATTAAATAGTACTAGGTACTTAATTATTTCACATCAAAATAAGTTTAGAATATGGACGATTCATTGAATCCAGAAATCGTAAAACGCATCAAGTTGCTAGAAGAAAAATATGCGGCAATGGGGCAAAATTTGCAATCCTATTTAGATGGATTGTTATATGCAGATTATCTCACTTATTGGGAATATGTCAATCTTGATGTTTTGTTGAGTTTGCAGCAGCCAAAAACCTTTTTTCCAGATGAAAGCATATTTATTATGTATCATCAAATTACGGAATTGTATTTTAAGCTGTGTTTGCACGCAATGAAACAAATAGCTAAATCTGAAAATGTCACTTTTGAGGCTTTCCTAACTCAATTTAAACGCATGAATAGCTATTTTGGTGCTTTGATTCATTCGTTTGAAATCATGATTGATGGCATGGAGCCTACTCAATTTTTGCAGTTTAGAATGTCACTTTTGCCAGCAAGTGGTTTTCAATCGGCACAATATCGTATGGTTGAAATTTGTGCTACCAATGTCGACAATTTGATGAGCCTTACAGCACGAAATGATGCAGATTCGGCAAATTGGAGTTTGGAACAAAAATACGATAAATTGTATTGGAAACAAGGTGCTTCAGAGTTGGCGACAGGCAAAAAAACCTTGACTTTGAAGCAGTTTGAGCGAAAATATAAAGACGAATTGCTAGAATTGATTGCGGATTTGCAAACGTGCAATCTGTGGCAGGCGTATTTGAATGTGCCAAAAACGGAAGAGCAAAATGCGATGCTTGTTGCTGAGATGAAACAGTTTGATTTGAATGTGAATGTAAACTGGCCGTTGATGCACTACAAATCGGCAGTGCGTTATTTGCAAAAAGACCCAAAAGATATTGCAGCAACAGGTGGCACGAATTGGCAAAAATATTTGCCTCCACGCTATCAATTTGTTATTTTTTATCCAGAACTGTGGACAGAAGAAGAGCGAAGTACTTGGGGAAGAAAGGCTCAACGTGATTTGTTTGCGAAAAAGTAAACGTTTTTTTTGATAAGCCAAAATAATCAATATGTAAAATGTCTTGTTTTATATATTGATTATTTTTTTGCCTTTTTTTAGCTAAATGCAAGCTTTTTTTAAACAAAAATCGTAAATTTCACTTGCTTTGTGTTTTCAAAACATTTTTTATCCTAAAAACAGAATTTTATTTATGAAAAAAAATATCAGCATATTTTTATGCAGTTTGCTATGCTATTCCTCTTTTTTGATAGCACAAGACAAAGAATATTGGCAACAAGAAACAAATTACGAAATTGAAGTGAGTTTAGATGATGAAAAACACGAATTAAGTGGTTTTCTACGCCTAGAATATATCAACAAATCGCCAGATGACCTCGAAGAAATGTATTTCCACTTGTGGCCAAATGCCTATAAAAATCAATCTACTGCTTTCGCAAAGCAAAAACTAGAAGAAGGAAATTCCAAATTTTATTTCTCAAAAGAAGTAGATAGAGGCTATATAGATGGCCTTAGTTTTAAAGGAAATGAAAAAACATTGACTTTAACTTACGATTCTACGCACATTGATATTTGCAAAATTAAGCTGGCCGAAACGCTAAAAAGTGGCGATACGCTTTTGATAACAACACCTTTTCATGTCAAAATTCCTAAAAGTTTTTCACGCTTAGGCCATGTCGAACAGTCATATCAAATTACGCAATGGTATCCGAAACCAGCCGTTTATGACGCAAAAGGTTGGCATCCGATTCCATACTTAGACCAAGGCGAATTTTTTTCGGAATATGGAATGTATGATGTAAAAATCACTTTGCCGAAAAATTATGTTGTTGGTGCAACAGGCGATTTGCAAAATCAAGACGAGCAGAAATGGCTCAATAAAAAGGCTGCCGAAACACTCAAAATTGAAACTTTTGAAGAAACGACAGACTTTCCAGCATCATCAAAGGAAATGAAAACCTTGCACTACAAACAGCAAAATGTGCATGATTTTGCGTTTTTTGCCGACAAGCGTTTTCACGTTTTGAAAGGTAGCGTACAACTGCCAAACGAAGGAAAAAATGTGACAACTTGGGCGATGTTTACCAATGAGGAGGCGAAACGTTGGAAAGCTATTAGTATAGAAGCTTTGAACGATGCGATTCATTTTTATTCCGAAAAATCTGGTGCATATCCTTATTTTCAAGCTACGGCTGTGCAGAGTGCCTTGAGTGCTGGTGCAGGCATGGAATATCCAAATGTTACGGTTATCGGAACGTCGGGTTCGGAGCGTTCTTTGGAGCGTGTTATCGTACATGAAGTTGGCCACAATTGGTTTTACGGCATTTTAGGCTCTGATGAACGCACACACGCTTGGATGGATGAAGGCATCAATTCGTATTACGAAAATCGCTATTTTGATGAAAAATATCCAGACCTAAAAATGTTGGGCAATTTTGCAGAAACAGGCATTGCTCGCTTTTTCGACTTGTCGCAATACAAAGACAATCACCAAAATTACTATTTGTACCTTTTCAATGCTCGAAAAAATGAAGACCAACCGATAGATTTACACGCTCACGAATATACTTCGCTCAATTATGGCGGAATTGTGTATGGCAAGGCTTCGATAGCTTTCAAATATATGGAAGCGTGGCTCGGCACAAAAAGGTTTGATAAGATTATGCAAAAATATTATCAACAATTTGAATTTAAACACCCTTATCCAGATGATTTGAAAGCACTTTTTGAAGCTGAAACAGGGAAATATTTAGACTGGTTTTTTGAAGATTTGATTTTTACGACTAAAAAAATAGACTATAGCATCAAAAAAGTGAAGCGTGAAAAAGAAAAAATTGGCGACAAAAGCTATGATGAAATTACATTGAAACAAAAACCACAAAACCACCTGAAAGGGCCTTTTAGTCTTTCGGCTTTGAAAGATGGCGAAGTTGTCAAAACGATTTGGTACGATGGCTTTCTGGGCGAAATGCCTGTTTTGTTTCCTACTATGGACTATGATGAGCTTAAAATTGATGTCGCAGAGGTTATTCCAGACGTAAATCGTGGAAATAATACCTACAAAATGAAAAGTTTGACACACAAAAAAATGCCTTTGCGTTTGCAGCCTTTGGGAAGTATCGAAAATTACAATCGCAATCAAGTATTTTTTATGCCTGTTTTGGGTGGAAATGTCTATGACAAAACTATGCTAGGAATGGCTTTTTATAATAGTCTTTTGCCGCTCAAAAAGTTTGATTATATCGTGATGCCTATGTATGCTTTTGGCTCAAAAACACTTTCAGGAACTGCAAATGCTGGCTACAATTGGTATCCGAAAGGCAAGACATTTCAGCACATTCGTTTAAGTATGACAGCTTCTACTTATGGCAATGGCTACTATGATGTATATGCCAACACGCCAGATAATCGAGATTTAATCAGCCGAGATGTCGTGAAGTTTTATCGTTTTGCACCACAATTAGACATCGTTTTGAAAGAAGAAAACAAACGGAGTAAGGTAGAAAAACGCTTTACATTTCGCCATGTAAACATCAAAAAAGACCGCTATGAGTGTCCAGATGGCGATGTTTATCGTTGTGCCTCTGTTATCGCAGACGATTATTATGTAAATGAATTGGCATTTTCTCACCAAAACAAAAGACGCATCAATCCATATAGCATGATTATGAAGGCACAGCAAGGCACAGATTTTTCGCAAATTAGTTTTGAAGGAAATTATAGATTGAGTTATGGCGGCGGTAGAGCTAATCACGGTTTTGATATTCGCTTTTTTGCAGGTGGCTTTCTGCAAAATGAAACCATCAACGATAATCCTGCTAATGTGAAATTTTTATCGACAAATGATTTGCCTAAGTGGGATTATATGCTCGACGATATTGCTCTTGGTCGTTATGAGGGCGAGGGTTTTGTGTCGCATCAGTTAGGCAGACGAAATGGTGGTTTCAAGCTGCCTAGTTCTATTGGCACGAGTGATAGATTTTTGTTGTCTGCCAATTTCAAATCAAGCATTTTGCCCAAAATACCAATTAAATTGTATGGCGATATAGGCATGGCTATTACCGAAAATGAATTGTTTTTTCCTTGGTCTGGCAATGTTTTGTTTGATGCAGGCGTAGCACTCGTTGTTGTGCCAAATGTATTTGAAGTTTATCTACCTTTGTTTCATTCTACCGATTTTCGCACTTCATTTAAAGCAAATGACACCAAGTTTTATGAGAAAATTAGCTTTTATATCAACTTTAATGCTTTAAATCCAATTAAGCAGGCTAGAAAAGCTAGTATATTTTAAGTAGTCGTTCAGAAGTTTTTGGGCATTTCAATACAAGATAATACCTTGATTGTCAATGTGTTAGCCACTAAACGAATGCTTTATCAGCAGTTTCCGCTTTGACGTTTTAATGACAATTAACAATTTGCAATAAAATATTGTATTTTAATATTGTTTTGTATTTAATATATGAAAATGTCGTCAGAAAATCAAAAAGATTGACCTTTTAAAAATTAGTCTTTTGGTG
>JBMZCV010000178.1:0-10168 GCA_049613665.1 Chitinophagales bacterium | reverse complement strand
TTTATGTCTAACCATTAAACCCAAGTTGGCTATGTAGTTCCTAAAGGTTTCAGCTTTGCCAACTAATTAGACAAACGTTTCGCATCTACGACGCTTTGAAGTAGTAGTAAACGGATATTTTACAAATATTTCGTACCTATGGCACTATACCAGCATCATAGATGCGGAATGTTTGTAATCAAAAAAGTTAAATTCGCCATTTTATAGCTTCGTAGATGCGAAACGTTTGTGACAAAACTTGGGTTAAGAAATTAAGAATGATTCAGTTCTTAATTTTTCTTCATGCCTTAACGGTTTCTTTCTGTTTCATATGAAAACTAAAATTTGATACAAAATGAGTTTTTTGAGTTTTAAAATCTAATGCTGAGTAGTTACATTATTTTTTTTGCAACAACAAAATGTCAAGACATAAAAAGTGATACATTTATAAAAAAAGTAGGTTAAAAACTTTTTTTTCACTCAATTTTTCAAAAAAAGATAGCTAAGTAACGTTCAAAAAATAACTTCTTTATTTGCGATTGACATTACTAAACGAAACAGGATTTAAAATCTGTTTTGTTTAGCTATTGTTTTATAATTATTTTCAAATTGTGGAATCCAACATGTTGAATTTCAAGACCTTGGCACAAATCGTTCTATCCTTAAATAGTGCTTGACTATTTAAATGATATGTTTTTTTAGCCTCAAGACATAAAAAGCAATACATTTGCATTGGAAATGATACAGAAAAAAGCCTTCAAAACAATCAAGCTTTGTAATAATTATGTCAATTTTTGAGTTTCAAAAGAACATCTTATATGATTTGCCTAACTTGTTTGCGAAGCACTATAATTATAAAAAAACAAGACCTTTAGAATATGGATTTTATACCTAAACAACTAGCAAACTATGCCGAGCAGCATACTTCTCAAGAAAGCGATGTGCTATATGGTTTGTACAGAGACACACACATCAAAACTATTATGCCACAGATGATAGCAGGTCATTTGCAAGGTGCATTTTTGAGTATGATGAGCTTTATGATACAGCCAAAGCAAATTTTGGAAGTTGGGACATTTACGGGCTATTCGGCTATTTGTTTATGTGCTGGCCTCCAAAAAAGTGGTATGTTACACACTATTGACATCAATGAAGAGCTACAAAGTATGCAACAGCAGTATTTTGAAAAAGCTGGCGTAACCGAGAAAATCAAACCTTATATCGGCAATGCCTTAGATATTATTCCGAAAATTGAAGCGACCTTCGACCTTGTTTTCCTTGATGCCGACAAGATAAACTATGCCAATTATTATGATATGGTGTTTGAAAAAGTGCGAAAAGGTGGCTATATCATTGCAGATAATGTGCTTTGGAGCGGCAAGGTTTTAGACCAACAAAAAGATAAAGATACGGCTGCTTTAGATGCTTATAACAAAAAAATACAAAACGACAATAGAGTGCAAAACATCTTGTTGCCTATCAGAGATGGCATTATGATTGCTAGAAAAATGGTGTAAGTACTAAAAGGCTATTTAGATTTTTATTTTGTGCTAAATGCCAAGCACTATGTAATAATAGGGCGATTTGTAGAATAAATCTATTCGACTACTTAACAAACTGAAAATCAGCGTGTTAGTTTTCTCAATTTATCATTTAATTTTTTTCAGTACTTATGTTATCGTATTTCCTTAGAACATATAAGCAAAAAATATCTGCTATGCGTACCTTTTTTAAAGCCAACCTTTGTTTTTTTTTAGCTAGTACCTTTTTCTTTTTTATTCATACGGCTTGTGCCAACGACGATTATAAGGCTTACCAATATATCGACTCGCACAAAAATTTGGCCATTGAAGAAATGAATAGAATGGGTGTGCCTGCTAGTATTAAGCTGGCTCAAGCCTTGTTGGAAACCAATAAAGGCCAAAGTCGTTTGGCATTGGAAGGTCGAAATCATTTTGGTATCAAATGCAAGTCTTATTGGACAGGCGACACCATAAAAATCAATGATGATGCTCCGCAAGAGTGTTTTCGCCGTTATCCTTCTGTGCAAGAGTCCTATATTGACCATTCACATTTTTTGATGTATCATAGATATGGACATTATAGTGCTTTGTTCAATCTCGAAAAAACAGATTATGTCAGTTGGGCTTATGGTTTGCAACGGTTAGGATATGCTACCAACAAGCAATATGCTAAAGGTTTGGTGAGCTTGATTCGACGCTATCAACTAGACCAATATGACCGACAAGATGTTGTAGCGGTGTATCAACCTGCTCCCAGCTATCATCCAACAACTAATACGCATCATGCTAGTGCGACTAGCCATAGCTTGCAAAATAGACAAGTTCCAGCAACAACAAAGGTTTTTACACCACAAAATACCAACGATAAACCCAATGTATTGGCACAAAATACAGTGCCAGAATCGACAACTGCTTTGAAGCAAAAAGAAGCAGAACAAACAGCAATGCTTGAGAAAAAATTGAAGCAAGAAAATGATGAAAAACTTGCTCTTGCTGCCGAGAAAGAGCAAATAGAAAAAGACCAACAATCGCAAGCTAGCAATACTCAGTCTGTGAGCCTCAAACGAAAACGCATTAATGGTATAGATGCTGTTTTGGTCAATAAAGAAACAACATTGGCTTATATTGCTCAACAAAACAATATTTCGGAGAAAAAGTTATTTCGCTACAATGAGATGTTGAAAGGCGAAAAAGTAAAACCAGATTCTCCAATATATTTAGCAGCTAAAAAAAGTAGATTGTCGACTGGCAAAAGCTCGCATAGAGTAGAAAAAGGCGAAACACTACACGATATTGCTCAACTTTATGGCATCAAACTCAAATCTTTGTACAAACTCAACCGCTTGAAACCTTATACTTCGGCACGGGAAGGACAAATTTTGCATTTGAAATATAAAGCTCCAAAGGGCTAAAATCATTCTTTTGAAATGCAAAAGAGCATCTGTCTAAGTCTTGAAACTTAAACAGATGCTCTTTTTTTGCTATGATTATCTCATCGTAAACGGATAGTATTTTGTAGCTCTTCTATCTACTGGATAAAAGCCTATTAATTTCATCGTATCACCTTTTTTCATTTTTTTCACTTGGTCAAAAAAATGTTCTACCGAAGTAATGTTACCATTGTCGTTTTTTGTAATAATAAAACTAGAACGAATGCCTGTATAATTTTGTAGCAAACCTTCATTGATATTCACAATTCGTATGCCATTTCGCAAGCCAAGTCTCCGCAACTCATTCACAGACAAGTTTTCGAAACTCGCTCCCAATACAACTCCAATATCGCTTTCTTTTGTGATACCTTTCAACTGCACATTAAGATGTATTTTTTTTCCTTTTCGAAGCACCGTGACACTAATAATATCGTCTGGACTAAACAAAGCAATACGCTCTGTATATTCGGCTACTGAAGTCACAGGATAGCCATGTACTGCCGTAATAATATCTTCTTTTAGCAAACCTGCTTCTTCTGCTGCTCCATTTTCAAATACACTTTCCACACATACGCCAAACATGCTTTTGAGTTCCAATTCTTTGGCCACCTCATTATCTATTTCTTTCACTTTCATATTGAGATAACCACGTTGTACCATGCCATATAGTCGCAAATCCTCCACCACTTTTTTGACCATATTTGAAGGTACTGCAAAAGCATAGCCGATATAATTTTGAGACACAGAACTAATGGCCGTATTAATTCCAACAAGTTTTCCATCAATATCTACTAGCGGGCCGCCACTATTTCCTCTATTTATCACCGCATCTGTTTGAATAAAAGCTTCTACGGCATCTTCCACATTCAAAGTATTGAGGCTTCTAGCTTTGGCACTCACAATGCCCAATGTGACCGTAAATTTAAGATTCAGAGGATTGCCGATAGCGATTACCCAATCACCGATTTGCAGCGAATCGGAGTTGCCAAAAGCCACCGATGGCAATTCTGGAGCATCAATTTTTAGCAGAGCCAAATCTGTTGCAGGGTCAGTTCCTACAATTCTAGCTTCATAAGTTCGTCTATTATATAAGGTTACTTCTATGCGTTTGCTTGCTTCTATAACATGATTATTCGTAACGATATAGCCCAAATCGTCGATAATTACGCCCGAACCAATCGTATTTGGTATCTGATTAGGATAGAATTTATATTGCGTTTGGCTTGTTTTGATATACACTACGGTTGGAGTCACTTGTTTGACGGCTGTTCTAAAGCTGCCATTATCTGTAAGTGGTGTTCCTTTTTTTGCCAGCGAGTTGTCATTACAAGCTGGCTCTTGGTTGGTTATTTCTGCCGAAAAGCTTACACTTATATTAGCAAAGAGCATACCATAGACCATTAAAATAAATGTAACTGCTCTCATAATATTTAGTTAATGTTTTATTGAGTTTAATTATAAAGGGGTTAGAGCAAAAGAAAAAATTGCTTAGTTTTGTAATTGTTTAAATTCCATTATATCATATTTTAATTTATTTTTTACTTTTCTTTGAAAACGCAAGAATTAGATACTTGTTGTGCTTTTTTAAGTGCCAAACACTTTGTAGGCTTATTTTAATGTTTAAACAAGTATTTTTAGATTAAATCCACCGTAATCTAAGTTTTTAAGGTTTGTTTCATAAAAGTGCCTTTCACCTAAATGCTAAAAAAGAACGACACGCCCTTGTTGGTTTTATCAGCATAGCCGTCAAGATAATAAATTGAGTTTTTTGTTTTTGCTAATTTCCCAAAGGAATTATATAACATAGCATGGGATTTTAACCCTATGTCTTGAATTATGATACACAACTAGCTCTGAAAGAGCGATATAAAACGTATTTTGTGGTGTTATTTATACCACTCTTTCAGAATTTGTACTAGTATTATCTTTTTGAACAAAAAAATCTAGCTTTTTCAGCATCAAAAACAAAATTTAAAAAGCCTCTAAAAAGGCGATAGATTATCGCTTTTCATTTTTGACTCTTTTGAGTAGAAAAGTATATTATTTCTTGCTTGTTATTGAAAAAAAAACTTTGAACTAGCTTAGACGTGTAATAGGTTTTAATGCTGTTTCATCATCTCATTGACATATTTATTTAGCGAAAACAAAAAACTCAACTTATTGTTTTAATGGCTTTAGCTAAAATCTAACTTTAATATAACAATGGTTCTAGCATTTTTTATAACAATTTTCAGTTTAATAAAAAACACTTTTTGGCAAGCGAAACAGACTATTTTTCAGTTCAAAAGGCCATGAAAGTTGCAAATATTGGTTGTCTTAGCCTAAAAAAAATAATATATTTAAACCCTTGATAAAAAAAACACATAAATGTCCGAACTGTTGATATAAACTCCATTTTTTTGAAAAGAAGTGCGAAAAGACAGTTATATCAATTGCAAAGTTATATATTAGCACGCTTTTAGGCAAAGCAGTTCTAAAAACTTTACTTTTTACTAACTCAGGTTCTTGCAAAAAAAATATCACAAAACATCAGTTTTAAAAATAAATCATCATATAGCTGATTTATTACTCATGTTTTGTGATATTTCCTATCTTTTTTTGAATAGCAATTAAACAAAAAAAAAAGTTGGTCAAAAAAAAATTACTTTTTCATGCTAAAAGCATATAAGGTACGCCTTTTTTCGCCTACATAAATGCCTTCAAACATCACACCATCTCCTTTTTTTATCTTTTTTAGATGCTTATAAAAATTTTCGAGCGTTGAAATAGCCATATTATCCACCTTTAGCAAAATAAATCCAGGTCGAATGGCCGTATTATCTTGCAAAATACCTTCTGACAAACTCGTTATCTGAATTCCAAACAATAAACCCATTCTTTTGAGCTGAGATACTGACAATTCTTCAAAATCTGCTCCTAACATGGTGATGATATCTGCTTCATCTGGCGAAATAAGTTCCTCATCTTGATTAATATTTTTTAAGATTACCTGAATAAAATGTTTTTCGCCCTTTCGCACAAAAGTAATACCGATAGCATCGCCTGGACTAAAACGAGCTATTTTTTCTTTCAAATCTGGCACTGTATTTACCTTGTAGCCGTTGATTTCTGTGATAATATCATCTTTTTTCAAGCCGCCTACTTGTGCAGAGCTACCTTCTATAACCAATTCGACATACACACCGTCCATATTTCGCAAATGTAGTCGTTTCTTGATTTCATCGGTGATATCTTGCGTATTTACACCCAAATAAGCACGTTGTACCAAGCCATACGACTGCAAGTCTTCCACTACTTTTTTTATCATATTGACAGGCACTGCAAAAGAATAACCTGCATAAGTACCAGATGTCGTTGCGATAGCCGTATTAATGCCCACAAGTTCGCCTTTCAGATTGACCAAAGCACCTCCTGAGTTGCCTTCATTGACAGCCGCATCTGTTTGTATAAAAGCTTCTACGGCATTGTCGGCATCTAAAATATTGATATTTCTGCCTTTGGCACTCACAATGCCAGCCGTTACGGTTGAAGTCAAATTGAAAGGATTTCCTACCGCCAGCACCCACTCGCCTACCTGCAAACCATCTGAGTCGCCATACGAAATAAAAGGCAAATCTTGAGCTTCTACTTTTAGCAAAGCCAAATCGGTAGAAGCATCTATACCGACAATTTTGGCTTTATACATTTCTTTGTTGTGCAAAGCTACCAAAATATTGCCTCCGCTAGATATTACATGGTTATTAGTTATAATATATCCATCGTTCGAAATAATCACTCCTGAGCCTGACGAAGTGGGCATACCAGATGAACCATAACGCTCTTCTTTCGAATAAGGCATTTGGTAATCAAATGTAGCATTGCCATGTCTGCCGATGTGTTTAGCATTTGTTGTTATATGCACAACTGTTGGATAAGATTTGCCAGCAGCAGCAATAAAATCTCCGCCATTCTGATTATCTACCATAGCTGGCAAACCAACATTTTTGACAAAAGGTGTTGAATTTTGAGTGTTATATTGAGCATTTTTTTGCTCCAAAAACTGTAAAGCAGCCATTTGCTCTAGCAAAACAGCAGTATCTCGCTTATATTTATAATCACATACAAATATGCTCAATAGTGAACTGAGTAGAATAGTGACTAACAAAAGTAATATTTTTTTCATAAGCTTTATTTTTATGCTTACACAAAAAGTCTGAAAAAAAGTTAAGTGTAAGTATTGTATATATATAATAGTAATTATTTCTCCTTTGGCCTTTTAGGCAAACAAGAGAAATAAATTGTTCATTTGCAAAAGCTAACACCTTGATTGTCAATACGTTAGCTTGTTCTGAAATGCCCAAAGATGTCTGAATAATTACTTAAATGGTAATAAGTAGTCGGACAGATTTATTCTACAAATTGTGAAAACTAACACGCTGAATATCAATGCGTTAGCAACGAATCGTCCTTTATTAAATAGTGCTTGGCACTTAAGCATTTATTTCAAAAAATAAGCACTTAGGCTTCTATGGTTGTTTATTGAAAAAGCCTTCTCAATTTACTAGCATCTTTTTTCCTTTTTTTTAGAAAAATAAATTTCTATTTATTAGCTTGCCAAAAAAAGTTTAAACATCAAAAATTGCTTTTGGCAATATGAAAATGCTTTGGTATTTTTAACAACTTATTTCAAAAAAAATGATAGACAATAACAAAGATAAGCAAGAAACTTATGTCAGCGGCAATATTTTTGGCTGGCGTATTTCGTTTATGTCATTGGGCGTAGTGCTTTTCACACTCATAGCAGCCATTTTGATTGGCGACCCAGAAGACCACAACAAAAATCAACAAAATAAAAATAATACCATAGATACCACTATGATACAAAAAACAGATACCGTGCCTAAAGTCCGTAACAAATAACAAATTATTTAAACCTTGATGAAAGTTTGCGTTTTATATTTTTTTAATTCTAATTGCTATTCTCTTGAAAGACACAGTTTTAAATATATTTTATAAACAGTAAGTAAATTTCATTTCTAAATCTTCTTTTTTCAATATAAGTTGCTTATTAATACAAAAAACAATATGAATATCAAATTTAGTAAATATCATGGTACAGGCAATGACTTTATACTTATAGATAACCGTACCAAAAAACTATTTGCACACCAACATGATTTATTCGCATTTTTGTGCGACCGCAGATTTGGAATAGGTGCTGATGGACTGATGCTCATAGAACCTCACGAAACTCTCGATTTTGAAATGGTATATGTCAATGCCGATGGCAAAGAAAGCAGTATGTGTGGCAATGGCGGCCGATGTATTGTGGCTTTCGCTCGAAAAATAGGCTTGCTCAACAAATCAAATTGTCGGTTTATGGCCATAGATGGCGAGCACTCTGCAACGATAAATGAAGAAAATATCGTGAAATTGGGCATGAATGATGTGTTGCAAGTTGAAAAGTATAAAAATGATTTTATATTAGATACAGGCTCACCGCATTACATTTGTTTTTTAGAACATTTGAATGGTTTTGATATAACAAAAAATGGCCGCAACATTAGAAACAGCGAAACGTTCAAAAAAGAAGGTATCAATGTAAATTTTGTGGTTGAAAAAGCAAAAAATTGTATAGAAGTAGCCACTTATGAACGTGGCGTAGAAGCCGAAACCTATTCTTGCGGCACAGGAGTAGTAGCAGCCAGCATCGCAACAGCTATGAAGCAAACGCAAGCTGGTTTTGTTGAAATAGAAGTGCAAACAAAAGGTGGAAAATTAGGCGTTTCTTTTCAGCGAAACAAAAACAGCTTTATTGATGTTTGCTTGATAGGAAAAGCTACACATGTTTTTGATGGAGAAATAACGATTGAATAATTAAGTATCAAGCACTAATTAAGTAGTCGTTCAGAAGTTTTTGGGCATTTCAGTACAAGATAACACCTTGATTGTCAATGCGTTAGCCACTAAACGAATGCTTTATTAAATAGTACTTGGTACTTAATATATTCCGTTTTTGGGTCGCTCATACATTAATAATCAGCGTGGTGGCCGCCACAAATGAGCAATTTATTTTTCTTGCTTGATTAATGATTTGAAAAAAAGGGCAGATGATAAAATATTATAAAAAAAATGCAAACAATGCTTTAATAGAACTCGAAAAAGCAGAAAAAAATTGTTGGATAAATATCTATCCGCCCTATGACCCTCAAGAGATAAAAGAATTGAGTAGTGCATTAGATATTTCGTCAGATTTCTTTGTCGACTCCCTCGATATTGATGAGCGGTCTCGCTATGAGCAGGAAGATGGCGTTCAGTTTATTGTGTTGAATATTCCGATAAAAAACGAAATTTCTGGCGAAAAATATGAAGCCTTGTATCTCACTATTCCTATTGGAATTGTGGAAGTAGATGATTATATCTTGACGATTAGTGCTTTCAAAAACCCTGTTATTGATTATTTTTTGGAGCGAAATACTCGCAATTTTAGCACTAGCAATCACAGTTTGTTTGTGTTGCTTATTTTTGAAAGAACAGTACATTATTATTTACATTATCTAAAAGCTATTGATAATCAAAGAAATTTGTATGAAAGAGAATTGTATTATTCTAGCAGAAACCAAGAATTGTCCAATTTGATGAATATTCAAAAAAGCTTAGTTTACTTCGTGACGAGCTTGCGTGGCAATGAGCTAATGATGATGCGCATACAACGAACCAATTTTTTGAGAATTGCAAACGATGAAGAACTCGCCGATTTTCTCGACGATATTATCATTGATATGAGTCAGGCCCAAGAGATGGCTCAAATTTATACCGACATCTTGAATACGATAATGAATGCGTTTGCGTCTATTATTTCCAACAATATGAACAAAATCATGAAACGGCTCACTTCTATCACTATTATTTTGATGGTGCCGACTTTGGTGGCGAGTTTCTATGGAATGAATGTGCCTTTGCTTGGCCAAGACGACCCTTTTGCTTTCGCCATTATTTGCATTGTCGCTATTGCCCTTACTTTTTTATTAGTTTGGTTTTTTATGCGAAAAAAACTGTTTTAACTTTTAATCAAAAAAAGTAATTTACTCATTTTGAGAAACTAACACATGGGCTGTCGAATTTAAGAATAACAAGAATATTGTTTTTCGTTCCAAAAAGTGCGAAATAAACTATAAAACAGGTATGAGTTTTTCAACTCGTGCTGGTACACTTTTTTGCTGATATTTTTTTTAATATGTAAGACTTATTATTTTG
>JBMZCV010000177.1:0-10221 GCA_049613665.1 Chitinophagales bacterium | reverse complement strand
AATCACATGATTTGCCCCTATTAGGATTTACCAAACCGTATCAATTAGTACATTGCCAAGGATTAATGTATTCTTTTTTTATGATATTGCAAAAAATAAAATGCTTTAATAACACTAAGTTGCATCAAATATCTTATTTTAAACCCTAAATTATTTACTTTTTTAATAAAGCATCTACAAACTGTCGACAAGCAACTGCTGGCTGTTGTTGTTTCATAAAACGCTCGCCAATCAAAAAACCTTGAAAGCCATTGTCTTTTAAACGTAGCAAAGTAGCAATATCATTGATGCCACTTTCGGCTATTTTAGGTAAATTTTGGGGCAAGGATTGTGCCAACCGAATGCTATTTTCAATATCAACTTCGAAAGTGTGCAAATTCCGATTGTTGATGCCAATAAGGTCTATTTCATCGCAAAGTTTCTCTTCAATTTCAGGCTTTGTATGCACTTCTAACAATACTTCAAGTCCAAGCTTTTGGGCGAGCTTTGCTAAATGCTCAATTTCTTTAGCACTCAATATGCTAGCAATCAATAACATGACATCGGCACCCATAGCTTTCGTTTCAAAAACTTGATAGCTATTGACTATAAAATCTTTTCGCAAAATAGGAATTGAATTATACTTACGAGCAGTTGCAAAATCGTTTTTTTGAGCTTGAAAAAAGTGTGAATCAGTTAATACAGACAAACCAGAAACTTTCGCTTTTTTATAACTTGTTGTGATTTGTTTTACATCAGCATTTTTATGTATCAAACCTTTCGATGGCGATGCTCTTTTAAATTCTGAAATAATGCCACTTTGTGTTTCGTCTTGCAAACGTTGTTTTAAAGAGTGGGTTTGTCTCAAAAAATAAGGCTCTTTTTCTAACTTACTGATAGGTTTTTGCGTTTGTGTTTGCTCAATTTCTTTGAGTTTATACTGTTTGATGGTTTCTAGGATAGTCATATTTATTATGCTGATAATTTTTTTAGAATTTGAAAACTATTCAATGCCTTTAAGCCTAAAAGCGAGTCTTTTGCCATTGCAAGAGCTTCCTCAATGCCGATGTTTTGATGATAGGTTTTGATAGCTAAACTCGCATTTGCCAACACGACATTATTTTGTGCTTCCGTTCCTTTGCCTGTGATAATATTTGTGAAAATGCTTGCTGCTTCTGCTACCGTATTGCCACCAAAAAGCTGTTCGTATTTGACAGGCGAAAAGCCAAAATAATCGGCCGAAACCATGTTTTCGCCTTTGTTTCCGATAAGCTTTGCATTTTGGGTCAATGATATTTCGTCGAAGCCATCAAGGGCATAAACAATGTGATAATCTAGTTCTATTTCTTGAAACAAATACTGATACATTCGAGCGAGTTCGAGACTGAAAACGCCAACAAGTTGTTTCTTCGGTTTTGAAGGATTGACCAAAGGGCCAAGCATATTGAAAAAGGTTTTTATGCCCAATGCTCTGCGAACAGGAGCGACATTTTTCATAGCCGAATGAAATAGCGGTGCGTGGAGGAAACAAATGTTTGCCTTGCTGATTTGTTCTTGCAACAAAGCTTCTTCGCTCTTAAAATTGATGCCCAATTGTTGCAAGACATTGGACGAACCCGACACAGATGACACGCCATAGTTTCCGTGCTTTGCGACAGGCACGCCGCTTCCTGCTACCACAAATGACGACAGGGTAGAAATGTTGAAAGTGTTTTTGCCATCGCCTCCCGTACCACACAAATCTATCGGATTGAAGGCACTTAGATTGATGGGCTTGCATAGTTCTAGCAAAGCGGCACGAAAGCCTTTTAGCTCATCTAAAGTGATGTTTCGCATGATAAAAGCCGTTAGAAACGAAGCAATTTGACAGTCATTGTATTTGCCTTGTGCGATGTCGATTAAAATATTTTTTGCCTGTTCGTTGCTCAATGTTTTGTGCTGATATAAATGCTCTAGTATATTTTTCATTTTTGTTTTCTAAATTGTTATAGATTGTTGATGATACCACCAACAAAGGCATAATTTTATTTTTTATTGGAATTGATTGCAAGCTATTTTTAAATTCTTTTATTTTTCGTTTAAATAATTTTTTAATAAAAGAAAAACCTAAGCTTGCTATTGTTGATGTTAGCTTCAACAACTAAGCTGCTTTTACAAAGCATTAATAAAAATTTAAAAAGCTTTAAAATTCACCCAATTCGTAATCATTTGAATGCCATGTTGTGTAAGCACCGATTCTGGGTGAAACTGTACGCCTCTGACATCAAATTTTTTGTGACGCAGAGCCATAATATGATTGTCTTTATCGTGTGCAATAGCTTCTAGTTCGTTTGGCAAATCGTTGTTTACTACCCATGAGTGATAATGCCCAATTTTGAAACTCGTTGCTGTGTTTTCAAACAAATAGTCATCTTTTTGCAGCTCAATATCAGATGCTACGCCATGCAAAGGAGTGGCGAGATTGTGGAGGCTACCGCCAAAAGCTTCGGCAATAGCTTGATGTCCGAGACACACACCTAGCATACTCTTAGTGCTGGCAAATTCTTGAATGATTTGTGGCATCAAACCAGCATCTTTTGGAAGGCTTGGGCCAGGCGATAGCAGAATTTTATCAAAGTTTGCGACTTCTTGAAGGCTCACTTTATCGTTTTTCTTAACTGTTACATTTTTTACGTTTGCTATATTTTTGAGAATATGAACAAGGTTAAATACAAAAGAATCGTAGTTGTCTATGACTAAAATATTCATGTTGTGTTGTTTTTAAATGGTTTTTGCTAATTCAATGGCTTTGCGTAGTGCAAAAAGCTTGTTGTTTACTTCGGTAAGCTCGCTATCTGGGTCAGATTTGGCAACAATGCCTGCACCAGCTTGAAAAATGAGTTGATTGTTTTGGCTCATAAAAGAGCGAATAACGATGGCGTGATTGAACTCGCCTTTGAAGCCGATGTAACCGATAGCACCGCCATACAAAGCACGATTGTCTGGTTCATTTTTGTCAATAATTTGCATGGCTTTGTGTTTTGGAGCTCCCGAAAGTGTGCCAGCAGGGTAGGTGTCGCCCAAAATTTTTAGAGGATTATAGCTAGTGTCTAGTTCCGAGCTTACTTTTGAAACCAAATGAATAACGTGCGAATAATATTCTATTTCTTTGAAACGCTCTACCTTTACTTTTGTGCTGTTTTTGCTCAAGTCATTTCTCGCCAAATCGACAAGCATAATGTGTTCTGCATTTTCTTTTGGGTCGTTGCTTAGTTGTACCGCAAGTTCGGCATCTTTTTTAGCATTTCCTGTACGTTTAAACGTGCCTGCTATCGGATTGATAGTCGCTTTGTTGCCATTTATGGTGAGTTGAGCTTCTGGCGAAGAGCCAAAGATTTTGAACTTGCCATAGTCAAAATAAAATAAATAAGGAGAAGGATTGATGGAACGCAAGGCACGATACACGTTGAACTCATCGCCCAAAAAATCTAGTTTAAACTTGCGAGAAAGCACAACTTGAAACACATCACCCAAATAGCAATGTTCAATACCTTTTTTGATGGCTGATAAAAACTGTGTATCTGTAAAATTGGAAGTTTCTTGGTCTTGTGCCGAAAATTTGAAGCTTGTAAAGGCACGATGATTGACCAAATTTTGTATTTGATTGATTTCAGAATTTTCACTTTCTAGCAAATGTTCCAAGATATACAACTCATTGTTGAAATGGTTGAAAACGATAAGGTATTTAAACACATGATATTGTAGCAAAGGAATATCATTGGTAGGTTTCTTAAAATTAATATCGTCAAACAAAGGAATAGCATCATAAGAAGTGTAGCCAAACAAACCGTTTGTGATAAAATCATATTGTAGCTCGTCGGCTTCAAACATTTGGCTAAAAGCATAGAGTTGTTCAGGGATATTAATATTTTCGGTCTCAAAAGCATCACTTGTTTTATCTAGCGGATAAGTAATTTTAGTCTGTCCACGTTCTGCGATAAAAGAGGCGATAGGTTGTAAGCACAAATAAGAAAAACTGTTTTCCTTACTTTTATAATCGGAGCTTTCCAACAAAAAACTATTGGGAAACTTATCCCTTAGTTTCAAGTATAGTTCGACAGGAGTATGCGTATCACTCAATGTTTTGATGACGTTTGTTTTGAATTTATAGGTCATGTTATTTATTGTTTTTACTATTTTTGTTGATTCATAAGCATAAAAAAAGCCTGCTGAAGTAGATTTCAGCAGGCCTTCCATAAAATTATTATGTTGAAGATTATTTTTGCTTGATGCACGCATTGGCACACAACAGCTTCCTACCAAATTCTTTAGAGAATGTAGCAAGCCATAGCCAACTGTTGTTTTGCATCAAATTGTTCATCTATACTATTTGTTTAAAAATTAGATTTTGAAGGTTTTTTAGGCTAAAAATATACTATAATAAGTATTTTATGTGTTTTTTGCCCTTGTTTCGTCAAATGTAAATCATTTTTTTGAGAATGTCAAGGGATAGGGGAAACTTTTTTTTGTTTTGTTTTGGAAAGCTTGCCTAAACTCCTCAAAACATTTTTTGCTCCAAAAGCTAAACATCTCATAGAAAAACCGTAAATTTAGCCTTCTTTTTATTTGAGTAAAAAGCATAAAATGAATTTTACACGCACCTTTGATGTATTACCTTATCAAGCTCACAAATATGAGCAGCAGATAGCTTTGGCACACAAAATAGAAACGAGATGGCAAACATATAGCACACATGATTGTATAAAAACAATTGATGAGTTGAGTAAAGCGTTTTTGGCCTACGGCATACAACACAACGATAAAATTGCGATAATTGCTTCTATCAACTCGCCAGAATGGAATTTCGTTGATTTGGCCATACAGCAAATTGGAGCGATAAATGTGCCTATTCATGCCACGACAAATAATGAGGAATTGAAGTTTATTTTGAACTATGCAGAAGTGAAAATGTGCTTTGTAAGTAGTGCTTTGCTCTATCGAAAAGTCGTGAAGTTGCAAACCCAATTGACGCACCTCAAGGCGATTTATTCTTTTGTGAAAATAGCAGAAGCTACACATTGGAAAGCACTCTTGCCTTTGGGAAAACAAATAACAGATAAAAGTTTAAATCATATCAAAACGAGCATTCTCGAAAATGATATTGCGACTATTATTTTTACATCTGGCACTACTGGAACGCCAAAAGGAGTGATGCTCTCACACCGAAATATTGTTAGCAATATAAAAGCGACATTAGCGGTTTTGCCTATCGGCCGAGAGGATAGAATGATGAGCTTTTTGCCTTTGAGCCATATTTTTGAGCGAACCGTAACATACATTTATATGGCTGCTGGTGCGTCGGTGTATTATTCTGGCATCAGCGATTTGGAACAAAACTTGCAAGACATCAAGCCACATTATTTTACGGTAGTACCACGAGTATTAGAAAAAATGTTTGAGAAAGTAGAACGTCATGGACGGCAGTTGAGTGGCCAGCAAAAGCGAGTTTTCGATTGGGCGATAGCTTTGGGCGAAAACTACGAACTTGATGTAAAAAAGAAATTGCGATACAGTATAGAACTAAAATTAGCCAAAAAATTGGTGTTTAGCCATTTGATAAGGGCTTTAGGTGGCGAAGTAAGAGGCTTAGTTATTGGTGCAGCAGCTTTGCAAATTCGGTTGGCGAAGATATTTTCGGCTGCAGGCATAGCGATTTGCGAGGGTTATGGATTAACAGAAACGAGTCCTATCTTGACTTTCAACCGTTTCAATGCAGGCGGAACAGTACTTGGAACGGTTGGTGTGCCTATTCCTTCGGTGGATATTCGGATTGCGGAAGATGGCGAAATTTTGGTGAAAGGCCCCAACGTGATGCAAGGCTATTACAAGCGTCCCGACTTGACAGCAGAAATCATTGACGAGGAGGAATGGCTACATACAGGCGATGTTGGCGAATGGGTAAAAGGTCGTTTTTTGAAGATAACTGACAGAAAAAAAGAGCTTTTCAAAATATCGACAGGTAGATATGTCGCACCGCAGCCGATAGAAAAAAAGTTTAGAGAATCGAGCTATATTGACCAAATTATGATTGTGGGAAGTGGCGAGAAACATGCAGGAGCTTTGATAGTGCCAAATTGGAAGGCTTTGCAAAAGTTTTGCAAAAAAAATGGCGTAAAAGTAAAGGAAATGCCAAAAGCAGCAATAGCAAAATTGCCTATCGTACAGCAGCTTTTCAAAGAAACAATAACGACTTATAACCAACATTTCACAATGACCGAAAAAGTTCGTACTTATCATTTGATTGAGGAGGCTTGGACACAAAAAAATGGTTTGCTTACGCCAACTTTCAAACTCAAACGAAAGGCAATTTTTGAAAAACATCAAGCCGACATCGAAAAAATGTATGCTTGATAAAGGCTTTGTTTTAAATAAGAAATGACATATCTTTAAGATATATCATTTCTAGTATCTTTTTCAACTCAAAGGTTTAAACATACTATTTTTTTTAGGCTAAGGCGGCCAATATTTGCAAATTTAATGGCCTTTTGAACTGAAAAATAGTATGTTTCCCTTGCCAAAAGGTGTTTTTTTATTAAACTGACAATTGTTATAAAAAATGTCCGAACCATTGTCAACTAAAAACTCACAACTAAAAATTAAAAACTACCAAAAGTTTACCAAATAGGATAGCAAACCAGCGTTTCCCATTTCTCTGGATTAGGTTCAGCCATTGGGTCGGTCACAAATACTTCCCAACAAATTTCGTCTGGTGCGTGTCCTTCTTCTGCAATATATTCGTTGATGTCTTCGTGGGTTTCCTCCAAAGTATCGTAAGAACCAAAATGTTTTGCCATCACAATCGTGCCACTAGGCGTTGCCGAAAGTTCAATATCGCCTTTACCCACAGCCTCGACACTTACAGGAATGCCAGCTTCTACTTCCACTTCGTTGTGACTAAAAGAATGATAAATAGCGACAGGCGAACTTACTTGTTTCCAGCCATTTTCTGCCATATAAGCAGCAATTTCGCCATAAATTTGAGCGAAAACAGCACCAATACCCGCAACTTTTACCGTTTTGGTGATACTCAAAATAGACTGTTTTTTTACTCTTTTGATTTCAAATCTTGATGAACTCATTTGTTTGTTATGTATAGGTTTAAAAAAGCAAAGGTAATATATTTTCTTTATATTATATTCAAGAAAAAGCAAAGTTTATCGCTGTAAAGAGCATTTTTTAAGCAAAAAGTCTGTTATTGTTTTTTATATTCTTGTTCCAATTCATCAAGCTGTTCTAAAATCAACTTCTTTACCAAATCGAATTGCGTCCACGGCAAAAAATGGCTTGCCGAATCTATTCTAATCAAATTTAAATATTCCTCTGCAATCATTTTTTCGGCAAAATCGGCATTGGTTGGCGGCACAATCCAATCTTTATCACCTTGTATAATTGTTGTTGGAATATTTACGTTTTTCCAAAAAGGCAACATTTTTCGCAACTCTTCGGCATGAGCTAGTTTTTCGTCATTAGAAACACGAATCGGTTTTGGCAAAAGCCATTTAATCAAGAAAAAATCGGCAGGATACGACACCCAAAACACACGTTCATCTTCTGGCGAAAGGGCTGGAGCAAGTAAAAGCATAGCATCTACCAAATCTGGAAAATCCATAGCCAAACGTGCAGAAATAGGGCCGCCATACGAATGACCTACTAACAAAAGCGGTTTATGTTGCTTTTTCTTTTCCAAAATAGGTTGAAGCAAAGCCGCTTGCTTTTCAATAAACACTTCCGACTTTCCAAAATCCGAATAGCCATAGCCAGCTCTATCTACCGAAATGAGATGTGCTTGTTTGAGCAAATCTTCATCTTGCAAATAAGTTTCAAAAGCATCTAAAGAGCCAGGTGCTCCATGAATAAAAATGATAGTTGGCAAACTTGTATCGCCAATTTCTACATAATTCATTTCACGGCCATCAAATTCGTACTTCTGAAAAATAGGTTGATAACTATTGGCTTCAAAAGCTTTTTGGAATTTTTGAGGCGTAGTTCGCATTTGCATACAGCTAGATAACAAGTTAATAAACAAAATAAATAAAAAAAAGTAAGTGCAATATTTAAAAAAATGGGTAGAAAAAAGTGTCATAGATATTTTTTTCGAAAAGCTAAACAACTCACTCATTTTTTGATGTCGGAGCAAAGACAATATTGTGAAAAATGTTAGAAAGCTTGAATTTTAATTTTTTTAGCAAAAACAAGCACTGCCCAAATACAATTTTGATATTTTAGTATGATAATTTGCACAACCGATAACATCAATATATGTAGATACCTAGCCATTTCAAAAGCATTTTTTTTTTGCTAAAAAATGAATATAATAACGTTAAAATAAAATTGTTTAGGAAAAAAAGAATATATAAGTGTGCTTGCTTTTCAGCTTATTAAGCCAAGGTTTTTTTAATAAAAATAAAAAAAATTAGGTTTTCTCGTGACTTTCATGTATCTTTACTGTCATTAAAGTAGTCGATTCCAAAGTGCAAACCTATTTTATATTGATAAGATAATCAGGGACAAATACAATTGTTTTTTTCTAATTTTAACGAAATTTAACAATTAGTGTTGTTTTTTTATGATACTCTTATTACCAATCTTACAGTTGGAAATAATTATTTTTTGTATAAGTTTAGTATAAAACCTCCAACAAGTTTTATATTTTATACATAATAATATGTTGAAAGTAATATATAAATAATTTTATCCAAAAGCAACTTTTTTTTATCTCCGAGCGTAGTTATATATAAGAACATGCTTTATGCTAAAACTTATATATATGCACATTTTGTATTGTGTTGATGCTATTTTTGATTAGATACATAGATGATTTTTTATTATCTAATTTCAAAAAAAATAAGCACTCAATCGCAAAGCACATATCTTTTATTTATATCTTTAATAACTTTTTTTTAGCTATGCTTATGGAAATTGGATTAATAACACTTATCCTTGTCGTTTTACATCTTATGAGTACTTTACAACATAATGAGCAGGGAGATACTGACCATATTTAAGTCATCATATACTTTTGGGGAAAAATAAAGTAAGTCACTAGACAAAAATAATGTAACATCTCGTTGAGGCTAACACCTTGATTTTTAATGCGTTAGCAACGAGCCGTCCATTTATTAAATAGTGCTTGCAACTTTGTTGTTTATTTTTTAATTTGAAATAATAGTTTTTGTAATGCAAAAATGGTTGTTTTGAACTGAAAAACTCCTACATTAGATTCATACTGTTAATTTTCTTTAAAAACAAAAGATATGAATCGAATTGCTTTGATGCTATTTGTGCTAATGCTAACAACAGCTTGCAGCATGAGTATTTACCGAAAATTTATTAAAATTCCGAGTGCTATTTGGAACAAGGAAAACAAAGTCGTTTTTAAGGTTGAAATAGACGAGCCTTTGACAAATGTTGATGTGATGTTGGCAGCTAGAGTAGATCATGCTTATCAGTTTCGCAATTTGAAAACAAAAGTAACGCAAACTACGCCAAAAAATGACAGCAAAACTATGAATATAGATATGCCTATCAAAGATGAAACAGGCAAGCATTTGGGAAGCGGAACGGCGAATTTGTGGGACGTGGAGATGAAAATTTTGGAAAATGTAAATTTTGCTGAAATAGGAACTTATGAGTTTGAGGTGCAACATGATATGGCCGAAGAAAGACTAATATTAGTGGTTGATGTTGGTTTGATTATAAAAGAAAGTAAAAAGTAGTAGCACTATTTAAGTTTCTGTAAAGAATTGTGTGCTACCAATATAATCAAAAAGATATATTATTTTACTACCTTTGATAATTATGATAAAATTAAGTTTAACAATTAGTAATTCATCAGGCGTATTACAAACAATAGAACAATCATTTTCATCTGATAAGCTATTGACTAGCTTTGATAATATAGAAAATGCTTGTGAAAGCTTCATATCCGAAGCAATACCTATAACTGAAAAATGCTTATTAGCAGAATCACAATCTGAGTATACGAAATGTTCTGGTAAAAAAAAACGGTAGTCGTTCAGTTCAGATAAGTAGCCGTCATGGTAGTTTTTGCTTTCCGCTTCAAAGATATGAGACAAAGATAAATGGCAAACAAATATGTAGTGATTTTTTCACTGAACAAGGTTTTTTCGAGCTTAACAATAGGAGTAATAGCTTAAATGCTTATATATACAAATATACTCAGTTGTTAAGCTATCGTAACTT
>JBMZCV010000176.1:0-10384 GCA_049613665.1 Chitinophagales bacterium | reverse complement strand
TTTGCACCAAAAGACTAATTTTTAAAAGGTCAATCTTTTTGATTTTCTGACGATATTTTTATACATTAAATACAAAATAATATTAAAATGCAATATTTTATTGCAAATTGTTAATTGTCATTAAAACGTCAAAGCGGAAATAGCTGTTTATCATTTTACTTGCTTTTTTCAATATACTGTTCCACCTCTTGCAAAATAGCATGAGCGGCTTGCATATTTTTTATGTTATCAAAAATCATAAGCAAATATTTACTCGTTTGTTTAAAATGAGCTTGTTTTGCATGTGTTTGGCTATATTGCAGAACTTGCATAAACAACGGACTTTGATAATAAGTAGATTCTTGATTGGAAATAAAATAGCATTTCAACTTACCATTTTTAAACAAAATACGTTCAAAGCCCAATTTTTTGGCCACCCAACGCACACGAACCGTATGAAATAAGTCTTTGACAGGTTTTGGCAATGCTCCAAAGCGGTCTTCCAATGTTTTGCCAAAAGTTTGCAAAGTGGTTTCATCTTTCAAATTGTTGAGTTCGGTATAAAGTCGCAAACGCTCATTAATGTTGTTCACATATCGGTCTGGAATCAGCAGCTCTTGGTCGGTATCTATTTGGCAATCTCTAACAAAAGTTTTGTCTTTTATGATTTGGTCTTTAAACACTTCTTTAAACGAAGTTTCTTTGAGTTCTTGCACGGCTTCGTCCAATATTTTGTGGTAAATATTGAAACCAATATCGGCAATAAAGCCACTTTGCTCGCCACCCAACAAGTTTCCTGCTCCTCTAATATTCAAATCTTTCATCGCTACTTGCCAGCCATCGCCAAGATTAGAATATTGCTCAATAGCCTTTAGCCTTTTTCGAGAGTCATCTGGCAAAGTGTGAACGGGCGGAGAAATAAGATAGCAAAATGCTTTGCGATTGGAGCGGCCAACACGCCCACGAAGCTGATGCAAATCGCTCAAACCATAATTGTGTGCATTGTTTATAATGATGGTATTGGCATTTGCAATATCTAAACCCGATTCTACGATGTTGGTACACACCAACACATCATATTCTGCCTTTATAAATTTGAGCATACGCTCTTCGAGCATTTTATTTGTCATTTGTCCATTCGCAATACCGACATCGATATTTGGGCAAAGTCGCTTTATCACGCTTGCCAATTCTACCAAATCTTTGATTCGATTGTGAATAAAAAAGACTTGGCCGCCTCGATAAATTTCGTAATTGATGGCTTTTCTTATTTTTTCCTCATTAAAACTCATCAATTCCGTTTGCACAGGCCGTCGGTTTGGCGGCGGCGTTGCGATAATCGACATATCTCTTGCACTCATCAATGAAAATTGCAAAGTTCGAGGAATCGGCGTTGCAGTTAATGTGAGTGTATCTACATTTATTTTCACATTTCGCAACTTTTCTTTTGTAGATACGCCAAATTTTTGCTCTTCGTCAATAATCAATAAGCCCAAATCTTTGAATTTTACCGCTTTTCCGACCAAAGCATGAGTACCAATGATAATATCAACTTGGCCTGCCGCCAAATTTTTCAAAGTTTCCTTTTTTTGCTTGGCTGTTTTAAAACGGTTTAGAAAATCTATTTCGCAAGGAAAATTTTTGAATCGTTCTTGGAATGTTTTGTGATGTTGCAAGGCCAAAATGGTTGTTGGCACAAGAATAGCGACTTGTTTTCCATCGGCAACTGCTTTTGCGGCTGCTCTTACCGCAATTTCTGTTTTGCCAAAACCCACATCGCCACACACCAATCTATCCATTGGATTTTCTGATTCCATATCAATTTTCACGGCTTCGGTTGCTTTCAGTTGGTCTGGCGTGTCTTCATAAATAAAAGAAGCCTCAATTTCGGCTTGCAAATAAGTATCTTTCGCAAATGCAAACCCTTTTGCTGCCTTTCGTTTGGCATATAGTTTTATCAAATCTTCGGCAATATCCTTTATTTTGCGTTTCGTTTTTCGCTTTACAGCCTGCCACGCATCAGAACCCAATCTATTAATTTTGGGTATTTTGCCATCTTTGCCTACATATTTGCTCACTTTGTGTAGCGAATTGATATTGACGTACAAAATGTCTCTATTTTTGTAAACAATACGCATCACTTCTTGCAACTTGCCATTAACCGTAATTTTTTCGAGACCAGAATAAACGCCAATTCCATGGTCTATGTGTGTTACAAAATCGCCATTTTGCAGCTCACGCAACATTTTGACAGTCATTACCTTATCTTTGCTCGTAAATTTTCGTTTGAGTTGATATTTATAAAAACGGTCAAAAATTTGATGGTCGGTATAGCAAGTTATTTTCAAATCATAGTCGATAAAACCTTGATGCACCGTAGAAGTAAGTGCATGATAGCGTGGCGGCTCTTTTTCCATGTCTTCAAAAATTTGCTGAAAGCGATTGACTTGTCTAGCATTATCCGCAAAAATGAAATTGAGCAGGCCTTTTTGGGTGTTTTCTTTTAAGTTTTGAGATAAAAGTTGAAAATTTTTGTTGAAAAGTGGTTGAAAACTCGTGTTATAAGCTATTTCTATGCCTTTCAAATATGGTTTTTCGCCAATTTCAATGACAGAAAATGCCAACATATCTTTGAGCAAATTTTCCGAATCAATAAATTGTTGAGCAGTATATTTTGCGAAAACTTCGTGTTCTTCTAATAAGTTTTGGCTTTCTAAATTTTCTATCAAACGAATTATTTTTTCGTAACAAGCCTGATTTATTTTCAACAAACTGTCTAAATCTTTTGTCCAAACAACTGTATTTTTAGGCAACAGTTGAAAAAGAGATGTTTTTTGCTGATGCTCAAATTGCGTTTGAATATCTGGAATGATACTCACTTGCTGCACTTTTTTTTCTGAAAGCTGTGTCAAAGGGTCGAAAACTCGAATGCTTTCTACTTCGTCGTCAAACAATTCGATGCGATAAGGCATATCATTTCCGAAAGAAAAAACATCAATAATACCGCCTCTTATCGAAAAATATCCAGGTTCGTACACAAAATCGGTGTGCCGAAAGCCGTATTCTACTAGCATATCTATAATGAAATCGGCATCGAGTTGTTCGTTTATTTTAATGGTAATCGTACTTTCGTTGAGAGCTTTGGCGTTCACTATTTTTTCGAACAAAGCTTCTGGATAGCTCACCAAAATTTCGCCTTTCGTTTGGCTATTCAACAATTTTGTGGCTGTTTCGGCACGCATGAGCAAATTGCTATTGCTGATATTGTCGAATTGAGCAGGTTTTTTGAAGGAATCAGGGAAAAATAAGATGCTTTTTTTGCCCAACAAATTTTTTAAATCATTCTGAAAGTAAGCGGCATTTTCTTTATTATCGAGAATAAAAAGATAATTTTGAGGCAGATTGTAATACAAAGCCGTAGCCACAAAAACAGGCAGAGAGGCTTGCAAACCTTTCAGATGCAAATGTGTTTTTTGCGTTTTTTGCAAATTCTCAATGATTCGTTTTGTTCTTTTGTCTTTCTGATAAAATTCGATAATGTTTGCTAAATTCATGTTTTTGTTTAGATGCTGAAAATTTTGCTGTAAAAAAGGTAGTAAGCATTTTAGAAATGCCTGCCACCTAGATTTCTCTATTTTTTATAATTTGAATTAAAACCGCCATTCCACCAAATAGCCAGCGTGTTTGCGAATATTCAACACACGGCCGCCATCGAAAATAAGATACTGCCCTTTGATGCCCATGAGTGTACCTACTGCCTCCTCTATTTTATCGAAAGACAAACTTTTCACTTTTGTAGGATAATCTATAACAGGATAGTTGATTGTCGTGATGTCGTTGTTTTCGGCTATATAAGCTTGTAAATCTTCTGCTAGAAGTGCTTTCATTTCCTGCTTTTTTTCCACTAAATCAATGTCGGTAGCTACCATATTTTTCAACATTCGCTGCCAATTTGTTCGGTCTGAAACATACTTTTTCAAAGCTACTTCTATTCGGCCAGCCAACTGTCGGTAAGGCACAGTTGCGAGTCGGATAGCTTGCGAAGCACCTTGGTCAATCCAGCGAGTAGGCACTTGGTCGTGTCGAGTTACGCCTACTTTCAAGCCGCTCGAAACTGCCAAATATACCACATGATTTTGCAAATGATGTTTTTTTTCCCACTCTACATCACGCCCTTTTCCGAGATGTGCTTCACACAATTCTGGTTTGATGATACAAGGCGAATTTTCGGGAGCTTTTGCAAAACAAGGATAGCAAAACCCTTGTGCAAAAGATTTTTTAGTCCATCTGCCACAACGTTTGCAATTAATTTGGTTGGCAAAACGAATAGTGATAGGTTTTCCAATCAGTTCGTTGAGCAAGAGCATTTCGCCATCAACTTTCAGCCGATATTCTACGGTTTCGCTAGTGAGTTGGGTTTTCATTTTGTGCAAATGAGCAGTATGTTTTATAGTCATTGTTTTTTATTTAATAAGTTCATTGACTTTTTGCAAGAGCCATTTTTTTTCGGTCAATAAATGTGTTTCTGTTATTTCCTGTTTCAGTTTTTGAACAGCTTCTTTGTCATAATGATTTACGTTGCTCAATTGTTTTACATATTTTATGATATTTCGATAGTTATCTTTGTGGTAGCCTAAGCCTTTTTTGCGTCTTAAAAAAATTTTGAAACTATCTATGAGCAAAAATAAAACATTCCATTCTTCGAGTTCATAGTATGTTTTTAGCAAAATGACTTTCACATCGAGCTGTACTGTCAATTCATCAATTTTCATGGTGTTGAGCAATTGAATGACTTGTTGGTATTCATTTTTTTCAAAAAATAACCTTGCCAAATTGAATGCAAAAGCATCTTCTCGTTGTTTGGTTGGCAAAAAAGATTTGTAGTGATGAATAAATTTTTCTGTCCAATCAAAATTTTTCAATTTTAGGCCAACAGCCACAATATTTTTGTATGTCCAAGTGTATAACAAATCATCGCTAAAAAGCACTTTATTATTCAAGCCTGTTTCATAAAGCTCAAAAAGTTCTTGCCCATATTTTGCTTCGCCTTTATTGAGCTTTTTTATACAATAATTTCGAGCTATCAAGTGCAGTTCTTTTCCTTCTTGCAAAGCTAAAGAATCGTTGTGTTTGTGGAGCAAATATTTTAGCTCCGCAAAATAATCTTTATCATTTTTGCCCATCAAAACCAACAAAGCGGAATAATATAAAGGTATGGCTGGCGTATTGCTATAATCATTTTCGGCAATATGCAAGAGAATTTCGTCCAACATTTTTACATCATACTCATATTTAAACAAGTTTTTATAGACATAGATGGCACAAAGTTTTTTGAGTTTGCTAATCAGATAAAACACATCGAGCGTATGCGACACCTGTTCCAAATTGGGTTCGGTGCGTCTTTTGTCTTGTCGGCTCAAGTATTGGCTTTTGATATCTTCTATCAAATATTGACGATAATAATACTCTTCATTTATCTGTGTATCAGCATTTTGGAGCTTTTCGCACCCTCTTATGGTGCTATTAAAATGTTTTGGCAGGCCTCGCAAAAAGTATATTTCTGCTAAATTAATTTTTTGTTTTTTTTCGTTAGCTTGCTGATACATATACAACAAAAAGTCTTCTATCAACTTGAGCAAAGCTGACATTAAACGTCTCATTTTGCTATCTTGATAAGTTTTTTGCTGAAACGCATATTGATAAGCCTTTTTTTTGTCTAAAGCAGCATTGGAATTGTCAGATTGATAAATAAAATCGCACAGGCGAGCTGCTTCACGACTTTTGTTCAAAAAATCGCAATAGACATATTCTTGTAGTTGTTTTTTTTCTTGGCTCGACAAAGTGCGATACAATTCTATGAGTTTACTATCGTTCATCAGCAAGTTTTTTTGGCGAAAAATATCGTGATATAGGCAGTAGGTAACTATCGTTTAGTGATGTAAAGATAACATTATTTTGAAAGCTTTTGACCCAAGTTGTATATGGAGTTCTTAAAGTTTTACAACAAATGGTTGATATTTTATTTAACAAGCGACAAAATAAAACATCTGGCTTTTTTGCATTTCGATGTTGTTCCTACAAAAAAAAGCATTTAGCTCAAACATCAAAAATATTACTTTTGTTTTGCTTGTGCTAAATACTTTTTTTTCTGCGAAAATTGCAAATATCAGTCTATGTAATTAATTGTTTTGTATGTTTTTTTACATTTTTAGTATGAAAAAAGCTAAAAACTCATGCCTGCACGCACACTCAAACGCTTGAAAGTAAGGTTTTTTTCTAAGTCGCTCGTTTCCCAAAATTCGGTATAAGTCATTTTTTGAGATAGATAGCCAGCCGCAATTGTGAATGTACGTTTCGAGAGAGTTTTTACTTTTAGTCCACCACCAAAATTCATCATTAAACCGCCTTTTTGTGTTTGGTCGATATCTTCGTTTAGGTTTTCGGCTGCCGTAAAAGCATAGCCCAAAGACGCAAAGTAGAAAGGTGTTGCTAAAGTATTTTTAAACACATCGCCACGAATATCGCCAAATAATGCGAAAGTTTTGATAGGAATATTGGTGTGTATTACCCAATTTTGTGTAATGGTGCGTGTGCCTAAATCGGTGTAACCAATGCCTAAACCAACTGCAAGTAATGGTACGATTTGATAGCTTGTTGTGTTTTGAAGCGAAAAACCTGCTTGCTGGCCTAAGTCGTTTTTGCCCAAAACCATGCCTATTTCTGTAAGGTTTGTGAAGCCAGAAACATTTTTTTTCGTTGCCAAATCTGCTATATGTGCTTCGTTTTGTGCTGTTAGGTTTTTTGAGAAAAAGAGTGTAATGCAAAGAAAAAATGCGAGAGAAAATAAAAGTCGTTTCATAATTTTGTGATTTTTTTTAATAAAAAAGCAAATATATTTAAACATAAAAATTGTGCTAATAGCTTGACTATCAATGTTTTAGCTCAAAAATTTTGCTTAAATGTTTATACAAAAATAACGAAACGAAAAGGGAAAACGTTGTTTTGGGTTCTCTTTATTCTAAGCTATTAAGCTTTGCTAAATTCTTAATTTCTTAATATTTTTTATCTTCAAATTCTCTTCTCAAAAACAAACTTTACCCTTTCGCCATTTCGCTAGTTTCCTCCTCAATATCACTTATCAAATCTAGCGTATCTTTATAAGTGCCTTCCAAATTGTCGGCATCTGCGACAGGAGCAAATAAAGCCATTTCGCAGTAAGTAATCGTTGCTAATACTTTTTCCACATTTGGCTCACTCACTTCATTAAAACGCAACTCACTAGCTATTTTTTCCTTAGAAAGTTGGCTAGATGGAATGTTGAAACGGTCGCTCAAGTAGTTCCAAAGTGCGTGAATTATCTCATCATAAAAATTTCGTTTATCTCCTTGTTGCTTAAACGCTTCTGCTTTTTTAAGACTTAAAATAGCGACTTGATTGGCTCTTTTTCGCTTGAAAGAAACAACATCTGACAATTCGGCAAGTTCCTTTTGTGTTTTGTTGTAAAAAAATGGAATGGCAAAAAGCGGCAACAACAGCAATGGCCAATACCACCAAGAAGCAAAAGTGTAACTTCCTTTTTTCGACAAAGAAGTGCTAGTTTTCAAGCCATACAATTTATTTTCTTCTTCTAATACTTTCGCAATTTGATTGCTACCATCGCCTTTCGATACATTTACGGTGATTGGGCGAGAACGAGCTGTTTCGTAGCTTTTTGTTTCTGGATTGAAATAGCTAAATTCGAGCATCGGAATAGTTTGCCGCCCCATTTTTGAAGGAATAAGCGTGTATTGAAACTTTTTGCGACCATTTATTTTATCTTGTTTTGGGTAAATATCTTCTGAAACAATTGGGTCAAATTTTTCAAATACTTCTGGAAATTCCAAATCATTCAGTTCAATGAGTTTGATATTTCCTTCTCCAACAACACTAAGTGTATAGATAATCGACTCGTTTTCTCTCACATTTGGGTTATTTAGCGTAGCACTCAACGAAAATTTGCCAACTGCACCAGAAAAGTCATCTGGTTTTCCCTCTTCAGGCAATGGAAAAACGCTCAAATCGAAGTTTTCATTTTTCAAATTCATTGCTCGGCTCATATAGCGAGGCTGTCCCCACATATTTCGCCCACCATTTGGGTCGGCATATCGTGTCGTTACTTTCACTTCCATTGGGTCAATAGGCAAAGTGCCAGAACGCTGCGGAAATAAAGCATACTTTTTCAAATCGAGCGTGCGATAAGTCACATTATCTATAATTTCAGTACCTGGATTTTGTCGATGTTTTGGTGTGATGTCTTGCACCCAAAAACCTGTGAGCGATGGTGGGCTAAGTATTTCGTAATTGGTAACATCAATATTCGTATAAAGCCGATAAATGGTGGTTATTTGTTGGCCTTGATACACACCTGTTGTATCTGTTACTACGCCAATCCAAACACTTGCTTCCGAAGTAGGCGAGATATTTCGTGTAGCTCCTCTTTGCGATGGCTGGCTTGGTTGTTGTGGCGAAGTTCGAGATTGGCGTTTTCCAAAATTGGCACTTTTACTCACATTTATTCTTACCTTTTTTGAGCGTAAAGTTTTGCCGTTTTTAGTCGTAATTGTGCCTGCTGGAATCGTAAATTTTCCTTCTTTAGTAGCCTGCAAAACATAGCCCACACTTGATTGTTGCGACATACTGCCATTGATAATTTGCACACTCGTTGAGCGGCTTGGGCCACTTACCAGCATAAAATTTTCAAAACTAGGTGCTTGAAAATTTCGCATTTTATCGCCTTCCAACAGATAAGTCAAATTAAAAGTTTCGCCTTGCTGCACATTAACTGTTTGTGGCGTTACGGTAAAGGTTTGTGCGTTGAGCCGACTCTGAAACAGCATAAAAATAGCAATCGCCAATATGATTAAGGTAAAAAATTTTTTTCTCTGGAAAATCATGAATTTATGACATTTTTTTTATTCATTTGAATGGTTTGGGAACTTGATTTTTTCTTGAAACAAATATAATCATCGTTTCAACAACACCTTCGCCAACACGCCATAATGGTCGGCATAATCTATCGTTTTGCCTTTGTGTTCTTTCTTCAAACGCTGAATACTTAGGTTGTCGATACTTGTTTTTGTGTCATTGGCACGCAGCAAAACATAATCTAATTGTACGCTATCATGTTTGTGAAACGTTTTTACCCAATAATTTTCATTATCAAAAGTATAAGGTTTTTCATCATTCAAAGGCGTATCTTTGGCATCTAAAATCTCAAGAATGCTATTGTACCACAAAGGAATGCTTTTGCGAACATTGAGGTCTCCTGTCACAAATTGTGGCACATCGGCCTCAAAATGTTTGTCTAGCAAAGCTGTTTTCATTTGTCGGCACTGACTTTCACGCACTTTGTGAGCTTCTTCTTTATTGATAGACTGTAAATGTGTGCCAAGTAGCTGAAACCGAAAATCTTGCTTCTCTCCTTCTATGATTACACAGCCTTTATTTGCCATTTTATCGTGGCTATAACTATCTTCAAAAAAAACATAATCAATTTCTTTGATAGGTATTTTGCTGACTATCAAGACACCATCGCTAAAACGCAAACTCATTTTTTTGTTTTTTGGCCGCACTTGATACGGATATTCTGCTTTCAACTGTTTTCTAATCTTGCGAGTCATGCGTTTTGTAAACACCTCTTGCAAAACTACAACATCATAATTTTGCTCATTCAAATGAGAAGTTATCCAAGGAATACGCACATATTGTTTGCTACGAAAACGCCACGACAAGGGCCAAAAAGTAGCAGGCAAGAGTTGAATATTCCATGTCAAAATTTGCAGTTCTACATTTTGTTCATTTTTCTGCTTTTCTATGACTATACTATCAGTTGCCGTTTTGTTTTGTGCTACTATTTTTATAGAAAAAAAGAAAAACAAAATACCAAAACAAAAAAGTGCAAAATTCTTGCTTTTTACTAGCATATTTTTTATTGCAAAAATAAGCAAACTAAATCTTTTTTTTAGTATTGACTCGTAGAAAGCAAAACTAAAGTGCAAGCTTCTGCTACTTCAATCTTGTTTTGCTCGGCCAAGTTTGCCAATTCTTGATTTTCGCTGCCAGGATTAAAGATAATTCTTTTGGGTTTTAAGCTTAAAATATAATCATAATATTCTGCTTGCCTTTTGGCTGACAAATACATCGTGATGGTATGAATGTTTTGAAATGCTTTTTTTTCGGTCAAAATTTCGTGGCCATCTACCACACCTTTTCTACCGCCAATAGCCAAAATTTCATGCCCATAAGCATTAAGACGTTTCATAGCTATATTAGAATAACGATGTTCTTTTGTGCTTGCTCCTAAAACTAAAGTTTTGGTTCAAAGTGAAATCATTTGGTAAAGTAGAGTAAAGTTCATAACTTTAGG
>JBMZCV010000175.1:0-10482 GCA_049613665.1 Chitinophagales bacterium | reverse complement strand
TCAAGCAAAAAAATGAACAACAGCCGAAAAGCGGACTGCCTGAAAGACATAAGGATAAGACTATATAATCCTTTTTAAAATATGTAAAATAACTATTAAGTAAGTTTTGTCATAGTAGTTTCAAAGCGAAAACGGCTGACAATTTATTGAATAGTGCTAGGCACTAAAAAAAGCTGTAATAGCAATTTTGATTGAAAAAAAATATTTAACAGCTTCTAAAGCAAATTTAGAAAAATATAATTATTTTTTTACAATTTTTGTTATTTAATCTGTCTTTTTGCATGTTTAATTTGTATTTTAGTAGTTGCTAAATAATGTTTATAGAAAGGATTTTATAGCAGCTATTCTCGCCTTGAAATAAAAAAAATATTTTTTATAATATTTATTTTGTTTCCTGTGTCAGCAATTAGCTTTTAAGGCCTTTTTTTATCAAAAGTTTAAACATACTATTTTTTTAGGCTAAGGAGACCAATATTTCCTATTTTTATGGCCTTTTGAACTGAAAAATAGTATGTTTCCCCTATCAAAAAAAGTTTCTTTTGTTAAACCGAGAATAGCTGATTTTGTAGAAAAAAAGCATTTGGAAAGACAATCATTTCAAATTGAGTGAATAAAAAAAAGACATAAAATGTTTTTAGAAAACACTTCATGCCTTTTATTACGTTTAACAATTATTTAAATTTTATTTTTTGACTTAAAAAAATGCTAATTTGAGCAAAAAGTCTAGCTTTTTCAGGCTCAAAAATGTCAATAAGTCTTTTCATTATTTTCGTCTTAAACTATATTTTTCTATTTTATTGTATAAATGACTTCTTTGAATATCAACTTCTTCGGCTGTTTTAGAAATATTCCAAGAGTTTTTTTGCAACTTATGTTTCAAAAAGTTTTTCTCCATAGTATCTTTAAAATCTTGCAGGCGAGTGTGTTTTTCAAAAATATTTATATCTGTGTTAGCATGTTTTACAGAGCTTGGCATGACATAAGTATTCACATCTTGCTTTGTAATTCGCTTGTTGCTTAAAATAATTAAACGCTCGATAACATTTCGCAACTCTCGAACATTGCCTGTCCAATTTAATTCTTTCAAAGCTTGAATAGCATCTTTGTCCAAAACTTTTGGCTTAATATTATAATCGCCACAAATTTCTTTGATAAAATGCTCCGCTAAAATTGGAATATCTTCTTTTCTATTGTTAAGCGAAGGTACAATAATTGGAATAACATTTAAGCGATGATATAAATCTAGGCGAAAACGTGCTTTTTCTACTTCTTGCAAAAGCTTCTTGTTTGTTGCAGATACAATTCTAACATCTACCTGAATATCTTTGTCGCCACCCACTCTTGTGATTTTATTTTCTTGTAAAGCACGCAAAACTTTTGCTTGTGCCGATAAACTCATATCACCAATTTCATCTAAAAAAAGCGTACCACCATTAGCCAACTCAAACTTACCGATTCGTTGTTTATGTGCCGAAGTAAATGCTCCTTTTTCGTGTCCAAACAATTCACTTTCTATCAATTCGGCAGGAATAGCAGCACAATTTACCTCAATAAAAGGCCCTTTATTTCGATTGCTTTTTTCATGTATCCAACGAGCAACCATCTCTTTTCCTGTTCCATTTTCGCCTGTTATCAAAATCCGTGCATCTGTTGGAGCAACTCGTGCAATAGTATCTGTGATTTTTGTTATAGCTTCGGATTTACCAACAATATCTCTTACTTTGGTGACCTTTCGTCTTAAAGTCTTAGTTTCGACCAATAAATTGGACTTGTCAAGAGCATTTCTAACTGTTATGAGTAGCCTGTTCAAATCAAGAGGCTTGGCAATAAAGTCAAATGCACCTTTTTTAACTGCTTCTACTGCTGTTTCCATAGTTCCATGCCCTGAAATCATCACAATAGGAAGGTCTGGCTTTAGCTTTGTCGCATGTTCCAATACTTCCAAACCATTCATTTTAGGCATTTTGATATCGCAAAAAACAACATCATAACTTCCTGTTTTTATTTTTACCATGCCTTGCATACCATCGGCAGCTTCATCTACTTTATACCCTTCATATTGTAATATTTCTTTTAGTGTTCTGCGGATGCTTCTTTCATCATCAATAATGAGTATTTTTGCCATTTTTGCCATATATATTATACTTTATATTAAATTTATTATAATTAATTTTAGGGATAACAATTTTATATAGCATAAAGTTGTTATTTGAAAAAAAGTAATTGATGTTGGCTTAGTTATTGGATTTTTTGAGAAAGATATGTCACTTTTTTTAACAAGAAAAATAAATATTATTTTGCACTGCTATTTAAATGACAAATCCTAAAATATTGCTAAAGCTTGCATAAATGATTTTGCAAGAATAGTGCCAAGTTTATGACATTACTCTTGCAAAATGTTATTTTTCGTTATTTTTTACTATTTCTAACGATATTTTCCCATGTTTTGAATTGACTACTATATCTATCAGCTTCTTGATAAATACAAGCATTTTCGACCAAAGTATCTATATATTTTGCGGCTTCTTGTTTGGCCATCATACTTCTATGATTTCCAAAAACTTGCACATAGTAAGCTACGATTTCATCTAAGAGTAATTTCAATAATTCATTGCCTTTATTTACTAAAGTCAAATCGCTAGGATTGCCGTCTGAATATCGCAAAATTAAATCGACCACATTTATTGCTCCTTTCTGATTGGCAGCATAATAATGTATATCTTGCGACTTGCGATAAAATGTGTGTTCTGTTATTTTATCTCTATAACTTGCTCTGTCAAGACTAATTTGTTCGGCTGTTCGCTTCAAAACCTTATCTACAATAATTGGATTGTGCAACAAAGCTTGATGCAACGAATGTACAAATTTGTCAGCGAGATTGTCGCCTTCCTGAATCAAACGACTGCCTGCATCGTCATTGAATAGCCATGTCATATTGCCGTATTCATTGATGTTTTGCAAATATCCCATCGTAATTCCCCAAATCAAAGCACGATTAATATTGGTTTGGTCTTCTTGCACTCTATGCGACGAAATTTCGGGCAAATAGGCTGGCAAATGCCAACGTTTGTCTAGGTGTGGAGTAACAGTATTTCCTCTTTGCGTCAACTTTCTGATACGATTATTATACGATTTGTAATACTCGCCTGCCGCACGTCCTCTATTGTCGCCAGAATAAAATTTTGAAAAATCATCTATCGTCAAGCCATACAAAGTTCTATTTCTGACAATTTCATACTGCGAAAAGGCAGTATCTTCTACCAAATCTGTGCCGTCAAACAATTCGTTTCTAGCTGTTCCAGATAATTCTTTCACGCAATCTGGGTGAACACCCCACGCATTTAGCTCTGTTCCTGTGTTGCTTGCTGGCACAAATGGCCGAGCCAAATTATTTAACAAACGAATTTCATCATTAATATGTCGTTCTATATCGTTGTCGGCCAATGCTTGCATTTCGGCAGACTTTCGCAAAGCACGAATACAATTGAGTTTTAGGCTATCTTCGTTTTTCATTTCTTTCAAACACCAACTCAATACATCTTCTCTAAACATTTCCTCTACCTTTTCGGAGCGTTGTTCCGACAAATAATCGCCTTTTCTACTTTTGCAAAAACGATTGTACTGGCCAACATAGATTTGCGAAGCGATAGCCATAGGCAATTCATCAGTCGTTACGGTCATACGAATTGTTTCCCACAACTTTTCTTTGTGTGCCTTTGAAGCCAAAACATACCGAACTGTTGGGTCGCTGTCATTGTCGTGTTTATTTATTGTAACATTTAACTCATTACTTAAACTATTTCTAACATCTCGCAAATTTCGGAAATATTTCTCCCAACCAGCTTGCATTTCTTGCACTGCTTTTTGCAACTCTTTGAAAACAAGCTCGCTTAGTCTATCATTTAAAAAGCGATTTAAATTACTGAAATGTTTGGCAGATTTATCGACATATTCATTCGTAAAATCTTTAAATTCATTGTTTAGCAAGCTACCAAACCAACTTTGTTTGAGTGCCAAATCCATTCTGTCGTCTGCTGTTTCAATAAAATCATCTGTATCATCAAGGTCATAAGCCTTCTTATAACGGTCAATTCCTGCTTCTAACTTCTCTGTTACGGGACTTAAATTTTTGACTTTTTCATCAAGCAACACATCAATCAAATACAAGGTAAAACGCACAGAAACAGGGTGCATTGGTTCTGGCTGTTTGAGTAGCCAAGTGTTTATTTTATATTCATCGCCACTCAAACGCTGTGGATGGTCGCCATCTTGTAAAACAATTTCATTGACCAAATAGTTTTTCGTATTGTGAATAAATTTGCGAACAGCTTGCTCATAATAGTATAAAGCCTCTTCTCGGTTGTTGATTTCGTCTCTTGCTGTTGTTTTTTCACCCAAACGATTTTCATCTAAAGAACATTCAGCTTTTAGTTCTCTCAACTTTTCGTCATTGGCCAAAATACTTTCTATACGCCTTTGCACCGCAGCAATGAACAAAGCAGCTTTAGGTTCTGCAATTTCATTTCGTTTGTCGAGGGTATGTGCCGAGCGATAAGTCAGCTTAAAAAATGGTCGAGGGTTTTGTTGCGTCGCCAATTGATACAAAATAGTGCGATATGAGTTTCGCAACTCTGGTTTGTCTCTCGGAATGCCATTTTTCAAATCCAATTCATATTGTCTAAAATCAGATTCAAACTGCTCATCAATTTTCAGCCAATCATTTGATAAGCTATCAGTTGCCCATTTCAAAGCCGCAAAATAGGTCATATCTTCATAAGGATAAACCAAAGAAGCCACGCCAGCACCACAATAACGGCTCATTCCATTGTTGGAAATAGTCGATAAAATTTGATTGTCTTGCTTAGAAAAACGGTCGTTTGTCATTGGGCTAAACAAATCGAGATAGGTAGAACGTGCTACTTGATTGATATAATTGCCAAAATATTTGAGGTTGTTTTTTTCTGTATTTTCAAAATCAAACATGAAACAGAAATTATATGGCAAGTTTCGAGAGGTAATAATATGGTCTAAACGCCCTTGCGTATCTACTTGATTGGGCTTATATTCTAATTCAATATTTATTTTTTGTGTGCCAGCATTTTGCACACTTGCATTCCTCGTTATAGCATTCAATTCCTTAACGCAAGCATAGGCATTGGCACGAATACTGTCTATTTCATCGCCTTGAATAACATTTGACAAAACTAAAGTGTCTGGCAACATAAAAGCACCACGAATCAAGACATTTTTTCGGTGAAACTCTAGCTCCAACAAATCACGCATATACATAGCAGTTTGCATAAAAATGCCTGCTCCTGTGCCACCAACTAGCGAGCTCACAATCATGACTCTGGCACTGCTTGTAGGTGTTTCGCCCGTTTCTCTAAAAATATGATTGATGCTATTGTGCAAATTTCCGAGCTTGCCACTTTCCATCGCTGCCCGATAAGCAAGGCGAGAAACTGCCCGAATTTGGCCTGCTCCATCGGTCAAAGCCTTGCGAGAAAGTTCTGTTTGCTCATGTGGAAACCAATCTTTTACGGAAGGGTCTGCCATTCGCAAATATTCGCCTACTGTCCAGTTGGTGCTAGTTTGCGTAACATTTTCTTTTTTCAAATTTTTTAGCTTCGCAATGTCGTTCACATTGGTATCGAAAGCATGAATAGCCACAAAATTTCGTCTTTCTTCAGGTATCCAACCATATACTTTATCAACGATATATGAGCCAAGACCGCCCAAACCGATGAGAATTGTAGGAATATATGCCATGTTTTTTTGAGTTTATTAAGTAGTTTTTAGTTTTAAACTTCTGAGTTTTTAGTTAATTCTTAAATAGTTTGACAAAAAAGAAATGACATATTTTTTAGCCAAGATTGTCAAATCTAAAACAATATGAGCTATCGTTTTTCTAGAAATATGTCATTTCTACTCTCTTAGGAATAGAAAAATAATAAGTGTTACATTTGAGTTTATCCGTAACAAATATATACCAGCATGAGTTTTTAACTCGTGCTAAACCAAATGGGTAGCTTTTAGCTACCTGCTTTTTTCAATTTAAAGGTGTTTCGTAGTTAAAAACTACTTGATGTGGTACAAGTTGAAAACTCGTACCTGTTTAGTCGTTTTATAGTAATTAATTGTTAAGCTACAAAATGTAACACTTATTATTTTCACGTTCCTTATTTAAAATTATTTCAGTTTCCAACTAAAAATTCAAAACTAAAAACTAATGATTTATAATTTATTGTATTCGTAAATTTCTTTTCGTGTGCGTTTGCTAATTTCTAGCTTTTCGCCAATAGATAAACGCAAATCCTTTTTGTTAGGTTCATCAATAGGAAAGCCAGATACAAACATATCTTCGGTTTGCGTTTCTTTTGCAATCAAAACATGACTACAACGTGAGCCAGCCTTAAATTTGATGCTGCCAACGGCTTTGCTTTCTGCTACATAAGGCACTAAATAGCGATTGAAAAAGCCAGTTGGCAAAGGATAACTTTTGGGTCTGCTTTTTGTTAATTGCCCTTGTTTAGAAATAATAATTTCGCTGCCTTTGCAAAAACGTGGCTTTTTGAAAATACCCCAAATATACCATAATAACAATAATAAAACAATGAAAGCGATAATTAATATGCCACATTTTGCCCAAAAACTATCGTCTTCTATTTCTATTTGAAGTGTCAAAGTCGCATTATCGCCGATTTTTAGGTTCGGATTTTTGGAACGTAAAACCAATTCTAATTCATCTTTGCCTGTTGTTGTGAAACACGCACAAAGAAAAGTTGTTGGCTTAATATACATTTTGCCATTTTTTTCGGTCACATCTATTCCAACTCTCGTATCGTTCAATTTTTCGATATACAAATCTTTCATTTCCTCCGCATTCGGACTGCGTGCTGGCTCATCGCCAAACTTAATTTGCGGACTTACCGTAACAGTTGGAGCGGCCGACATATTTGTTACTTTAGCTTTCAAGGTGTTTTTATCGGCTGTGATATTCGCTTTTTTTACTGGGCAAAACGCTTTTTCTACAATATAAATATTGCTTTGAAAATTGAAAAAGCCTGCATATTCGGCAGATACAGAAATAGGAAAACGCTTTGTATGAAGCTTCAAATTAGTCGTAAATTCGCCTGTTTTTTCATCTAAAATAAAAAGCTGCGAACTTTTTTTGTCTTCATTTATCAATAGCAATTTACTGTCTTTCAATACTTTTTTATCAAGCGTATTTCCTTGATAATCAATGATTTTTGCAACTACCGTAACCGAATTTGCGGTATCACACACGGTATAAATATTGCCTTTTTTGCCTTTAATACTTCCTCTCAAATCAACTTCTAAAGTAGCGGCTACTTCTGGCAAAAATTTCGTTTGCTTTACATTAATCGGTGCATCAAAATCAATGGTAATTTTGCCTTTTTCAATCACTTCTTTGCTATTTGGAGCAGCTTGTATATGATTGATGAGGCCAGACATTTTGTAAGTGCCTTTCGACTTTTCGGCTTTGTAGCCATCGCCAGCGAAAATGCGTTTGCCATTGGAATTAGCGTTTGTAATTTTGGGCAAGCTGGCATTTTTTTTCGCTTCTTGCTGCAACACAATAATGCGTTTGAGTGGCACAGGCGAGTCTATGGTCACTTTGTTTCCTGCTGGTTTTACGGGTACGCCATCGCTAGAAAGCGTCATAATACTTTGAGCAATTTGCTCCATACGTTCAATAATCTGCTCAAAACTGCCAGAAGTTCGCAATCTATCGTGCGGTGTTTCCGAAGTTTTTAGGAAGCTTTCTAGCAAATTTGCTTTTTTGCTGACATCTAAAAAAATAATTCTCGCACCTGTATCATCGACAAAATTTCGAAGCAAAGGCGATGTTTCGTAATTTTTTTCAAAGCCTTTTTCAGTAATTTCGCCATCAGACAACATAATGAGCCATTTGCCTTTTTTACGACTTTTGGCTAAAATATCTTTGGCTTGCAAAACGGCATCAAAAGGTGTTTTGCCAGACTGACAATTATAGGTATTAGAAATAGAATTGATAGATTGTTGCTTGTTTTTCAGGCTAATAGCATCGCCTTTGGGTGGATCCATTCTAAAAACGGAAAGCTCATCTTCCTCGTGTAATAAGCCTACCATGAGTTGCAAAGCATAGTTGATACCTTCGCACTGGCCAGCGTCCGACATGCTTCGAGAGTTGTCATATACAACCGCTACGGCTCGCTCCTGTGCTTGCATTATTTGATATGATAACAACAATAATGTTACATAAAAAAGTAATTTATATTGTTTCTGTTTTATAAATGAATGCTGCATTTATGGTCGTTTTTTTGTTGGAAGCGATAAAAGAGAAAGCAAAATAAGCTTTTTTTGTGGCAAAAACAAGATGTAAGCAAAAGTTTTATGTGTTTTTTATTTTAGAGATTGAAAACAGGAAGCAGATTGAGATTGTTGGACTAAATATTTTTGTTTGGTCAGCGAAAGTTTATGCCTTTTTAGTTTACTTATTTGTTAAAATTTTTTTTTAGCTTTGTTTTCTAATAATTGTTTTTTGTTGTAATGAGTTCATTCTTAAAATTTTACACATAACAATGCTTATGCAAGTGTGAATAGGCATTTTTGTATTTTGTTTATATAAAACATATTTTATATCTTGCCTATCAAAAACTTACATGATGCGAAAAATGATTTTTTATACTTGTTTTCTTGGGCTGCTGTTGAGTGTGGCGGTGGGCTGTGCTGTGAAGCCTTATTCTAAGGTAATAGAAATGCCACAACCACATAATTTTCCTTATGCTATAGTAGGGAGTAGTAGCGATGGCAATGGCTTTTTTATAGCTACAATGGGATATAATAATGCAGGCACAACAAGATTAATAGCTAAATGCAACGAAAAGGGAAAAATAGAGTGGGCAAAATCTTTTGAACATCTAAAATTTGAAACCTTTGAGGCAACACCAACAGCAGATAATGGACTTATCATTGTAGGCTATCCTATAAAACATACAAGTGTCGTATTGCTAAAAATAGATAGACAAGGCAACTTAGCTTGGGCAAAAGATATAAAAACTAATAGTGTTGAAAAGCAAAATATATGGGGAGGAGGTTATGATACATGGCCTAATGATTTTTTTAAATTAATCTTGATAAGTCAGACTGATAATTTTGTGAAAGAATTTCCATATGCTAATATGCCTTGGAACAATTTGTTGGTTTTTATAGATAAAAATGGAGAAATTATAAGAAAAAAAGTGTGGCTCACAACTGCAAGAAAGTTGAAATCTTGTTATTCGTTTAATAATGGATTAGTTCTTTATGGTGAAATTACAGGCATTGGCCCTGCTACTATGGCAGGAAAGCAAGTTAGACTTTCTTTTAGGTCTCGATTAGATAGTTTGGGCAATATAGTGATGCAAAAAGAAAATAAATATGGTCATTCCATAATAGGATTGACAACGGGAGAATTTTTGATAGCAAATACAAATGTATTAACAAAGCTTGATAGTGCCGATAATATTGTTTGGCAAAAAAAATATGATTGGAACTTTTTTAATAATGGAGTAGCAACAAAAGATGGTGGTTGGCTTATTTCAGCTACTCATTATAACGTTTCACAATACAAGAAATCTTATGTCTCTCTTTGCAAGTATAATAATAATGGACAAGTTGAGTGGGCAAAACCCATAGGAAATATTGACATTAGCGGAGCTATATCGCTATTGGCTAATAACTCTTCCTATTTTTTAAAACAAAATGACAATCTCTTTCAATTTAATGAAAAAGGTAAAAATATCTGTTTACCACATATTGATTTGAAAAATAAAGCAGGTAAAAATTGCAATTTTGCCATTCCTAAACAGAAAACATTTCATAAAGTTAGAGAAGTAGATTTGGAGGAAATGGAACTTGATGTTTCGCTCATTCCTAGTCAAATAAATTTTAGCATGAAAGATACTGTTATTCATTTTCAAAATAGTTGCGGAATAAAAAAAATAAAAAGTAATTAAATTTTACATTTCATAATATATAAAAATCATTATCATGAAAAAGAAAATAATGATGTGTTTTTTGCTGCTCGTTTTGTTGAGTGTAGCGGTGGGCTGTGCTGTGAAGCCTTATTCTAAGGTGATAGAAATACCACAACCACATAATTTTCCTTATGCTATAGTAGGGAGTAGTAGCGATGGCAATGGCTTTTTTATAGCTACAATGGGATATAATAATGCAGGCACAACAAGATTAATAGCTAAATGCAACGAAAAGGGAAAAATAGAGTGGGCAAAATCTTTTGAACATCTAAAATTTGAAACCTTTGAGGCAACACCAACAGCAGATAATGGACTTATCATTGTAGGCTATCCTATAAAACATACAAGTGTCGTATTGCTAAAAATAGATAGACAAGGAAACTTAGCTTGGGCAAAAGATATACAAATTAATAGACCTGTTACTTATTAAGTCATTTTGTTTGTTTTGTGTTATTAAACT
>JBMZCV010000174.1:0-10519 GCA_049613665.1 Chitinophagales bacterium | reverse complement strand
CGCAAAAAGTGCCATTGTTCTTTAGACCAAGTGATTTCACTTTGAACCGAAAATTGAATATCTAATTTACAGTAAAAAAAGAAAATATGTTTAGTTTTTTCAAGAAAAATCCAGTAAAAAAATTAGAAAAAGCGTATCACAGAAAGTTAATAGAAGCAAGAGATATGCAGCGTTCTGGCGATGTGAAGCAAGCAGCTTTGCTATATGAAGCAGCCGAAAAAATTGCTGATGAGTTGGAAGACTTGCAAAAAAAAATTGAGTAACAAGCACTAAACTAAGTAATCAGAAAAAAAATGATACTTTTTGTCGAAGCTAACATGCTAATTTTTAATGAAAATGTGAGAAATTTAAACAAACTTACCTTGCGAAATAACAATAATGTTGGCAATTACACGCCTTCAATAATTTTTCGCATTTCATTGTTTGCATTTTTATTCAGATAAATAGGATATATCACAAAATATACTATTATAATAGCTAAAGAAACTAAAATAATCAACAATTGAATAATATCTGGCCATTCTGTTTTTCTGGTAACGAAACTTTCCAAAAAACCTGCCGTAATAAAAATAGGCACTAAACCAATAATAATTTTTAAACCTTGCTTTGCTCCTCGTTTTAGGGATTCTCTCCTCGAATAAGTTTTGGGAAACAAAAGGCTATTTCCCATTACAAAACCAGCACAGCCAGCTATCACAATTGCCGAAATTTCGAGCGTTCCATGTATCCAAATCGTGAGAAAAGAAGTCCAGAATAAGCCGTGTTTATAAAATAAATACTGAAAAGCACCCACCATTACGCCATTAACAAAAAGAATATAAGCTGTTCCGAGCGAAAAAACAATGCCTAATGCAAACGCCATAAAAGAAACTCTAATATTGTTTATAGTAATGCCTAAAAACATATCCATTTCTTGCGTCTTTTTATAAACAGCCATTGGGTCGCCTTGATTAATATTGTGGAGCGTCATATTTACATATCCATCGCCCAAAATCAAACGCACAAATGTTTCGTCTTTGGCACTCGACAAAACACCGATGCAAATGGCAACCGCAAAAATCAAAAAAGCGTATAACAAATGTTTGTGAGATTGATAAAACAAAAAAGGCAGCTCATATCGCCAAAAAGTAACCAAACGATTAGAGTCTTCTTTTTTGTTTTTGTAAATAAACTGATGTATTTTTGCAGCCAAGCCATTTAAATATCGTGTTATTTTACTTTTTGGGAAAAAAGTTTGCGAATATGCCAAATCATCGGTAATTTCGACAAACAATTCTGCTTGCTCATCTGGCGAAACCTGAATTTTTGAATCTAAAATGGCCTCAAAATGCTGCCATTTTTTAGCATTTTTTTTTATAAAAGCTGGTTCTTTCATCTTGAAGTATCTTTTTTGGGTAAGTTACTCAAAATAAGCAGTCACACAAAAATAATTTTATAAAACTTTGAAAATAACGCACGACAATTTAATGTGTTATACCAATCCTTAGATAAAACCCATTGACATGGAAAAAATAACAGTTATTACATCACAAAACGTTGCTATTGAATACAAGCTCGCTAGTTTGGGCGATAGATATGTGGCTGCTCTAATTGATTTTTTTGTATTATTGATGTATATTATTGGCTTTTCCCTACTAGCCACTTATGCTTCTCCCTTAAATCATGCTCCTGATTGGTTTTATATGATTGTGGTTTTTTTGCCTATTTCACTATACCATCTTGTTTGCGAAATTGCTTTTCATGGCCAAAGTTTTGGTAAATATATCATGAAACTAAAAGTTATTTCCTTAGATGGGTCGCAAGTGTCAATAAGTAACTATTTGTTAAGGTGGCTTATTCGACCACTCGATATTATGTTTACGCTTGGTGGAGCTGCCGTACTTTCTATTGTTATGAGTGATAAAGGACAGCGACTCGGCGATATAGCAGCAGGCACAAGCCTTATTAGCTTGAAAAATGGCACAACTTTAGATGATACCTTATTTATTTTTACAGACGACAACTATGAAGTCACTTTTCCCAATGTAAAACTACTTCAAGACTCCGATATTGGTATTATAAAAGAATTGTTATTGGCTGGCAGAAAAACTAAGAACTCAAATGTTACAAGACATTTAACAAAAAAAATAAAACGACTTCTTCATATAGAAAGTGACTTGCCTATTCGTCAATTTTTAGAAGTAATCATAAAAGATTATAACCATTTAAATTCGTAAAGCACTCATAATCAACTAATTATTTCAAAACACCAATAAAATATTATAAGAAATGCACACACTTCAAAGCCTGAAACATGAATTTAATCACTTTTTGGTTCAAACTGTCTTATTAGAAGAACCACTTAGTTTATATGAGCCTTTTCGTTACATCATGAATCTTGGCGGCAAACGAATACGCCCCATTTGTTGTGTAGCTGCTTATATCATGTTTGAGCCTAAAAAAAACTATTCCAATGTTCTTCCAGCAGCTTTAGCTATCGAAATTTTCCACAATTTTACCCTTGTCCATGACGATATTATGGATGAATCTAACTTGCGAAGAGGCAAAGCAACCGTACATAAAAAATATGGTTTGAATACTGCCATTTTGTCGGGCGATGTGATGCTCATAAAAGCTTATCAAGTTTTGTGTCAGACGCAAAGTAGCCAGATGCCTCAGTTGTTACAAATATTTAATAAAGTAGGGCAAGAGGTTTGCGAAGGCCAACAATATGATATGGATTTTGAGCAAACTGCCAATGTAAATGTCGCTAGTTATCTAAAAATGATTGGACTAAAAACGGCTTCTTTGTTGGCTACTAGCCTGAAAATGGGAGCGATTGTTGCTCATGCCAATGAAGAAGATGCACAACGTTTGTATGAATTTGGCCGCAATATTGGCATCGCTTTTCAGCTACAAGATGACATTTTAGATACTTATGGAAAAGGCGATAAAATAGGCAAAAAAGTAGGTGGTGATATTTTGCAAAATAAAAGAACCTATCTTTTAACAAAAGCTTTAGAAATTGCAAAAGGCTCTGATTTAGGCACTTTGCACTATTGGCTTCATGCGACAGACTACAACCAAAATGACAAAATTGAAGCCGTAAAAGCAGTTTTCGACAAGCTAAAAGTACGAGAATCTGCCAAAGAAGCTATGCAGCAGTTTTACGAACAAGCTTTCGTACATTTGGCTTCTATAAAAATAGAAAAAAGTAGAAAAAAATTATTGCTCGAATTGGTGGATTTACTGATGAAACGTGAGCAATAGGCTTTGTTATATTTTACTAAAATGTTATTTTGCTTTGTTTTTTGAAAATAGAGTAAAATAACATTTTTTTTTGCTTAAAATTTCGTTCTTTACCTAAAAAGTATATATTTGTATAATGTTAATGAAATTGCTATAATACCAAAACTTACTTATAATATTACGGTTAAAAATTATTATGTATTTGTTAAATGTGACATATTTCTTTGCAAATAAACAAAAACTTGCCATATTTTCTATGTAATATTTTGTTTAAGGATTGGTATTATTGAGCATATTATAGCTTTTTTTGCAGCTAAAAAGAAAAAGGTGCAAAGCACTTTAAAAGCACCTTACACCTACATTTACTTATCGTTTAGCTTCTTGTTTTTTTATGCCAAAAAGCATTTTTTTCAAACAGCAAGCACTAAAAACTACCCTTTACTTCTGTCTAAAATAAATTGTTACAGAAACTCCTGTAAAGTTGAAATTTTTACGCAATTGATTTTCCAAATAGTGTCTATACGCATCTTTTACATGCTGTGGATGATTGCAGAAAAACGCAAAAGTTGGCGTATAAAGTGGCAGTTGTGTCACATATTTTATTCTGATGTGCTTGCCTTTTACGGCTGGCGGCGGATAGCGTTCTATGGCAGCCAACATAATATCATTGAGCTTAGATGTAGGAATTTTCGTACTGCGGCGTTCTTGCACATCTAAGGCAATTTCCATAGCTTTGAAAATTCGTTGTTTTTGCAACACAGAGACAAAAATAATAGGCACATCGCTGAAAGGTGCTATTTTATGTCTAATTTTTTCTTCATATTCTCTCGAAGTATGAGTCTCTTTTGCTATCAAATCCCATTTGTTAACTAATATAACAATACCTTTTTTCTTTTTTTGCGTCAGCCGAAAGATATTTAGGTCTTGCCCTTCGATGCCTGTTTGTGCATCAATCATCAAAATGCAAACATCTGCTTTGTCGATAGCTTTTATGGCACGCATAACCGAATAAAACTCCAAATTTTCGTGTACCTTGCTTTTTTTGCGAAGTCCTGCCGTATCAATCAGCAAAAATTCTTTTTGATACATATTGTAGTGTGTATGTATCGAATCTCGTGTTGTTCCAGCTATATCTGTCACGATATTTCGCTGCTGGCCAGTCAGCATATTTAGCAAAGATGATTTGCCTACATTTGGCTGCCCAATAATCGCAAATTTTGGCAATTTGTCCAAAGCATTTTCTTCGATAGAATCTTCATCTTTTATGAAAGAAACCATCATATCGAGCAACTCGCCTGTTCCGCTACCATTTATAGATGAAATAAATTGCATATTGTCGAAACCTAAACTATAAAACTCGGCTGCATCAAGCAAGCGTTTGCCATTATCTACCTTATTGACAACTACAACCACTTTTTTGTTGGAGCGTCTCAATAACTTGGCTACCTCATCATCATAGTCAGTAATGCCTGTTGTTACGTCTGTCATAAAAAGAACCAAAGAAGCCTCTTCCATCGCAATATGCACTTGCTCTCTGATAGCGGCTTCAAAAACATCATCTGAATTGGCTACAAAACCGCCCGTATCAATCAAATTAAAGTTTTTGCCATTCCAATAACTTTCACCATATTTTCTATCTCTTGTCACACCGCTCACATCATCAATTATCGCATCTCGGCGACCTGTCAAACGGTTAAATAATGTCGATTTGCCAACATTTGGTCGGCCAACTATCGCTACTGTAAAACTCATGTTGTTGTTTTATATATTGTATATTATTTTCTTCAAATCAATAGTTGGACATTTTTTTGTAAGATTTTATGCTCTTCCTTCTTTATTAAACCTAACAGGTTTCTATTCTAACAAAAGTATATTTCTTATGTTATAAGCTTTTTCTTTATCAAAAAATACTTTTTTTTCAATAAAACCTTTCAGGCTTTCGAAAAATGTGTAAATATCCGAACCATTACAAATCAAATTAACTAAGAACTCAAAATTATAAACTAAAAACTTACTTATAGCCCATATTTTTGAGTAAAATATCGTTATCTCTCCAATTTTCACGCACTTTGACGAAAAGTTGTAAAAATACCTTTTTTCCGACAAACTTTTCTATATCCTTGCGTGCTTCTGTGCCTATTTTTTTCAAACGGCTGCCTCTATGGCCTATCAAAATAGGTTTTTGCGACTGCCGATTTGCGATAATCAAAGCACTTATTCTCACAATTTTAGGCTCGTCTTTAAATTCTTCTATCACAATTTCGACAGAATAAGGAATTTCCTGGCGATAATTGAGCAAGATTTTTTCTCTTATAATTTCAGAAACGAAAAAACGCTCTGGTCTATCTGTCAAGCTATCTTTGTCGTAATATGGCGGATGAAAAGGCAAAAAAGTTTTTATTTTTTCAAAAAGCACATCTAAGTTATCTTTTTTCAAAGCCGAAATTGGTAAATAAAGCACTGCATCAATATTTTTTTTCCAATATTCTAGCTTTTTGGCCAACTGTTCTGGCGTTGCTCTATCTGTTTTGTTCAACAAAAAAATAACAGGTGTATCCATTTTATTGAGTTTTTCAGCAATTGGCAACAGCTCGCTATCTTTTGGGTCGGTGGCATCATTGATAAATAACATGACATCGGCATCACGAAAAGCACTTGTTACGAAACTCATCATAGCCGCTTGCATCTTATATTTTGGCTCGATAATGCCTGGAGTATCGGAATAAATAATTTGAAAATCATCGCCATTCACAATACCCAAAATACGATGCCTTGTAGTTTGCACTTTTGAGGTAATAATAGCCAAACGCTCGCCTACAAGTTCGTTCATCAAAGTCGATTTTCCTGCGTTGGGTTTGCCTATAATGTTCACAAAACCAGCTTTATGTGTATTCATTTTTTTTGTATTTTGTATGTCGTGCTTTTAGTTTTTGTTCCAATTCTAGACATACTATTTTTTTATTCCAAAGAAAGTATTATTTGCACGTTTACTGACTTTTTTTGAGGAAAAATAGTATGTCTAAAATACCCAATATTATTTTTTTTGCTTCTTCTTTTCCAAAAGCTTTGTGCCATATTCTAGCATAAATTGATAAGCTGGCTCATACTCATTCGGAATTTTGCCATCTAAAATAGCTTCTCGAATAGCCATTTTAATCATTCCTACTTCTCGGCTAGGTTTCAGCTTGAAAGTTTGCATAATCAAATCGCCGCTAATCGGTGGCTGCCAATTTCGCAAACGGTCTTTTTCTTCCACTTCTTTGATTACTCTTTTCAGAATATCATAATTTTGCAAATATCGCTGTACTTTACTTTCATTTTTCGAGGTGATGTCGGCTCGGCAAAGCAGCATTAAATCATCAATGTCGTCGCCTGCATCAAACAACAATCTTCTAACGGCCGAATCACTAACACCACTTTTGGTCAAAGCGATAGGTCGCAAGTGCAAAGCTACCATTTTTCTGACATATTTCATCTGTTCGTTCAAAGGCAATTTGAGCCGCTTGAAAATTCGAGGCACCATTTTCGCTCCTAAAGCCTCATGTCCGTGAAAAGTCCAGCCTGTTTCGGGCGAAAATCGCTTTGTAGGTGGCTTGGCGATGTCGTGCAACAAAGCTCCCCAACGCAACCATAAATCTTCGCTTGTTTCTGCAAGATTGTCTAAAACCTGTAAGGTATGATAAAAATTATCTTTATGTCCAATGCCATTTATCACTTCTATCCCTTTCAAAGCAATCATTTCTGGGAAAAACTGCTTTAACAAACCTGTTTTTTGCAACAGTTTGAAGCCGATAGAAGGCCTTTTTGTGAGCATTATTTTGTTAAGTTCATCTCTGATACGTTCAAAAGAAATGATTTTTATCCTTTTATGATTTCTTTTTATGGCTTCAAAAGTATCTGGCTCAATTTTGAATTTGAGTTGTGTTGCAAACCGAATGGCTCGCATCATACGCAAAGGGTCGTCCGAAAAGGTAATATCTGGGTCTAAAGGCGTGCGAATAATGCCTCTTTCCAAGTCTGTGAGACCATCAAATGGGTCTAAGAGTTCGCCATAGTTGGCTTCATTTAGGCTAATTGCCAAAGCATTGATGGTAAAATCTCGTCTGTTTTGGTCGTCTTCGAGCGTGCCATTTTCTACGATAGGTTTGCGAGAGTTGCGTTGATACGATTCTCTTCTTGCTCCAACAAATTCAAATTCGAGGTCGCCAACACGAAACATTGCCGTTCCAAAATTTCTAAAAACGGTTACTTGTGTTGCATTTCTGATGCTTTGAGCCGCTTGTTCTGCCAATTGAATGCCACTACCTACACAAACGACATCAATGTCTTTGCAAGGCCTTTTTAGCAACAAATCACGCACATATCCACCAATCAGATAGGCAGGATATTGCAGTTTGTCGGCTGCTTGAGCAATTTTTGCTAAATGTTTTTCGTGTTGGGGCAAAATGTTTATCATCTTGTTTTTGTATATGCTAAGTGCCAAGCACTATTTAATAAAACCTATTTGAGTTTGCTAACACATTGAAATATTTGAGGTTAGCGTTCCAATTTGTATTTGCAATTATTTATGTTATGGCAATTTTGACTAAAAAAATATTTTTTATCTCAAAAGCTCATACTTAAACAATTATCTCGTTTTTTATCAATGGTTCTGACATTTTTTATAACAGTTTTCAGTATAATAAAAAAACTCCTTTTGGCGAGCGAAACATATTATTTTTCAGTTCAAAGGGCCATCAAATTTGCAAGTATTGGCCGCCTTAGTAATGGCAAAAAAATAGTATATTTAAACCTTTGATAAAAAAATGTATAAATGTCCGAACTGTTGTTTTTATAAAAAAAGGAAAATAAATACGATTCTCACAAAGGTAAGGCAAAAAATGCAAAAATAGTTTCAAAACGTAAAACTGTTTGAGGCTTTGTCTAAAAAAATTAACGAAAAAGTGTGTTTCATTCATTTTTGTAGAAAAAGGTGGCAAGCACTTTAGAAGTACCTGCCACCTAATTACATTTTTTACAACTAAATGTTATTGCATTTTATTTCCCAAAAACAAAAATTTTATATTCCCAAGCTTCTAGCGACATTTTCGTTTTGCTATCAAAAATCTTTTCTTTTCCGCTAAAAAAATCAGTATATTTTCCTTCGATGCCTTTATTTATTCTCCATTCAATATCCGATATTTTTTTGTTTGATAAATTGAAAATTGCCACAACTTTATTGCCATCTTTTGTTCTCGAAAATGCCAATATATCATTTGCCTTATTGCTGGAAATACCTTGCATTTTGCCTCCAAAATTGCCACTCGCCAAAGCCTTATTTTCATGTTTTAGCTTTGCCAACTGTGCATAAAAAGCTTGCAATTCATAGTTGTTCCAATCAATAGCATCTTTGTCGTACAAACTCAAATATTTGTCTAAATTTGCTTCCTGTCCATTTTGCAACATCGGAAAATCGGACATCACATAAGACAAAACGCTGAAACTGCGTATAGTGCGGCTAAAATCTTTGAAAACAGCATTTTTGGGCGTTTTTTCGCTCGGCAATTTCGTAAAACGCACTCTTCTTGCCGTTTCAACACTTTTCTTTTCCTGTTTCAAAAATAGATTAAAATCTTCTGCATTTTTTTTGCCTGCTGCTATATCTTGCATCAAGGCATAAAAAGTATGGTCATAGCTAGCATCAAAAGTCGAAGCTTTGAAGTCGCTTTTTTCGTTACTTGCTACCATAAACACAGGCTTTATAGTTGATAAATCATGTGTGGCTTTTTCCCAAAAATCTGCGGAAGCTGCATCAGCATTTATACAACGAAAGCCATCAATATCGGTCTTTTTTACCCAATATTTCATAGCATCTAACATATAACGCTGTAACTCGCTATTTTCATAATCGAAAGCGACGACATCATTTTTTTTCGCATCTTTCTGAAACCAATTTTTATGATTTTGTGCTAGTTCGCTATCTAAAGCTGCCGTAGCCGACCAATCTATGATGATGTGCATATTGAGCTGATGTATGCGTTTTACCAAAGTCATAAAACTTTCCATCTTGCCATAATTCGAATTGACGTTTTTGAAATCTTGCACGGCATAAGGATTTCCCAACTTACCTTGCCTATTTTTTTTGCCGATAGGCTGAATAGGCGTGAGACATACGACATCAACGCCCATTTTTTTGAGCCTGCCCAACTGCTTGCCCAAACCTTCAAAAGTGCCTTTTTCTGAAAAATGCCGAAGATTCACTTCGTAAATAATGGCGTTTTCTGCCCATTTTGCATTTTTAGTATCTTTTTGCTGTTTTTGTGTAGCTTGTTTTCCTTTCTTTTGTGCCGAAAGCTTGCTGTTTTCTGCCGACTGACTTTGGCAAGCCGAAAAAATGAATAGGAATAGGAATAGAAGTAAGTAAATGCTTTGTTTCATGACAAGTAGTTTTTAATTTTTAGTGATTAGTTTTTAGTTATGAAATTCACAAGTAGAAACCCAAAACCACCGACTTTTTGTTACTGCGAGGAACGGTTTTGATAGTTTTTAATTTTTAGTAATTAGTTTTTAGTTGTTTTATAACTAAAAACCCAAAATTAGAAACTCAAAACTAAATATCCTCCGCCACATACCGAAAAAACTCTTTCCAAATCCTATGCAAACCATACTGCTGTGAATACCAAGTGCCAAAAGCCTCCCGATGACGACGCATAATGCCTACTACGGCTCGCAAAGTATAATCTCTTCTTTGATACTGTGGCCGCAAACGCAAATACATCATATCTTCCAATAGCAAAATAGCCTGCTCAAACTGCTCACTTTTGGGCGAAAAACGTTGCCGCTTACATTTATTCAGCAAAGTATTGTAAGTGATGATATTGGGCTTCAACTTCAAGCTTTTCATTTCTTCTAAAAAGCTTAAAGCAGTCTCAAAGTTTGGACTTTTATTGATAAGCGTAGAATACGAAATTTCATTAGGTTTCAACTTCAAGCTTTTCATTTCTTCTAAAAAGCTTAAAGCAGTATCAAAGTTTGGACTTTTATTGATAAGCGTATTATACGAAATTTCATTAGGTTTCAAATTCAAGCTTTTCATTTCTTCTAAAAAGCTTAAAGCAGTCTCAAAGTTTGGACTTTTATTGATAAGCGTAGAATACGAAATTTCATTAGGTTTCAACTTCAAGCTTTTCATTTCTTCTAAAAAGCTTAAAGCAGTATCAAAGTTTGGACTTTTATTGATAAGCGTATTATACGAAATTTCATTAGGTTTCAAATTCAAGCTTTTCATTTCTTCTAAAAAGCTTAAAGCAGT
>JBMZCV010000173.1:0-10629 GCA_049613665.1 Chitinophagales bacterium | reverse complement strand
CAGCAACGGCGAGAGTTGTCGTTTTTTTTGGAATAAAATAACATGTAATAAAAAGATTAAAATGCCAATTACTTATATTACAATGTACTAAACGTTTAATCTTTTAATTTTTTTAAATAGGATATCAGGTACAAACGGTTTGCCCAAAATATCGCTAGGTGAAATAAAGTTTTGTATTTCTTGCAAATGTGTTTCACTAGATAAGATGAGTATTGGTATTTTGCTAAAAAAACCACTTAAACGCAGGTTTCGCAAAAAATCTTTGCCATTGAGTTCTGGCATATTGATGTCTAGTAGAATCAAATCTGGAATATTGCCAGCATTGAGCCAAATCATACCTTCGAGGCCATTGGTTTTGCCAATGACACGGTATCTTTCGGCTAAGAGATACTGCAACAACAATCTAGTGCTATTGTCATCGTCTATGATAAGTATTTGTTTTTTAGTAAGCATAATATAGGTTTTAGGTGTTCAATACAATCTAAGCAGTTATTCAATGAAATAGAATTGAAATTCAATGAAAATGCTTTTTACAACAATGTAACTGTTTAGTTTTGTAAAATATTATTTTTTAATATAAATATATTTTGTTTTTATGCTAAAACCATTATCTATACTCACAAAATAAAGCCCATCTAATAAATCGCTGAGGTCTAATTTTATTTTTTGCTCCCCTAAAATAGCATCATACTGTTGGTAGCGAAGTGTTTTACCTAAAGTATTGGCAATAGTTACAGTGACGCTGTGTTCAGAAGTATTGAAAAAAGAGATAGTAATGTATTTGCTAGTCGGATTAGGATATATTTTGATTTCACTATCTGTTTGTTTGCTTTCGCCAAATACGACCAAATGATTTGCTCTTACTTTTCCTGTTGGTGTTGTAAAGCTTCGTATTTCGCCATATTCACTTTCTCCTTCTGGGCAAATAGCAGATACTGTCCAACGATATGTTGTGTTTGGCAATACGTTGTAAGTAACTGTATTGGAAAGCAGTATGTCGGAAACATAAATATTGCTACTTCCTTGTTTGCGTCCTCTCACGATATAGCCACTAGCATTTACCATAGGATTCCAACTTAACGTAACACTATTTGGCAAAACAACAACTTCATGCAAACCTGTTGGTGTCTCACATTCTGATGTACTAGTAGCTATTATGGCTGGCTGCATACTAATCACTTCAATAGCCGAAATTTTGGCTGCTCCATTTTCTGCCCAAAAATTGATATTTAACATATCGTCTTTTGATGTAATGAAAAATTCTTTGTAGGTAGCTACATTTTTTCCTACGTCAGCAAAAATATCGTAATCATTTAATATTAAACTATCTTCTATAAAAACATCAAACACACGTCCACCAACAACACCAACAGAGAGTTCCGAAAAGTGTAAACGAACCAAACATTCATGAAAAGGCAAGACAGCTATTGCATATTGCAATTCATTGATATAAGCTTTCCGCTCGCTTTGATAAATAGCATCATCTATCGTATTGGAAATGCTATTTGTTGTTGTATAAGCATAAGTTGTAGGAACTGTTTCGTAAAAATCATCGGTAATAAAGGTTTCGTTTTGTGTCGTTGTATATTGTCCGCCACCACAATTGATACGAATATGCTCAACTCCTAAAGGATTGATAGTCAATGTAAAGGTTTGAGTCGCAAGATTGTTGGTAGGTTCGCCATCGTTGGCAGTTATCGTAAATACTTGCGTTCCGATAGAATCTGTTACAGCGGTAATGCTTACTGTTCCATCGGCACTATTGATACTGATATTTGCAAAATCGACACTTGCTGGCGAAATACTATATGCAACTACTTGGCTCTCTTCGCCTGTTGGTACTGCATTGGGTATAACAGTTAGGGTTTCGGTATCCGAAAAATTGGTAAATGCACTAATATCGCCACTAGTCGTGAAAGTTGGTGGTGTATTCAATGGTGTGATGTCTAGCAAAAAAGTTTGCGTAGCCAAATTGTTATAAGCTTCTCCATCATTGGCAGTTATCGTAAATATTTGTGTACCATAAGCACTTGAAATAGCCGATATTTCAATATTTCCTGTATTTTCGTTGATACTTACATTTGCAAAATCGACACTTGCTGGCGAAAGACTATAAGTTACGATTTGGTTTTGTTCGTTTGATGGCACTGCATCTGGCGTAATATTGATGGTTTCGGTGGTAGCAAAATCTTGTGACAAAATCAATTCATTTGTGCTAATAGAAAACGTTGGCGGTGTATTTGGCGTGCTTGTGCCTTGCCACACTTCTATTGCCGAAATTTTGGAGAGCTGGCCGCTGTTAGCTATAAAATCAATATTTAAGAAGCCATCAAGCACTTCAATATTGGAAAATTCTTCTATGAAGGCGGCATTTTTTCCTACTTCATCGAAAATATCAAAATCACTTAATACTAAGTTGTTTTCCATATTTATATCAAAAACACGCTGCCCTACTGCATTAACAACAAGTTCGGCAAAATGCAATCGCACCATATAAGTATCATTATTTGGCACAGGAATCGCATAACGCATATCAGTAATATAGCCTCTTCTATCGCTTCTATACAACAAATCGTCATCGGTATTGGCGATAAAACTACCACTACCACCTGCAAATGTGGTGTTTTGGGTAGAAAAATAATTATCTGCTTCAAAAAAATCGCCATCAATGCTGGTATAATCATTTCCACCACAATTGATTCGTATTAGAGGAAAAATGGTACTCAATTCATTTACGGTAAGTGTAAAATCTTGGGTATAAATATTATTTTCTGTTTGGCTATCATCTGCTGTAATCGTGAAAATTTGTGTTCCAAAACCATCTGGCACAGCCGAAATACTAACTGTTCCATTCGAAGAGTTGATATTTACGGTCGCAAAAGCAACATTTGGAGGCGTTAGGGTGTATGTAACTACCTGCCCCGCTTCGCTAGGCGGAACGGCGGCAGGCACAACGGTTACATACTCGGTAGAAACAAAGTCCTGCTCTACGCTCACATCACCGCTCAACGTGAAAGCGGGTGCTGTGTTGGGTGGGTTTAGCGGGTTAACCGTCAATGTAAAGGATTGTGTAGCAATGTTGTTGATAGTTTGATGGTCATTAGCCTCAATCGTAAACATTTGTGTTCCATATTCATTTGGTATAGCTGATATTGTAATATTTCCAGTAGAAGCATTGATATTTACATCTGCAAAACTGATAGTAGCAGGCGAAAGCGTATAAGTAACAACTTGGTCACTTTCTTCTGACAATACAGCATCTGGCGTAACAGTAATTGTTTCAGTTGTTCCAAAATTTTCCATTACATTTATCTCTGTCTGACTTATCGCAAAAGTAGGCGGTGTATTCAAATGAGCTACTGTGAGCATAAATGTTTGCGAACAAGTATTATCTTCTGTTTGTCCGTCATTGGCCGTAATCGTAAAGTTTTTTGTGCCAGTCATATTTGGAACACTCGTAATCGTTGCAGTTCCTGTACTTGAATTGAAGAGTACATTTGCGAAAAGGCAAAAAGATGGCGAAATGCTATATGTGACAACTTGGCTTTGCTCAAATGTTGGCACAGCATCTGGCGTAATGGTTACAGTTTCTACACTTGTAAAATTTTCTGTTACCAAAATATCATCACTCAAAGTAAAATTTGGTGGCGTATTTCCGATATTTGCTTTCACAATTTCGATAGCAGAAATAACCGCTAACTGTCCGCCGCCTGCCGAAAAATCAATATTCACAAAGCCATCTGTAATATCAACATTCTGAAATTCTTTTATAAGAGCAGTATGTTTTCCTGCTTCGGCAAAAATATCAAAATCATCTAAAGCCAAATTATTTTCAATATTTATGTCAAAAACTCGACTGCCAGCTTCATTCACAAAGTTTTCTGCAAAATGTAAACGAATATGATACAAATGATTTGGCACAGGAATAGCATAACGCAAGTCGTTGATATAGGCTTTGCGATAGCTTTGATACAAAAATTCTTCATTTGTATTGGCAATATTTTGCGAAGTATTGTCGGCGAAAGTAGTGTATTGTGGCAAAAAATATTCGTCTGCTATAAATTCTTTTCCATTGGAATCTGTATAAGCATTTCCTGCACAATTGATATTAATGCCTTCAAAATTTTCGGCAGAAATACTTACCGTTAATGAAAACTGTTGGGTTACAATATTATTATTGCTTTGGCCATCATCAGCCGTAATTGTGAAAGTTTGCGTTCCATAAGCATCTGGCACAGCCAAAATGGTAATATCTCCGCTTGCAGAATCTATACTTACATCTGCAAAATCGACACCTGCTGGCGAAAGGCTATATGTCACAATTTGATATTGTTCTTCAAAAGGCACCGTATCTGGTGTGACATTTACGGTTACAAGATTCTGAAAATCTTGTTCGAGCAAAACATCGCTATCGCTAATCGTAAAGTTTGGAGGAGTATTTGGAATAGCATTATCATCTCTTATAATTTCGATGGCCGCAATTTTTGCTGCATTCGCATTGGCTATCAAATTGATATTGAGCGTAGTGTCGGCTACTAAAACGACAAATTCTTTTACAAGTGCAGTATTGGTGCCAGCCTCTGCAAAAATATCAAAATCATTGAGCAATATTTCATTTTCAATACTGACATCAAAAATACGGCTATTGGGACTTGTCCAATACAATTCTGCAAAATGTAACAACACTCGATAACTCGCATTTGGACTAACAGGAATATCGTATTGCAAATCATTGATATAAGCATTTCTTTCAGTTTGATACAAAGCACCATCTAAGGTATTGTTTATAAAAATTTCTTCTGAAAAAGTATAAGTCGTCAGCATTTCATTATAAAAAGTATCTGCCACAAATAGATTTCCTAAATCATCAACATAATTTTCGCCACCACAATTGATGCGAATTTCATTTTCGGAACTGCTGCCATTCATCTCAATATCTATGACTGTATTGCTTCCTGTATGTGCAATCATTAAGTTTGCTGTTTGCAAATTTTCGCTGACAGGCACAAAAGTTACAGCAATATCCAGTTTTTCTTCTGGTTTGATAATAACAGGCACATCGTAAGTTTCGTTAAGACTAAACTCATTACTGCCTATTAGGTTTACTTCTTCAACTAAGAGTGCTTGATTTCCAATTGTATTTTTCAAGGTTATTGTTTGCGTTCTGCTATGTTCCAAACCCACAGAACTAAAGTTTGGCATTGTTGATGTAACTTCTGTTGTGCCTTTTGCGATAGCATTCAACACAGGAGTTGTGTTTTCATACAAATAAAAAACTTCTTGTGTATTCAATTGTGGGCCGCCACCTCTATTGCCAGAGCCAGCAGCTATATAAATATTATTGTTGTTTACGATAGCCTGCATTCCATGTCGGCCAGCTTTCAAGGTATCAAGCGTACGCCAAGTTTGAGTTAGGGTATGAAAAGCTTCGGTTTCGTTGTGAGCAGCTATTTGCGTTTCACTTTCGCCACCAATTACCAATATTTCATCGCCCAAAACTGCCACACTCGCTCCTGCTCTTTGTGTCGGAATATCATTTGGCAAAGTTGTCCATGTTTGCGTGCCGATATTGTATTGTTCTATTTCGGCAACTGTGGGCGAAAAAGTCGTGTTTTGGCCAGAACGCCTGCCTGCTGCTACATAAATATTTCCATCATGAATAGCAGCATGAAAATGGTCACGAGCTTGTGGCGAATCTGGCAATATTGCCCATGTATTTGTGCTAGGGTCATATTCATCTAACCAATTTACCCAATCAGCCGAATGTCCATCAACGATACCATTCACTACATAAATTTTATCGTTATAGACTACTGCACCTGCCGAACCTCTTTGTCTATTGGCAGGGATTTCTGCTCCTTCTATCCATTCATCATTGAGTGGGTCATAAATATACACATTTGGTACAGGTGTTTCGTGTGGAAAATCGCCCGTAAAAGCACCTATTACATATAATAAACCATGCCATTCTACGGCCTGAAAATGATGTAATTCTAATGGAGGCGTAGCTCCATTTGTCCAAGTGTTGTCTTGCGGATGGTATATTTGCACATTTTTTAAACCACGGCCACCTACCAAATAAAACTTGTCGCCTAATTGCACATAAGCATTTTCATGTCGGTGAGTAGGCTCACTGCTGCAAGTCGGAAAAGCATTGCAAGGCATTTCTTCCCAAGCTCCTGTAACGGCCAAAGGGTCTAGCTGTATCGCAATATCTGCCCAAGTAGTCGCAAAAGGCATATTTGAGCCTTCGGAAGTAGCAATGAGACCAACTGCCAAAACATTGAATAAACTTGACGATACGGTTTGAGGCGTTCCAATATTTACTCTTCCACCATTATCTAAAGCATAAGCTGCTTGAATGCTGTTATCATCAGGATTAAAAATAAGAAACAACTCCACAAAATTTGCTGTCAAAATTGGAACATTGTACGTTTCTTGAAAAACAATAGCGTCATTTTCTTCTATCAAAAATTCAATACCACCAGCACCACCATTAGCTACACAAGCTATTTTGGCATAGTGACTTTGCGTACCATCGCCTGCAAAAATGCCAACACTTTGGTTGTCTTGTGGAATGAAACCAGCGAAAGGTGCTAAAACACTTGTATGTGCAAAAAAGATATTGGTTTCGGCAGATACATTTACGCCAAACTGAAAACCATAAGCTTGCGAATTGTCGTTTAGAAAAGCATCGCCTGCTGGCACTTCATCAATCGTGAAAACACCTGCTGCTCCGCCTGCGGTCATATTTTCGGTATCAAACAGATTGAGATAATCATCGGTTGCATTGTTCATAAAACCAGTAAAACCCAAATTTAGCAAGCCACCTGCTGCTGCTACGCCATTGTCCCAAGCATAATCAATAGGCATAAAAGTTGCTGTTCCATTTAGGCTATCAAGAGCAAAAAGGTCGTTAATATCTAAAATATTATCATTATCGTCATCATTATCATTTAAATCAGAAACAAAATCACCGTCCCAATCGCTAGGCTTACTTGCTGCCGAACAAGGGTCTGTATTATTGTCGGTTTCATCTTGATTTGTAAAACCATCATTATCAGAGTCTTCCGTTGGCACAGTTGGCGTACAAGTGCCTACATTTCCACCATTATAATCGGCAGGCTCAAAAATTGTAATCGGATTGGCACCATAAATATTGGCTGCCCAAATCGTACCTGCAAAAGGTTCGCCATCAGCTTGTGCAATCACATCGAGGCTAAAACCACCACCAGCAAAACCACTCAACAAAACAGTATTTCCATTTGGCACTAACTCATCGCCAGCAGCATTTAGTTCAATTCTATTGATTTGGCCATTGGAAGCCAAAGCTGCTGCCAATAAATTGCCTTGCATAGCACCACCAAAATTTGAAGCACTATATTCTGCCAAGCCATTTGTAGAAAAAGGAATAGTCAAAATAGCACCATCTTCTAGCTCTGGAATGAGATATTGGCATTCGACAGGGTTTTCCATACCTAAAGGAATAGGTGTTTGTGGATTTGTAGTATTAAAAGTATTGGTTCGGTTGGCTCTCGTCAAATTTGGGTGACCACCATAATAATCTTGACTAATGAGATGTAAGTTGTCTGGATAAGTTTGTCCAGGTTCTTCTTGTGCATAAACGCAAGAACTAGGAGCATCACCCCAACCACCATTTGGGCCATTATCGAAAGTATAAAAACGGCCATTTTCAGTAATCAACACATCATAAGCATTTCGCCAGCCAGACGAAAAAATCTGAACAGGGCCATTCAATTCCAAAATAGCTTGATTTTTGCCATTATTGCCACCAAAAGGGTCGCCTTCATCTTCAAAACCAGCCGTTGTACTCACATTGTTTTTATCCTCATCATCTAAAGTAGGCAAATCATAGGTTGTATTGCCAATCATATTGAGGTCGATGGCCAAAATAGCTGCCGAATAAGCATATTCTGTATGAAAAGCAAAGTTGTTGGAAATTGCTCCCATATTGGTATGTCCACCTTGCGTTACATATAATATATTGTTGGCTTCGTCGAGCTGCATACCATTCGAAGAGTGATTTTCTTCGGAACGAGGCAAGCCACGCACCAAATCAATTTTTGTCCATTGTGTACCATTCCAATCGAGGCGAGAAATGATACCAGAGTTTGTGTCTAGGCCAGTATCTGTTCCGCTAGAGCCAGCACCATGTCGAGGGTCGCTAGAGCCGACATAAATACTAGGAAATTCGGAAGTTCCGCTCACTAAAATTCCTGTTACTTGTCGTCCGAGAAGGCTTGTATTGAAACTACCATTATCGTTGCGGTTTGGCATTTGATAAATCAAATTGATTTCTTCTTGTTCCAAAACTTCATAATCGTTGGCAGCATTTCGTTGAATAGTGTAAATATTTATCTTTCCATTTTGATTAGATACATACAAACGACCATCAGGCCCAAACTCCAAAGAAGTAGGTGTGCCTATACTCAAATTTTGTAAAGTGCTTAAACCAAAATTGATTTGAGCCATAGCATTGGTATTCCAAAAAAATACAAGCCACAATAATGCAAGCGTAAATGTTGCATTTTTAAAAAAAATAAATAAATTGTATCTTTTTGTTAAAATGTTGTTGATGGAGGGAATAATAAAGGGTTTCATTAGCAAATATAAATTAGGTTTAGTAAAAAAAGATAAAACAAAGATATAGTTTTTTTTTAAAATGTCATAAAAAAGTCAATGAATTATCATTTTATTGTAAATAAAATTAGACGCTATGTCTAGTTTTATAGACTATTTGCCATCTTTTTTGAATTATAAAACCTTGAAAACCAATAATTTATTAAAGAAAATAAAGGTTACAGTTTGTGCTTTATTTTTTTTTAACTTGATGCTTTTTAGAATGTACAAATGTCATGAAAATATCTGAATTTTATGACTTTTCTTTTTTTCTAAAAAAATAACAAGCGTTGCTCCAATAAATATTTTATTACTATCATCTATTATCTTTATTTTTTATCTAAAATGTGCATCTTTGCAAAATATTCAAACCATTAGCTATCAAAAAGCGATAATTCATGCTACTCATAACGATATTATCCATATTTTTTTTATTGTGTTACATTGCACTCATTTTCACTTATATTTTAGGCTGGAAACGGCTCAAACCTTATGCTTTAACAGAAGAAAAGCAAGTAGCTACAAGTGTCGCTATTATCATTCCTGCTCGCAACGAAAGCGAACGTATTTCGGCTTGTTTGCAAAGCATTTTTCATCAAAATTATCCGACAGATTTGCTCGAAATTATTGTGATAGATGATTATTCGACAGATGGAACAGCTCAAATTGTGGAGGAATGGTGTGGAAAAATGGAGCATTTACGACTGATTCGATTAGCCGATGAATTGCCGAAAGGTGCAAGACTCAATTCTTATAAGAAGAAAGCGATTGAAATAGCGATTAGTAAAACGCAACAGCAACTTATCGTGACGACAGATGCCGATTGTTTGATGAAGCCTAATTGGTTGTGTACTTTGGTCAATTTTTATGAAGAGTTTCGCCCAAAACTAATGACTGCTCCTGTTTTCTTTACGAAAGAAACCTCTTTTTTTCAGCGTTTTCAAAGCCTTGATTTTGCTGGCATGATGGTTTCGACAGGTGCTTCGGTGCATCTCAATTTGAGCAATATGTGTAATGGTGCAAACCTAACTTATGAACGTGCTGTTTTTGAGGAAGTGGGCGGTTTTCGAGGGATAGACGACATTGCTTCTGGCGACGATATGTTGTTGATGCACAAGGTTTGGAAGAAATATCCGAAAAAAGTGCGTTTTGTGAAAAGTTATGAAGCAACGGTTTTTTCGTATGCTCAAAAAACAGTGTCAGATTTTGCTCAACAACGCATTCGGTGGGCTTCGAAATCAACTAAATATGAAGATACTCGCATTACTTTTTTCTTGGCGGCCGTGTATTTATTTCACATTAGTTTGCTGCTCAATTTGCTATTGAGTATCTTTATTTCTACTGCTTTTCTGCCGCTATTGATTTTTAGTTTATCTGCCAAAATGCTGACTGATTTTGTGTTTTTAGCCATAGGTTGTCAGTTTTTCAAAAGAACTAAGTTGTTATGGTTGTTTTTACCTGCTCAATTGGTGCATATTTTGTATATTTTAATCATTGGAGCGTGGGGAAATTTTGGGTCTTATGAGTGGAAAGGGCGACAGGTAAAGTAGTTTTTTTGACAATTTGGGTGATGGAAAGATAACATAAGAAAGAAATTATATTCTTCATGCAGTCTATTTTGGCTAGTGGTTCGTTTTTTTTTGACCAAAAAAAGGTCAATCTTTTTGATTTTCTGACGACATTAATTATATCAACAGTTCGGACATTTATACATTTTTTTATCAAAAGCTTAAACATACTATTTTTTTTAGGCTAAAGCGACCAATATTTGCAAATTTAATTGCCTTTTGAACTGAAAAATAGTATGTTTCGCTTGCCCAAAGGAGCTTTTTATTAAACTGAAAATTATTACAAAAAATGTCCGAACTGTTGATTATATATTGAATAAGAAATAATGCCAAAATGCAATGTGTTATTGCATTTTTTTTTACCATTAAATACGCTGTAAAGTAAATTATATAAGATTTTTCAAAAAAATATTACTCTTTT
>JBMZCV010000172.1:0-10634 GCA_049613665.1 Chitinophagales bacterium | reverse complement strand
TTGGATTATTGCCGAAATATAATCTCTGCTCGTATTCCTTTTCGTCTGTATTATGATTTATTAGATGATATGATGAGTTGGATTATTGCCGAAAAAAATACATCTGTTCGTATTCCTTTCATCGTTTTGATACTTTAACAAAAATATCAAAAAATATCAAAAAAATCATATAATCCTAACAAATCCTAGTAAAAAAATGAGATGATACGATTCATTAGATTATTGCCGAAAAAATAATTATCTGTCGCTATCCATTTGCAAAATACTTCCTATAATAATAACAAAAAAATCATACAATCCCAGAAAAAAAAATCCTAACAAATCCTAAAAATCATACAATCCTAGTAAAAGACTACCCTCCGCACATCTATCTTGCCTGTAACTGCCTCTGCTATCAATGCCGTTTTATATTCTGCTACTAAGCCAATTTCTTTTTCTATCGTCGAAATCGTCGTGTCTATCTTTTGTGTTTCCGTTTCGATGTATGCAACTATGTTTTTTTGTTCTGAAATACTAAAAATAAAAAATGGAGCATTATAAAATTCTCCATGATTCAAATCTGGAATTGTTGTTGTACCTGCAACTAGCAATAAGTATTTTTTTATCTTAATACTTTTGAGGTAGTAGTAAAGATATTCTTTATAAATTTTTCTAGTATCATAATCTACTAAAAAAAAATTATTATGAAATACACCTTCAACATTGGTAATTACTTGCCCTGTTGCTCCTGTTCTCGCCATCAAAATGTTTTTTTTATTACAAATAACTCTTTGTGATGGATTCGCAATGTACTCTTTAGGGTTAGTTGGATTATTAATTCCTTTTATAGTTATGTATTCATAATAACTTCCATTATTTTGATGGTGTCGTTCTGAAGCTACTATTTGCAACCCTTGTCTTACAGAACAAATATTTTTCATTTTTGCAATTATCCAATGCTCTGGAATTTCCCCAAGCCATTCAATACCGCTATCTTTCATCTTCACTTTTGGGTCTAAACCTTTCGTAACGGCTCGATTGATGATAGCGGCTTTCTGCTCTTTGAGTAGTTCGATAAGTTGTTTTTTCTTAGCAATAAAACGGTTTATCTTTTCGAGTTTGTAATCTAGGAATTTAGCTATTGCTTTTTGTTCAGAAATTGAAGGAATAGTAATTAAAACTTCCTTTGTTTTTGTTTGGTTAAGTATAGGCAAAGTTGTAAAATCAGCAAGAAATTGAATTTGAACTCTACTAACTAATAATGCATAATATCCAAATTTGTAAAAGATATTTTTTGAAAATTCTATATTGTTTATTTGTTGATTAGCAGATGCTTTTAAAATAGAGTACCCTATTTTACCAATAGTTGCACCCACTCCTATTAAATAAATTGAATTTTCTTTGAATAATTGGACTTGTTTATTTTTTATAGCGTTTTCTGTTATTTTTCTTTTTGAATTTAATAACTCTCCATTCTGTGAATAAAAATCAGAAGGCGTAAACCAATTTATTAACCCATTTTTAAAATAATCAGTATTAGCATTTGCTATTCTTGGTGTTTTTCCTGTCTTTATTATTGAACATTTTTTCAATCTCCTCACTTCCCAATGCACAGGAATTTCCCCAAGCCATTCAATGCCGCTATTTTTATATTTTGGATATTTTTTCAAATTCATCATTTACAATTTAAATCATTAAAAAAATCTTATGCTACAATTTCTTTCAGCAAATGTTCGGTTTCATTTTCGAGAGCCAAAATATCGGCAGCTATTTCGCTCAAAGGTCGCAGTGCTTCATATTTATAAAAATACTTGTTGAAAGCAATTTCATAGCCTACTTTCATTTTATTTTTTTCGTACCAAGCATCAGGAGCAAAAGGCAGCACTTCACGAGCAAAATAGTCGGCTACACTTATTTTCATCGGCACATTTTCCGTATCTTTTAGAGCCTTGTTAGCTTTCGGATTGCCTTTTTTATCTCTTACAATATCGCCATTTTCAGTTTTTTGCGGCTGCTGCACTGTTATTTGATAAAAGCCAAAATCCTCATTATCAAATATTTTAGAATACTCATTTTCTTCAAAAGCAAAATAAAGTTCCTGTGCTTTCAAAATATGTTCGGCATTGAGTTGATTGCGTTTGCTGCCCAGAGATTTTCTCATTTTCGTATAAAAAGCATCGGAAGAAGCATTGATAAGCTGTACTTTGCCTTTTCGTTTTTCGGCTTTCACATTGCTGATAATCCAAACATAAGTAGCGATACCTGTATTATAAAAAATATCGTTTGGCAGTTGAATGATACATTCCAGCAAGTCGTTTTCCAAAATATATTGTCGTATGCCGCTTTCGCTACTGCCTGCACCGCCCGTAAACAAAGCCGAGCCATTGTGAACCGAAGCAATACGGCTACCGCCATTTTCAGGGCTTTTCATTTTAGAAAGCATGTGTAGCATAAACATCAATTGCCCATCGTTGCTACGAGAAGTGAGGCAACGTTCTTCTAGTTCGCCTCTAAAATTTTTGATTTTCAGATTGAAGCGAGTATCAATAATTTCTATTTTTTTCTTTTCTCCAACATTCAATTCTTTCATATCTTCTTTCCAACTCGTGCCATAAGGTGGATTGGTAAGCATAAAATTAAATCTCAAATCAGCATCAAAACCATATTTGCTCAAGGTAGAGCCAAATTTTATTTTGTCAGGGTCTTCGCCTTTCAGCAGCATATCAGATTTGCAAGTCGCATACATCTCGCCTGTATTTTCTTGGCCATAGAGATGAAACTTTGCTTTCGACTTGATTTCGCCATCAGAATTGGTGGCATATTTTTTTGACTGTGTGAGCATCGCACCAGAGCCAGCACAAGGGTCATAGACCAAAAAAGTACCTTTTTGTATCTTATCTTTCACAGGCAAATACACAAGATGCGTCATGAGTTCGATAATTTCTCTGGGTGTGAAGTGTCGCCCTGCGGCAGCATTGGTTTTTTCGTTGAAACGCCTGATAAGGTCTTCAAACATATAGCCCATAGCCATCGGCGAAATTTTGTCTGGACTTAATTCTACTTTTGAGTTGCAAAATTTTTCGATGAGCGAAAAAGTAATACCTGTATTCTCAAAAGTATCTAGCTGATTTCTAAACTTGAACTTGGAAATGATGTCTTGCACATTCATCGAAAAACCATTGAGATAATCCAACAAATTTTCATCAATACTTTTAGGGTCTTCCAACAGCTTTTTCATGGTGTAGGCAGAATTGTTGTAAAACGCCAAGCCAGAACCATGTTTAGAGCTTTTCAATAAGCCAGACAAATCATTAATTTTATCCTTAAACTGAAGATGCGTTTTTAAAACTTGCTCTTTGGTAGCCTCTAAGGCCAAATCTAAGCGTCTCAAAACCGTCATCGGCAAAATGACATCTTGATACTGATTTTCGAGATATTTGTTTATCAAAATATCATCGGCGACAGACCAAATAAAATTGATAATAGGTTGTAGGCTTTGTGTATCTAAATTCATGTGTTTGTTTGACTTTTTTGTTTCATCATTTAGCAATGCTCTCACATCACCCAAATAACATATTACACTCTAAAATAAGAGTTTGCAATAATAAGATTTTTTTTCTTTTTTTTCTTGCTTTTTGATACGTTTTTTTTAGCTAAAACTGTCAAATCTAACAAGTTATGAGCTATCGTAATTGTAGAAATATGTCGTTTCTCACATCATAAAAATTCGATAAAGTTTAGTACACTCTAAATTATATTAGATTTCTCTTTTTTTCAAAAAACGACAACTCTCGCCGTTAAGGTTTTTGAGAAATATTATCCGTTTGTTGAGACATGATAGGTTTTTAAAAGCTGTCACATCTAAGCTCATTTAAAGCTTTTTTTTCAATAACAAGAAAGAAATGACATATTTTTCTAGCCAAAAGAGTCAAATATAAAAAAGAATGGACACTTATTGTTTTAGAAATATGTCATTTCTAGTACTCTCTCGTGCCGTTGTTGGTGTTATCACCAACAACTATTTACATTAAACAAGTGGTTTTTAGCAAAACAAATCAAGAATATACCGCTCAATTGATTATCCTGACGGCTATGGTGCTTGGCACTTATTTAGGCCAAACGAAATTCATTTAGAATCAAAAATAGTGCTTGTTGCTAAACATTAAAACTATCAAAATGTTATGATTAAAAATATTTCATCAAAATCACCATACAAATGAAAATACAAATCAGCACACCAGTAAAAAAAGACTACAAAAATGTTTTTGAGCATTTCGACAAAAAACTTTTTTTGGCACTAGCACCTCCTCTCCTTCCCTTTCGCTTGTTGCGTTTTGATGGCTGCGAAAAAGGCCAAGAAGTACATATAGAGCTGGCCGCAAAACAACGATGGATTAGTTTGATTACTGAAAAAAAGATAAGTGAACAAGAAATTTATTTCATAGACGAAGGCACACAACTTCCGCCACCGCTCAAAACATGGCAGCACAAACACCGTTTGCTCAATACTAAAAAAGGCACATTGATAGTTGATGAGATTCAATATCAATGTGCCTTCAAGCTGTTAGATTATATCGTATTTCCTGTTTTTTACATGATGTTCTATTGGCGAAAACACATCTATCAGCGTTTTTTTGGCCGTATTTAATAAAAAAACAAAAGGCTTTCAAAATTTAAATAAATTTTGAAAGCCTTTTTTATGTTTTTGTAATTGTTTAAGTCTGACAATCACATGTTTTTTAAAATAATTTTTAATCTATTCTGAAGTTTGAAAAAAACGGCAATAGCTTTTCTACACAAACAAATAACCTTTTAATTTATTGTTTTTTGCTCATTAAGTACCTAGACAAAAATAATGTAATCTGTCGTTGAAGCCAACACTTTGATTTTTCAATGTATCAGCAACGAATGGATTATTTATTAAATAGTGATTGGCACTTAGTATTGTTTAACCAAACAATCAGAATAGCTATTTTTTTATGTGGATTTTAACTTTTCATTTTCGTTCCCTTTTTTGTCGTTTTCACTTTTTTCGGAGCTATAAAAATGGTCATTCTTTTACCTTCTAGCTTTGGCATATGTTCCAGAGTACCAAATTCTTCGAGGCGTTGAGCAAATTTTAATAAGACCAACTCTCCTCTCTCCTTAAATAAAATATTACGTCCTTTGAATTGCACATAAGCCTTTACCTTTGCATTCTCTTCCAAAAAACGTTGGGCGTGTTTTGCTTTGAAATCAAAATCGTGCTCATCGGTATTAGGAGTAAACCTAATCTCTTTAATCACGGTTTTTAAGGTTTTAGCTTTTATTTCTTTTTCTTTACGTTTCTTTTCGTATAAGAACTTCTTGTAATCAATAATCTTGCAAACAGGAGGTTTTGCAGTAGGAACAATTTCCACCAAGTCTAGCGATTTGCTTTGTGCTATTGCATACGCCTTACGAGTCGGATAAACACCTTGCTCTACATTATTGCCCACCAATCTCACTTCAGGAACTCTAATGCGTTCATTGAGACGATGTTCTGGTGCTGTACTCTTTCTTACTAGATTATTTTTTCTCCTAGGTCTAGCCAATATAAAATTTAATTTAATTAAAAAATAGATTTGTGTAACTTGTTATTTCAACATGTAAATACAATATTTGTTTTATTAGATGTTTTTTCCTTTCAAAAACAAATCGTATTTTATTTCATGTCTATAAACTGTATTAAAAGTAGTTAAAATATTGTAAATAAACAATTTTTTCTTCTCTTTTAGCGTAAAAAAAATATTTATTCTATATTTACAACAAAAAAATCGTTTTTTCGCTTGTTAATATAACAAAATCTACAATTAACAAGCGAAAACAACATTCTAATTTGCATTTTTAAGCTTCCAACTCTGCATCAAACATTTCTAAAAAAGCCGCTTGTGTCATAGTACCTTTATTGCCTTGCGTATGTCGACGAACAGCTAAAGTTTTGTTTTCCACTTCTTTTTCGCCAATAATCAAGTGATAGGGTACTTTTTCTACCGCTGCATCTCTGATTTTTCGTCCAATTTTTTCGGAACGATAATCTATATCTACTCGAATATTTTTTTGTTTCAACATCGCTAATACCTCTTCTGCATAAGGCACAAATTTGTCGCTGATAGGCAAAATAGCTACTTGTTGTGGAGCAAGCCAAAGCGGAAAATTGCCTGCACAGTTTTCAATCAAAACTGCTATAAAACGTTCAAAAGAGCCAAAAGGTGCTCGGTGAATCATCACAGGACGATGTTTTTGATTGTCGCTGCCGATATATTCTAGCTTAAAACGCTCTGGCAAATTGTAATCTACCTGAATTGTGCCTAATTGCCATGAACGGCCAAGTGCATCTTTGACCATAAAATCAAGTTTTGGGCCATAAAATGCTGCTTCGTCATATTCAATTACTGTTTTCAAGCCTTTTTCGGCTGCCGATTCGATAATTGCTGTTTCTGCTTTTTCCCAATTTTCGTCAGAACCAATATATTTGCTTCTATCTGTTTGGTGACGCAAAGAAACCTGAGCCGTAAAATCGCTAAAACCCAACTTTCCAAATACCAAAGTCACCAAATCAATTACATTTTTGAACTCATCTTTCAATTGTTCTGGTGTGCAAAAAATATGTGCGTCATCTTGCGTAAAACCTCGCACACGCAACAAACCATTCAACTCACCGCTCTGTTCATAGCGATACACCGTGCCAAACTCGCCCAAACGCACAGGCAAATCACGATAAGAATGTTGTGTAACATTAAAAATTTCGCAGTGATGTGGGCAATTCATCGGCTTCAACAAATATTCTTCGCCTTCTTTTGGCGTGTTGATAGGTTGAAACGAATCTTTGCCATATTTTGCGTAGTGTCCAGACGTAACATATAGTTCTTTTGCTCCAATATGAGGAGTCAAAACCATTTGATAGCCTCGTTTTTTCTGCTCTTCTTTCAAAAAGTCTTGCAAAATTTCTCTTAGCTTTGTTCCTTTTGGCAACCACAAAGGCAAACCAGAACCTACTTTTTCGGAAAAAGCAAATAAACCGAGTTCCAAGCCAAGTTTTTTGTGATTTCTTCGTTTGGCTTCTTCCATCATTTTTAGATGCTCATCGAGCAAGCTTGCTTTCGGAAATGAAATGCCATAAATTCTTGTCAGTTGATTGTTTTTCTCATCACCACGCCAATATGCACCTGCAATATTGCTCAGTTTTACGGCTTTGACCAAAGAAGTGTGTGGCAAATGTGGCCCTTTACACAAGTCTGTAAAATTGCCTTGTGTATAAAAAGTGATATTGCCATCTTCCAAATTTTCAATCAATTCGGTTTTGTATTCATTGTTTGCATAATGAGCCAAAGCCTCCGCTTTCGTGACACTTCGTCTTTCAAAAGTGTTTTTTTGCTTTGCCAACTGCAACATTTTCTTTTCTATCTTGCCAAAATTGTCGGCACTTATTTTTTGGTCGCCCAAATCGACATCATAATAAAAACCATTGTCTATGGGTGGGCCTATCGTAAATTTAATATTCGGATATAAGGCTTGCAATGCTTCTGCCATCAAGTGAGCCGAAGAGTGCCAAAATGTTTTCTGCCCTTCCTTGTCGTTCCATGTCAAAAGCTCAATGCTTGCATCTTGCGTTATTGGGCGTGTAGCGTCCCACACCTCTTCATTTACTTTAATAGACAAGACTTTTTTTGCCAAGCTATTGCTCAAAGATTTGGCTATGGCTAGTCCAGATATTCCTTCTTCATACGCTCGCTGTTTGCCATCAGGAAAGGTAATATTTATCATGTTTTAATCTTATTTTAAGTGCTAAACACTATTTAATAAAGCATTCGTTTAGTTGCTAACGCATTGACATTTCTGGTGTTATCTTGTTCTGAAATGCCCAAAAACTTCTGAACAACTACTTAATAAATGGTCGATTCGTTGCTAATACTTTGAAAATCAATTTAATGAGATGTAATACTATTTTGTATATTTTTTATTCTATAATAGCTTTTTTGTGCAAAAAAGTTCCATCTCGTCATTTGTTTCGCAAAAATAGCATTTTTCTACTAAAAAATACAAACAAATAGACACAAAGTCATGCCATTTATTAAATAGTCTTTAGCATTTAAATGTTATTTTTATAAATTTTCACAAAAAATAAGCCAAATTTATTCAGCTATTCTCGGTTTAACAAAAGAAACCTTTTTTGATAGGGGAAACATACTATTTTTCAGTTCAAAAGGCTATAAAAATAGGAAATATTGGTCTTCTTAGCCTAAAAAAAATAGTATGTTTAAGCTTTTGATAAAAAAGGCCTTAAAAACTAATTGCTGACACAGAAAAACAAGTGGATATTTTTTTATAATATTTATTTTATTTCAAAGCGAGAATAGCTGAAATTTATTAGAACTTATTCACAAAATTTCAGATAAGTAATAATAGTAGAACAAGGTGGTAGGCATTTTGAAAATGCCTGCCATCTCATTATTAATCAAAAGTTGAGACATACTATTTTTTTATTCTGCTAAGACTTTAATCATCTTCTCAATTTTCTTTTTCATTTTTGTATTGCTGCAAGTATAGTGATTGACCAAAACCGCAAAAGCCACCAATTCGCCACTTTTGGTGTAAGTATAGCCTGTATAGCCTCTTTTGTTGTTCAAATAGCCACTTTTGATGTGCATTTTGCCAGCCGCTGCCGTACTTCGCATAAAACTTTTGAGAAAACCGACATCAGATGACTTTCCTGCTACGGGCAAGGAGTTGAAAAAATCTTGATAATGCGAGTCATATTTGTAAGCTGCCATCATATTAGCAAGTTGTTTGGTGCTAATAGCATTGATGGGCGACAAGCCGCTGCCGTCATACATCAAAAAACCATCTAGCTGCACAGAGCGATTTTCCCAAAATTTTTTGACTGCTTTAATACCATTTTGCGGTGTCGCTTTGCCAAATTCTCGCTTGCCAACCATACGAAGTATGCTTTCAGCAAAAAGGTTGATACTTCTTTTGTTTGTCCAAAAAACAATTTTACTTAGCGGCGGCGATTCTATAGTATGAAAGCTTGTTTTTTTACTCTTTTTATAAGTTTTATCAAGTTTCATCTTGCGAATAGTCGTTGCTCCTTTTTCACATTTAACATTGCCTTTTGTTTTTAAATATTTCATCAAATTGTGAGCACAAAATAAGGCTGGCTCTGGAACAGCACCCCGAACAGGAAAGCCAGATTTGCCAGAAGGAAGTGTGCCTCTGATATAAAAAACATTGTTGTAAGGCACGCCATATACATAAGCATTGTCGCCTGAAGTAGCCGATGCTGTTGTTACGGTATTGATAAATTCTACATCTGGCACTTCAGGAATAACATTGATGAGTTTGGTAGATTCTCCCCATTTTTTTCCTGTATCAAAGATAATGTCGTATCTATTTTCATGAAAACTCAAGCCGCTTGCTCCTGCTCCATAATAATTGCCTGTATCTTCCCACAACCATTTTGGCGAAATAATTTCCGTTCCAAAAAAGCTTGCATCGCCTATAATATGTCCTTCTATTTTTCGAATACCTTGTTGTTGTACAGCTGACAACCATTTTTTCATAATGCTTTTGTAGTGAGTTGCTATGTCGCTTCTGTTGGTGGCCAAAGTTGGGTCTCCTCCTCCTGTGATATACAAATTGCCGTGCAGCGTGCCTTGTTCATCAATGTAACCATCATATTCTAGTTTTGTTTTGAAGGTAAAATCAGAACCTAAAATAGAGAGTGCAGCAGCAGTTGTCACGGTTTTTAGCGTAGAAGCAGGCACAAGACTTCTATCGGCATTGTGTGAGGCTAAAATACGGCCATTTTCAACCATCTTGGCGTGAAATCCCCATAAAGCGTTTTTTGTCTCGCTATCATTTTCAAAAACTTCGATAGCTTTATCTAGGTTTTGCTTCAATCGTTGATGTTGGTCGCTTTGTGCAGATACACAGCTAATGTGCAAGATTAAAATAATCGTGAAGTAATAGATGACTCTATTCATGAGTTTGTTTTGTTTTGGTAGAAAAAAAGAGATGAAAGTGGAGAGAAGTGAAGTGTATTGGTGTCTTTTTTTTGAAAACTGCTTTTCGTCTGTTCTTTACTTTTTGCCCATCTGAAATAAACTATTAAGCAATTTAGTCTTTGCGGAGACATGATAGATAGACTGTAAAGTAAATGGTGTTAGATTTTTGAAAAAAATTACTTTTTTGTTAAAATGTCGACAATTTTAAGAACTTGTCATGTCTAAGATATTTTTTAAGGAAAGAAATGACATATTTTTTAGCCCAAAAAGACCAATATAAAAAGTGATGAGCTATCGTAGTTTTAGAAATATGTCATTTCTCATATATTCAAAATTTAAAATATTTTACTTTATAGTGTAATTAGTTATACTGTAATTTCAATAATCAGAGGTTTTAAATGCTTTTTTATTAAATGTTACTCTTTTAATAAAAAACGACAACTCTCGCCGTTGCTGTGTGTTATCACCAGCAACTAAAAACTAAATAAGTAGTTTTAAACTCATTTTTTGTGTAACAACTTGTTGGTGATAACACCATAGCCGTCAGGTTAGTAAGTTGAGCTTTTTGTTTTCGTCAATAAACCTTATTCACAAAATTTTAGATGAACGATAATAGGAAAATAAGGTGGT
>JBMZCV010000171.1:0-10665 GCA_049613665.1 Chitinophagales bacterium | reverse complement strand
GCACCAAAAGACTAATTTTTAAAAGGTCAATCTTTTTGATTTTCTGACGACACTTCTTATATATAAAATACAAAACAATATTAAAATACAATATTTTATTGCAAATTGTTAATTGTCATTGAAACGTCAAAGCGGAAATGGCTGATAAAGTGTTCGTTTAGTTGCTAACGCATTGAAAATGAAAGTGTTAGCTTGTATTTAAATACTAAAAAACTTCTGAACGACTACTTAAAAAAAACTAAAAATATGACAACAACATCTAACAAAAGCAGCAAAACATTTTTAATGGCGATAGCTGTTCTAGCAATTTTACTATTGCTCGGCAATTTTGCTAGTTTTTTTAATTCTGATTCGGACGAAAAAAGCATTGTGAAAACTCCACAACAAAATCTAAGTCAGCCAACTAGCGATAAAACATCTGAAGTTCAACAACTCAATGAGTTAGGAACACAACAATTGAAAGCAAAAAAATATGAGGAGGCGATAGCGACTTTTTCGAAATTGGTGAGACTTCGGCCAGCAGATGCGGCTACTTATCACAACTTGGGTGTAGCTTATCACAAAAAAGGAGATTATCAGCAAGCTTTAGTTGTTTTTCAACAAGCTATCGACATGGATTCTGACTTTGTAGAAGCATATTTTAGCATGGCGGTAGCCTACGAAAAAATTAAAAAGCCAAATCAAGCGTTGCTATTTTTTAAGAAGGCTTTAGCTTTAGATGCTACAAGTAGCAAATGCTTGCTGCATATAGGTATGATATATGACGATAAAAAAGAGTATGAGAAAGCCATTGAAAATTATGAGAAAGCCATTGCGATAGATGCAAATTATGAAGTGGTGCATTACAATTTGGGCAATATTTATTTGAAGCAAAATAAGTTGGAAAAGGCTATAAAGTCTTACGAAAATGCGATTGCAGCGAAGGTAGATTATGCAAAGCCATATGTCAATTTGGCAAACTGTTATATGCGAACAGGAGATACCACAAAAGCACAAAAGTTATTTAGAAAAGCCATAGAAATTGACCCAAATTTGCAAAAGAAAGCGAGAAAAGCGAAGTAAAAATAGTTTTAAGTTTTTAATTTTGAGTTGATAGTTTTTAGTGCTTAGTTTTTAGTTGGTTGTTCAAAGCCTCAACAACCAACTAAAAACTAAGCACTAAAAACTATTTGCCCTCAACAGCTTTTGCTTTATTATCGCCTGTTTTTTTACCATTATTATATTCATATTCGATAGTTACATTGCCTTCTTGGTCATACCATTTTGAAGTACCATGACGCTCGCCATTTTTGAAAAAGCTTTCTTCTTGCAATTTATCGTTTCCATTTTCGTAATACATCTTACGCTCGCCTTCCAATTTTCCATTTTTATAAAAAGCAATTTCTTTAATACGGCTTCTGTTATAAAGCATTCTTTCGCCTTCCAACACATCATTCACATAGTATGCACGTTCTTTAATGTTATTTTTATCGTCTATGCGAAGAAATATACCATTTTTTTTGTCATTTTTATAAGTCGTGATAGTTTCTGGTATGTGCTTGCTTCTGTTCGATTTATGATAGGTTACCCAAGGGCCTTCTTTCGCCTTACCTTTGGTATCGCCTTCTTCTAATAGGGCATCTTTGTCATTTTTTTTCGTCACATGATAAGCATCATTTACGCTTTCGTAAGGAGTAATTTCAAAGCCTTCTAACGATAAAGCTGCATCACGGCTATTGTTTGTTTGCTCGGCACAGCCGCTATTCATCGCAAGAGCTACGACTAAAACTAGCCAAGAATTTTTCCATTTTATCATTTTACAAATGTTTTGTTTTAATGTTAATAATTTATTTTGTTATGTAACTACCTAAATATTAAACAATAATTCATATAGCTTGTTTGGATTGCCAACGCCATAATTTTAAAAAAATAGTAACGAATCAGCCATTTATTAAATAGTTGTCTTTTGTTTTAGGTTGTTATGTACGCAAAATTAATAAATTTCTTTTCAAATTTAAAAAAATATCAGCATTTCATAATTCGTAACTAAAAATTCATAATTAACAACTTATCGAATCAAACTTACATTTCCTTTTTGAAAGAAAAATTGTTCTTTATCATCTTGCGACCATTCTACACGAAAATACCACGCATAAACGCCAATATCGCAAGTTTTTTCTTCATACATTCCGTTCCAAAATTGCGTAATATCATTGCTTTCAAAAACCTGCTCTCCCCAACGATTGTAAACCGTAAAATACCAATTTGTCGGCTCACAATTGAAAATAGGCTGTAAAAAATCGTTTCTATTATCGGCATTTGGAGAAAAAGCCGTTGGCACTTTCCATGCACAAAATCCAAGCTCGCAATTTTCGACATTTACAAAAACACTATCGCTACTTTCGCCACATTCATTGCTTGCTGTGAGTGCATAAATATCGGTTTCGGTAGCTAAAAAATCATCTGAAAAACTGCCATCTTGCCATCGCCATTCCCAATTTTCATTCAAATCATTTTCCAAGCTTAGATAAATGCCTGTGCCTTCGCAAATTGTTGTATCATTTCCTAAATCAAAAGTTGTTGGCTTAGTATTAAAAAAAACATCAATTGTATCTTGAAGCGTTCCGCAATCGTTACTACCTTCTAAAGCATAAAAACCTGTTTCTGTAATCGTAAAAATAGAATCTGTCGAGCCGTTTTGCCAAACATATTCATTTAAATTTTCGCTTACATCATAAACGTTTAACAAAACTGTATCGCCATCGCATAAAGATAAATCAGTTCCTAAATTGAGTTGTGGATTTTCTTTTATACTTACCGAAATAGAATCGCTAAACGTGCCGCAAAAATTATTTGTTTCTAGCCAATAAGTGCCTGCTTCTGTGATTAAAAAACTAGAATTATTTTCGCCATTTTGCCATTCAAAACTTGTATTTTCCGCTAAAAAAGGAATCTCTAATAAAAGGCTTCCAAAATCGCAAAAGCTAGTATCGTTTGGCAAAGAAAAGGGGAGAGGAGGCGTTCCGAAATTTACAGCAATAGAATCTGTAAACGTGCCGCAATTGTTGCTAACTGTCAAAGCATAAATGCCTGTTTCTGTCACTTCAAAACTATTGCTATTTTCGCCATTTTGCCACTCGTATTCCCAATTTTCATTATTTAAAATGGAAAGCAAAAGCGTATCGCCTACACATAAATTGGTATCGTTTCCTAGGCTAAAAGTAGTCGGCTCGTTAGTGTAAGAAACCGTAATGTTATCGCTTACCGTTCCACAATTTGTACTTATTTCTACTTCGTAAAAACCTGCTTCCGTTACCGTATAAATTGGATTTGTCGAGCCGTCTTGCCACAAATAATTAGTTACAAAAGGCAAACTAGCATTTAAAACAAGCGTTTCGCCATTGCACAAGTTGGTATCATTAGGCAAATTAACAAAAGGCGTATTGTCGTAAGACACCGTAATATTATCGCTAGAAACACCACATAAGGTGCTGATTTGTAGGCTATAAGTTCCTGCTGCTGCAACCGTAAATGTTTCGTTTGTCGAGCCATCTGACCATAAAATTTCGGCATCTGATGGGTTTGTATTGGCATTTAAAATTAAAGTCGCATTGTCGCAAAGCAATGTATCATTTGGCAAATTTACGCTTGGTGGAAAATTATTGTAAGTCAATAAAAAATCATCTGTCGCACTTCCGCAACTACTTGTAACTGTAACGCTATAAAGGCCTGCTGCATTAGCTAAAAAACTTGGATTTGCCGAACCATCTTGCCACAAATAAGAAATGTTACTATTGTTCAAATTGACATCAAGCAAAATGTTTTGTCCATTGCAAAGGCTCGTATCATTTGGTAAACTTATTTGAGGAGCATTGCCATAAAAAACATTGATTTGGTCGCTTACCGTTCCGCAATTATTAGTCATTTGCAAACTGTAAGTGCCTGCGTCTGTAACTGCAAAAGTAGGATTTGTAGAACCATCTTGCCACAAATAAGCACTATTATTTGCATTGTTATTTTGGTTTAAAACTAAGCTTTCGCCTTCGCACAAACTAACATCATTGCCTAAATCTAAACTCGGACTTTCAGAGTAGCTTATTGTGATAACATCAGATACCGTTCCGCAAAAGTTGCTTATTTGAACGCTATAAGTGCCTGCTTGCGTCACGACAAAATTTGAATTTGTAGAACCATCTTGCCACAAATAACTGTTACTAGGATTATTTGAACCAGCACTTAACACAAAGTTTTCGCCATTGCACAAGCTCATATCATCGCCTAAATTTGGCTGTTCTGGCAAAGGGTTAATGACAATAGTTTCGCTAATTGTTTCTGTCAAACCATTTTGCGTAAAAGTCAAACTCACTTCAAAACTGCCTGCATCGCTAAAAATATGCATTGGAAAAAGTTGATTTGAAGTATTGCTTGTAGCACTATTTATATCTCCAAAATTCCAAATAACATTTGTTATATTTTCAGTATTTGAAATGTTAAATTGCATATTTTCGCCAAAACAAGTGTTTTCGTAAGTGAAAAAAGGCGTAAAAAAGAAGCTTTGCACAAAAGTAGGAAAGCCAAAAGTAGCATTTGCAGTACCTAAAAATACGCCATCTTCTACATAATTGCAAGCTGTTCCAGCCAAATTTGGGCTATTTATAACACCTAAATAGTGGCTTTCGTGCCTAGAAAAATAGATTTTGCCATCGGAAGCAATTTGCAAAGCACCACCCAAATCATCGGAAGTATTGATAAGTGTAGCTGTTTGTAAAATGTTACTTGCCTGTAAATCAAGCTGATAAATATAAGAAGTTGTCCAACTATAATGACTCAAATACAATTTGCTACCATCTGACGAAAACTCTACGCCATAAGCATTCGTATAATTATCGGCTGTTGTGATAGGATTGGAAACCATGCCTGTATTGTTATCAAAATCAAGAATTTCAAACAAATTCATTTCTTTGATAGCCACCGCAATTTTACTGCCATCTGGCGAAACTTTCATATAGCCAGCCGCATTATTGTTTGGTAAAAAAGCACCGCCTGTATGAACTGTGCCAATATTGCTAACAATAGGTGCATTGATAGTCGTAGGCGTAATTTGGTAAGCATAAAAAGCATCGCTGTTCCATTCGTGAGCGATAAGCCAAATATCTGTATTGTTATTGTGAAGAACGGCAGTTATCTTCTCGGCAACAGGCGTTGCAAGCTGCTCATTTTTAATCGTAATTTCGCCCAAGCCACCTTGCAAATTCATATCAATAACGGAATAACGCAAGCCATCAGCTTCGCCAATTTGAGCCACCGTAAAAACATAATATAAGTTGTCACTAGCAGGTTTCGGCACGATAATCGCCGATTGCGTCGCCGAATCGTGGCCATCTAAACCATAACCATTGAACATAACTTGGTGATTGCGATTCCAAACTCGTGTGCCTTCTGTATAAAATAACAAATTGCCGTTGCTATCGCTAATACTTGCACAGCCTTCTGTTGTGCTTAAAGCTCCATTGGTGAGTGCTATCGGTGTGCCGCTATTGAAATCGAGGCCAGCATTGTCGCCAAAATGCCAGATATTTCCTTCTTTTTGTGCAAAAATACATACATTTGTTAGAAATAGAAAAAAGAGTATTTCAAACACTTTTTTTCCTATTTTTTGTTGCCAAAAGCTTATCATTTGTTTAGTTTTTAAGTTTTGAGCATATAAGATAAGCAATTTTTGGTTTTTTAAAGCACAAAAAAAGATATATTTATTATGATTTGTCAATACGAGGTGTTTTCTGACAATATTTTTTAAACATACTATTTTTTCGAAAAATAGTATGTTTAAAAAATGCTATCAGAAAATCAAAAAGATTCATTTTTAAGCCAACAAATAAGCCTTCAAGCTTTCAAAATCTGTATTCATCAAAGTCGCTTTTTTCTCTCGCTCTGCTAATATTGCTAAGTTTGTAGGAATGTGAACTTTCGTTTGCAAAGCTGGCTCTACAATGTCCAAAAATTTAGAAGGATGTGCTGTTCCTAAGAAAAGACCATAAGCATCGCTATTTGGATTGTCTTTGAAATAGTCTTTTAAGCCCAAATAAGCGACTGCCGTATGTGGACAGCTTACATAATTATATTTTTCGTAAATTTCTTTTATCGCTGTCACAGTTTGCTCATTATCATAGCTATACGAACCAATATTTTTACGAATATCATTTATATCATGCTGAAATAAATCTTGAATACGCTGCAAATTACTAGGATTTCCTACGTCCATAGCATTGGAATATGTCGGCACAGATGGGCGAGCCGTGAACGTTCCTGTTTGATGATATTCTTGAAAAACATTGTTGTCATTGTTGGCGGCTACAAACTTTTCGATAGGCAGTCCTATTTTTTGAGCCAAAAGCCCTGCCGTAATATTGCCAAAATTGCCACTAGGCACGCAAAAAACAATTGGACGGCCTGCTTTTTTCGCCTGTGCATAGGCATATACATAGTAAAAAGATTGGGGAATAAGGCGTGCGATATTGATGGAATTGGCAGACGATAAATTCATTTTCGCTTGCAATTCTTCGTCTAAAAAAGCGGCTTTCACCATACGCTGACAGTCATCGAAAGTGCCTTCTACCTCGATAGCACGAATATTTTGCCCTAATGTCGTGAGTTGTTTTTCTTGCAGTTCGCTGATTTTTTGGCTCGGATACAATATAATCACTTCAATATTTGCTGTGCCTAAAAAACCTTGTGCGACTGCTCCACCTGTATCGCCAGAAGTAGCGACTAAGATGTATAATTTTTCTTTGCTTTCCTTCACAAAATGACTCATTAGCCTTGCCATAAATCTTGCACCAAAGTCTTTGAAAGCTAATGAAGGGCCGTGAAAAAGCTCTAAACAATTCATTTTTTCGTCTAATTCGTGTATAGGAGCGTCAAAATTGATGGCATCGAAAACGATTTCTTTTAAGGCTTCGTCTTCAATTGTGCCGTTTAGCAAGCATTTAGCCACTTCAAAAGACATTTCGGCAAACGACATTTTTTCTATGTTTTGCCAAAAGCTTTCAGGCATTTTATTGATTTGTTCAGGCATATATAAGCCTCTGTCTCTCGGCATACTGTTCATAACGGCTTCGCTCAATGTGACGCTCGGCGATTGGTGTTTTGTGCTATAAAATTTCATGCGGTTTTTATTTTTTTGCAATAAGAAAACTTTCCTTTTTTGTCATTACGAGGCGTGAAGTAAAGCGAAACAACGAAGTAATCCAGAACAAAAGGATAACGAAATGAAGTTTCCAAACCTTGAAGGTTTTTAAAACCTTCAAGGTTTAACAATAACAAAAAATGCTGACAAAGATAAGAAAATTATTTATGATTATGAGACCTTTTAATGAAGTTGAATTATTTGTTTTTATCGAATATCTGCCGCCCAGCAATAAATTACAGGGCTATTGAATGTTATTGTGTGTCTTTTATATGAATAGCCTTGTGTTTTAACGCAAGGTGGCAGACATGAGGTTTTGATTTAAAAAAACTTGCCTACTTCATTTCTATAAACAAAAGAAAATAAGTATATTTGACATTCTTATTCAAAATGCCTTTCTACAAGCGTCTCAAATACTCTGCAAAATATGAAAAACGAAAAAGAGCCAATAAACAAGGGAATAAAAGTATTTATTGCCTATGCTAAAGCTGATGAAGATATTGCGATACGAAATCGATTACTCAAACAATTAGCTATTTTGGAAACTAATGGCACTATTGAAATTTGGTACGATGACAAAACTTTGGCTCATCAAGATAAAAATGCTCAAATTGCTAAGGAATTGAATGATGCGAATATTATTTTGCTGCTCATTAGTCCCGATTTTTTACATTCCTATGCTTGTTATGACCAAATGACCAAGGCTTTGGTACGACATGAGAAAAAAGAAACTCGTGTTATTCCTGTTATTATACGAGCCTGTATGTGGGAATTAGCACCGTTTAGACATATCAAAGACATCAAAGTATTGCCGCTAAATGGCGTTCATACAACGAGTGCTATGTGGGAAACAGCAGACGAACCTCATGTTAAAATTACAAAGGCTTTATATACTCAAATTGCAGAAGACAATAATATAGAAATTGAAGATAAAGAACAAGCAAGACCAAAACGCAAACAAGGCCGTGTATTATACCGTATTCCAGACAAAATGCAGCTAAAAAAGGTATCAACTTGCACTATTCGAATTGCTCCCGAAGAAGTGGAAGAAGCGATATTGAAAGAAAATTTGAAAGATGCCGACGAAGCGGTGATAGAAGACCTAAGAAAAATAGGTAAGTTGATGCGTGTCAAATTGTTGGACGAAAGCAATGGAACGGCTTTTAATATTCGTTGCAAAGGCGAGGAAGTGCAGCTAATAGATGAAGATGATTATACGGAATGGTTATATGATGTTACGCCTTTGTTGGCAGGCAAACATCGCTTAGAATTGCAAGTTGCGGTAGTGACGAAAGACGAATTTGGAAAAGAGTATAAAAATATTGTTGCTTTAGATAGAGTTATTGAAATTGTTACGGAAACAGTAACAGAAAAAAGTGATTGGCGGAAGTTGAGAAAGAACTCGGCAGAGCTGATACTTCCAACGAAAAAAAGAAAGGGGAAAAAGACCAAAAAGAAAAAGAAAAAGCGTGGAAAACAAAAATTAAAAATGTTTTCCATAGGCTTGTTATTTGTTTTGTTTACGCCTATTCTTACTTGGGCAGTAGCACCACAATTGATTATGCCGCTTATTTGGAATGTGATATATGATGACTATAAATATTTGTCTGATGAGCGTATTGCAGTAGAAGAAGACGGCAAATGGCATATAGTCAATAAGTGGGGAATAACTGTGCCTTCGGAAACTTATGAGGAGGTAGAAAAGTATGAAAACGGCGTTTCGCAAGTGAAAAAAGCCGACAAATGGGGTGGTGTGATGCAAAATGATGTAACAGCAAGTTGGTGGAACAGACTAAGCGAGCCAAAAGATAGAATGGTGATACCTATGCTGACAGATACTATTTTTGAGATAAATCAAATAGAACAAACAGCAAAGGTGTTTATGGGTGGTAAAAAAGATACCTTAACAATATATCTGCTCAATGCTGATAGTGTAAGTATGAAAAAAGCGAAAGTAACTATACAAAGATTACCTAAAACAGTACAAAATACATTAACAAAAATAGATAGCTTATTTGAAAAAAAGAAAGTAGAGCAAGGAATGGAAGCACTAAAGGCTTTTAAAAGTAGAAAATTAGACGAAATAGAACATATAGAACTGCAAAATGCAAAGAAAAATGAGTGGTTAAATATTTATATTATGCAAAGTTATGAGGCTGCCGCAAAAGGCAATGATAAAGAAATGAAAGAGCTATATGAAACCATAGAAGATCTAAAAAAAGACAGCAAAGGCGAAAGTTGGGATATGCCTGAACAAAAGAAAAAGAAAAAAAGCATAGGAAAAAACTATAAGTCTAAAGCAGAAGATTGGGCGACAGATAGTGATGGAAAAAGCACAAAAATTGATGGAAAAAACACGACAATTGCTGAAAATACACCACCAAAAACAGAAGAAAATAAGGTAAACACAGCAGAAAAAATGTCTGTTGATGAGCCAAAGCTAACTGAAACAGTAAAAATAGAAGATAATAAAGTAGCTGATAATATACCACCGAAAGCGGAAGAAACAAAACAAGATAATGTAAACAGAGCCGAAAAAATAAATAACACAGCAACAAGCGACACCGAAAAAATGACAGCAAAAACAGATATACCTGCAGTTATCCAAAAACTAATAAATGATATGGTTCGAGTGCAAGGCGGCACGTTTAGAATGGGCTGCGACGAACAACGAGATGGGGACTGCAATGATGATGAAAAGCTAGTACATGATGTGACACTAAGTAGCTATGAAATAGGTAAATATGAAGTGACACAAGCACAATGGCAAGCCGTAATGGGAGATAATCCAAGTCATTTTAAAGGCTGTGATAACTGCCCTGTGGAGGAAGTGAGTTGGAATGATATACAAGATTTCCTGACAAAGTTGAATAGTATGACAGGGAAAAAGTTTAGGCTACCAAGTGAAGCGGAATGGGAATATGCGACACGAGGAGGAAATAAGAGCAATAATACAAAATATTCTGGTAGTAATAATATAGATGAAGTAGCTTGGTATGGTTTGAATAGTGGCGATAAGACTCAGGAAGTGGGCAGTAAAGGGAAATCAAATGAGTTAGGTTTATATGATATGTCTGGTAATGTATATGAATGGTGTGAAGATTTTTATGATGCAGATTATTATCAGAAATCGACCCAAACTAATCCTGTTAATAATAATGATGGTATCCGTGTTTTGCGGGGCGGTTCATGGTATGACGACCATGCGAAGCGCTGCCGTGTTGCTAATCGGTACAACTACTATCCGAGTTCTAGGAACAGCTACAACGGTTTTCGCCTAGCTCACAGTTAAAGTGCTTGAGAGGCAGGTTAGCACAGTGTGATTTTTGCAAGCCCTTAGCGTAGCGTAAGCCGCAAGGAGCAAGCAAAAATAAAACGGAAAGTAGAGACAGGGCATGCCCTGTCTTATTAATTACCAATTATTAACAATGTTATTTTGTGTATTAAACCTTGAAGGTGGGGTGTCGAATTTGATGTTATTTTACTGACAAATGTTCGCC
>JBMZCV010000170.1:0-10758 GCA_049613665.1 Chitinophagales bacterium | reverse complement strand
TTTCATTAGGTTTCAAATTCAAGCTTTTCATTTCTTCTAAAAAGCTTAAAGCAGTATCAAAGTTTGGACTTTTATTGATAAGCGTATTATACGAAATTTCATTAGGTTTCAAATTCAAGCTTTTCATTTCTTCTAAAAAGCTTAAAGCAGTCTCAAAGTTTGGACTTTTATTGATAAGCGTAGAATACGAAACAACATTGCCTTGCACACCAACAGATTTCATATCTGCCCAAACTTTAGCTGCTTCTTCATAGTTTTGTGCAGCGTGTATTTGCTTGCTAAAAGCATAAGTACGCACAAAATAGCCTTTTTCCATGCGTTCATTCTGGCTCGGAAAATACTTTTCTACATCGCCTCTTACTTCATACACCTTATAGTTGTCGGCTACTATTTTTTCTAAATAAATCGGTTCTATTCTAATATGCTCTTTATCAAAAGTAAAAAAGTTGTAGTTTTCATTGTCTCTATTTCCTAGTTGTATGGCCTTAAAATACTGTTGAAAAAACGCATTAAAATCATAAACATTATTGGCAGTAGTTTGTCTTACATTAAATTTAGCGAATAGAATATTTATATCATTAGTATTGTCTGCCATTTCAATCATTTTTTGGCAGAGTTCTATCATTTTTTCTTGCTTATAAGTGTTTTGTTCTTCAAAATTGGCAGCATAATACAAAATTTTCAAGGCTTTGAGTATATAAAAAGCCGTTGTTTCGAGCGGTTTTTTTTCATCTTTGCCGAGTTTTATTTTTCTATATCTATCTTTTTTAGTCACAAAATCCATCAGTATAGAACCTATATTGGCATTGTCGTAGGTTTCATCTTGGAACTTAGCCTTTTTTTGTTGTAGCTGTACCAAAACACTAAAATAATCAGACTTTGTTAAATCTGGTATTCTTATTTCTCTAAAATGCCTTTTTATTTCGCCATCTATTTTGCCGTGATACTCCGCATATTCAGGCCCTTTTCTCACCGTAGCTACAATTTGCAGTTTTGGGTTTCGCAGTAAATCTTTGAGTAAGTTGTTTGTATTTTTTCGTTGAAAATAATCTCCTATTTCATCAAAAAACACCAATATGCGTTCATACTGCTCTAAGTTTGGCGGCAGCTCAAAATTGGTATCAAAAAAACTATCTTTTATTTGAAACACCAAAGTTTTTTCAGCATTTGGTAGCTCTTGTATGAGTTCTAAAATAGCACGAGTTTTGCCCGAAAGCGAGTCGCCTATCATCACGGCAGCTCGTTTTTCGTTTTCTGCTATGGCTTCCCAAAGCGTGTTGTCGGTATATCTTTTGAAGTAGGCTTTTTGGTAAGTATCGCTTCTAAGGTTTAGAATATCGTGTTGGGTTACCTTGTCGGCAGTTTTTATAAAGTAGTAATATTTTTTAATATCTTGAAGCTGTTGTTTTGTTTGTTCTAGCAGTCCAAGTTGTTCTAGTTTTTCTATGTGTAAATGATGAATGTCAAAAACAACTTTGTCACTATACACATCTTGCATAGTAAGATTTCCTTTTCCATCAATTGTAATTTTGTTGTTTTTGGTTGGCAGCATGGTATTTTTTTAGCGAGCATTTGCGAAAGCGTAGGCAAGATACTAAAAAAGTAGCTGTTTTTTCATTTTTTTTGTTTTTTTGACAATTTGAATAGTATTTCTCAAAACAAGCAATTCACATGCAAAAAGTATAAGCTACTCATGTCTTTTGCGAAGTTCGCTTTCATCTGTTTTTTCATTAAAAAAAACAAAAACCTATACACGCCACTACATAAATATAGCATTGCATACAGGTTATTTTATTCCAAAAAAAAAATGACAATTCTTGCCGTTGCTGTGTGTTATCGCCAGCAGCTAAAAGGATAAATAGCGTATTTTAAAGTTTATTTTTTTGTAACAAATTGTTGGTAATAATACCATAATCGTCAGGATAATAAGTTGAGTTTTTTTGTTTTCGCTAATATCCCAACGGGATTATATAACATAGCATGGGGTTTTAACCCTATGTCTTGAATTATGATGCACAACTAGCTCTGAAAGAGCGATATAAAATCAAAAATTGCTTACAGAAAACACATTTCGCCATCAGAAACACTAACAAGCATATTGTTGGTCGCTGTATAATTCGGATTTGGGTCGTCTGATGTATTGTTATAATCAATGATAGCACAACCTTGAATATCTTTGAAAGTGACATTTGATAAAGCTAATTTAGGGTCGCTCCACATGCCAATAGCTTGATTTGTTCCTTCATAATCGCTGCCAGCATATTCAATTAACACATTATCTAACAAATTGCTTTTTTGCGTAAACTGAAAATACAAGCCTTTCCAAGCACCAGCCGTTTTTGTTACGCCCGTAAAAGTGACTTGACCACTAGATTGCACCGAAAGACCGCCATCATCATCGACATACAAGCCTGTTCCATCTTCAAATTCCATAACGACATCTGTATTGATAGTTGTTGTGCCTTCAGCAATGACCAAATGCTCGAAAAAGGTATTGTTTGAAGTAATGCGATACGGTACATCTAAAGCCTCGATTGTCATATCTGTTTTGATTTCGTCTGTGTTGATTTCTACTTTCACATAGTTCTTAGCATTTCCTGAATAACTATTTGTGGCATTCATAAAACCAATGTAGGCGGGCAAAACCATGATAGGTGCATTATCGCAAGTGCGAAACGTACAGTTGTTCATCGTGATTTCTGAGTTGACATAAGTGGCATTTAAGCCATAAGCTGCACTATTTTTCACATTTACACTCTCCATACTCAATTTTGCATCTGCCCACACAATAATACTGCCTTCATCATTATTTGAATTGAAAGCTCCACCACCAGCATAAGAAATATCTACAAATTTTAATTGGTTGTTCGTATTGTTAGAGTCAAACAACAATCCTTTCCAAGAGCCTTTATCTTCATCAACGCCTGTTAGCGTCACAATTTCGTCGGCATTGCCTTCTATTTTTAGCGAGCCGCCATCTTCTATTTCAATACCTGCATTTTGCGAAAATTCAATGACTACGCCAGCTTCTATCACAATATCAGCAGTTGCTTCCATTTCGCAATCAATGATATAATCCACAGGTCTATCCTTGTGATTAATCAAAGTAGTATTGCTTGCGAACGCATCGCACTCTAAAGTTTCTGCTAATACAACTGGGTCTTTTTTACAAGAAGTGAACAAACTAGCAATTGTTAAAAAGCCAAAAAATAAATAAATAAATGTTTTGTTTTGCATAATAAAAATTTTAGTTTTAATGTTCACAAAAATATAGGCTTTGCAAAATTAAAAAAAACGGAATTTGCCAAAGTATTTCATTTTGAGCAAACATTTTTTCATTTGTTATTTATTGTAACTTACTGATAATCAACATTTTAACTGTTTTGCAAACATTTCATTTCAAAACCCTTTTATGATACTCAAAAAAGACCAAATTTTTAGAATGATAGGCAGTTTGAAAGCGATAGAGAAGTCGTATTTCAAAAAAATTAGCCAAAAACAACTCAAACCAGAACATGAACTCATCTTTTTGTTTAATCTCATCAGCAAATATCTGAAAACCAACGAAGCATCTGAAGCTGTAAATGAAAGTATTTTGATAAACAAATTTGTTAAAAAATATCCTAACAAAAATTATGTAGCTACCAAATCTCGTTTGTTGCAATTGTTGCTAGAAGCGTTGCGAGAGTTCGACAAAAAACATAGCGATTTGGACAAGATTTTTTCATATATCGCCTATGCAGAAAGTCTAAGTCGGCGAAACTTGTTTTATGATGCCAAAAATATTTTAGAGCGTGCCGCAAAATTGGCCGCAGAGCTAGAGCAAATTGAATTGTTGCTCAATATTAAATCTAAAATATTTTTGTATGACATTGTTTCGAGAAAATATACCAAAGACTTTCAAGAAAATAAAATTGTGCAAGAAATAGAAAGCGATATTAAGTTGCTCATCAACAAGCACAAGGTAGATGTTGCTTCACATCAATTGCTGCATTTTCAAAAGACAATTGGTATTCCTCGCTCGGTAGCAGATTTGAAACGACTCGATGAAATAAAATCGCAAGACATTTTTCAGTTTGACGAACAGCCGCTTCTCAATACTTCTTTGATAGATAAAGCCATATCTTTGAGCGGTGTGCATTTTTTGTTGGGCGATGTGAAAGCCGTTATCGTTATTTGCGAAAAAACGATTGAAAACTATAGGCCCAACAAAAAACTAAGTAAAAAATTGACAAAAAAATATTTGAGCCTTTTCGATAGCTTCTTACAAGCTTGTTTGCTTTCTGTTAATTTGCCTTTGTTTGAGAAAAATTATCCTATTTTTGAACAGATAAAAACGTATAAAACCGACAATAATAATCTTAAACGAAGCATAGATTTGTATTTGAAAAGTATTTATGCTATTTTGAGTAAAAAAACAGAATTATTTAAGGATTTGTATCCAGAATTTGCTCTGCTTATTAAAGAAAACTTTGTTCATAATTTTAGGAAAGTATCTTTGGCTTATTATATGGTTTTGGGTGCTTTTTTCAATAAAAATTATGAACAGAGTCAAAAATATATCAATTGGCTCAAAAATAACAGGCATCTCGGCATTCGTTTCGATATAGAAATAGCGATTTGGAGTATGGAATCTATCATTTTGCTCGAAACAGATGAGCTGGATTTATTGGAATATCAACTCCGCAATTTTTATGATTTTTTGAGGAGCAAAGAGCGAAAGTTTGAAATGGAAGCCGCACTTTTGAAGTTGATAAAAAAAGGTATGAATAGCACAAGTGAAAGAGATTTTTTGAAAAAAGCCGAAAAGTCATGGCACAACATGAAAGCTATTGTAGCGAATAATCCAAGAGAAAAGGCTTTTTTGAATGCTTTTGATGTGATTTGCTGGCTAGAAAGTAAGCTGAAAAATGAAGATTTTAAGGAAGTTTATTTTCGGAATAATGGAATTGGTGGTTGAAAATGTCCAAATTCAAACGTACTGAACAACAACAAAATAATTGAACCAAATTATATCTTTTGTAATCATTTTTTTCGTAAAAACTCACTAAAAACTAAAAACTAATATGCTTATTCCAATTCTAATACTTCTTGTTATCTTACTTTTTTTTCTGCCAAAAATCATACAAATGTTGGGCGTACATCCACATTATGAAGGCGAAACTTATGATTTGCCAAACTCAAAAGCATTGATTATCACGACAAGTCAGGCTTTTTTGGGCGACAAAAAAAATGCGAAACCGACAGGCGTTTATGCTTCTGAAATGACTGTGCCTTACTACGAATTTTTAGATGCCAATATGCAGGTAGATTTGGCGAGCATGAAAGGTGGAAAAATACCGATAGAAAAAATGTCGATAATCTGGCCTTTGACTACCGAAAGCGATAAGCGTTTTTTGAAAGATGGCGATGCTTTGGCGAAAGCTAATGATTCATCGAAAATTGATGATGTCGATTTTTTGAAGTACGATATTATCTTTTTTGCAGGAGGCTGGGGAGCGGCTTACGATTTGGGTTATTCGGAAATTTTGGGCGAAAAATTAACGGCTGCTTATGCCAATGATGCGATTTTAGGCTCGGTTTGTCATGGTGCGTTAGGGTTTTTGAAGGCGAAAGATGAAGATGGCAAACCTTTGATGCAAGGCAAACATGTCACGGCTGTTACGGATAAGCAAATCAAGGAACTCATGGTGTCGCAAACGCCTTTGCACCCAGAAACAGAGCTTAGAAAGCTAGGTGCTAGATTTGAATGCAAAACATCTTTGCTAGATTTGTTTGCAGACTTAACGGTAGTAGATGGCAGGATAGTTACTGGACAAAATCAAAACGCTGGCAAAGAAACGGCTCAAAATTTGTTGAAGTTGTTGAGCGAAAAACAAAACCACAAATAGTATAGTTTTTTGTCTCAAAAGCTATTGATGAAAATGGTTTTCTTAATATTTGGTTTTCTACAACGGCTTATTAAAAAATAATTCAAAGGAAAAGGCACATTTAACAATTGTATTAAATGTGCCTTTTTTTTATATTAAAAAATAAAACAAAAATCTAAAACCTCACCGCACTCACACCAATAACACTAGCATTAGTGATATAAGCATTGTAATCTGCAACACTAACAATAGCATCAAGTGTGCAGTCGGAGCTTAAATAATCATTCAAACCGCTAACCTCCATCAAATAGATATTAAAGTCGGCTACTGTAACAATATTGTTGCCATCAAAATCTCCTGCTTTCATCGCAAAAATGCCTGTCGAAACTTCTGCAAGCTGATTTGTACCCATAAAAATGTTGTTGGCATCGGCCAAATTATAAGTCGTATTTATATTTGCATTCAAAGTATTTTGCGTTATCACATCAACGTGATTGCGATGTCTGACTACAAAATAATAATCTTGCATATCGTCTAAGCCAAACAATGCTGCTCCTTCTTTGCCATCGGTATGCAAAATCGCACCATCGTTTCGCAACAAAGCGGCTGTACTCGCCACAACTTGCGAATTGTCATTGCTGTTTCGTGCTTCTACCATCACCCAATCAACGATGTCTGCGGGCATTGTTTCCACACTTTCACGGCCATCATAGTTCCAAGGTGCAGTATTGTAAGGCTGCGACAAAGGCAATTGAGGATTTAAGGCAGTATTCATCGTGTTTGTGCCTGCATCATAAGCACCTTCTAACAGCACATTGGCACGAAAGCGAGAGAAAGGCGTAATATTTATATTGTCTAAATAAAAATTGTTTCCCCAAGCATTTACGCCTACCAAACGCACTTTGATAGACATGCCAGCATAGTCGCCTAAGTTTAACTCAACGTGTCGCCAATCGTTGCAAGTAGGTATCCATGACGATTGATTGTCTGGTGCGGTTGCCAATTCTGCACCTGCTTTATCAAATAAAATATCCCATGTTTGCCCACAATTGGACGAAACTTCTGCTCTAAATCCATCATTGTAGCCTCCGCCCCAACGTGCATAAGCATAATCATAAGACAAAACAGCATCTTGTGCATTGCTCAAATCGTATGAATTTGTTGTTAAATAGCCTTCTTCGCCTACCGAATTGATGCCATAGTGATTGACCCAAATGGCATTACTTGTTTCGCAATTTGCTGTTGTGCTATCAGCCATCGTTATTTCTTGCCATGCAAAACTGCCTGTTGATGTCCAAGAAGTTGGAATAATATCGGCTGTTTCAAAATCTTCTGCCAAAGGAATGGCTACCAATTCATCAGTAAAATTAATGAAATCAGTATAAGTTTGTGTATTTGTGCCAAAAGCATCAGTTACGGTCAATGTTACATCGTGCGAACCTATCATATCATAACTTATAAGAGGGTTGCGAAGTGTAGAAGTGCTAGGTGTTCCGTTTTCAAATTCCCAATACCAAGTTGTGCCTTGCCCACTTACTGCTGAATGGTCGACAAATTGAATTTGATTGTCTAAACAAGTTACATCAAAACGGTCGGCTGCAATTTGTGCGGCAGGTGGCGTTTGCTCATAAAAATCACATTCGTAAGCACTTCTATTTGTTCCATTTCTGATTTTTCCACCTCTATAATAAGTTACTAATTTTGTCGAGTATGTGCTAAGTGGCAAATTATTATTGAACAATACAAAATTGCTCATGCTATTGTTTTTGTAATAAACAGCTCTTCTTGTGCCAATATAAATGCCGCCATCGCTTCCTCTTTGATGTACGATATTGGTTAAATATTCATCGTCTAAATCTGGCGTGGTGATATTTGTCCAATTTGCACCGCCATCTGTCGAATAATATACTTTATTTCCATTGCTGGCATCGCTTGCTCTTTGTGCCGCTTTTATGACCCAAACGATATTTGCATCGTAGCTACTTACCGCAATATCAAAGGCTATCCAACTGCTTACAGGGGTAATATTTGTCCAAGTTTGGCCAGCGTCAGCAGTTCGCCATACTTTTTTTCCTCCTCCCCAATAGCTATCCCAAGTAGCAACATACATGATGTCTGGGTTTGTCCATGCAATTTCAATAGCAGTTACTTTTTCGCCAAAATCATACACAAGTTCAAAACTAGCACCGTCATTTTCCGAACGCCACAAGCTGGTTTCATTGCCTGAATAAACAATATTGAAACAACGAGGGTCATATATCCACTCGCTAGATTCGCCAATGATATAAGAGGCATTTGGTTTTTTCTCGTAACCAACTGTTGAAATGCCAACTGTGCGGTCGCCAGAAAGTGTTTTTTTGTTATAATCGCTAAAAACTACTCTGTCTTTTCCAAAATTGCTAAAACCTCTAATGTTGTCGCCGCCATCTGTGCTTAACCAACCATTGTCATACACATTGTTGTCTTTCAAAAGTGTACCGTTGTGATAAGTTCCGCCTAGCATCACTTCTCCGTCCCAAAATCCTGTGCCAAAACCCCAAAAATCTGTGCCTTGAATGCCTTTCATTTTTCGAGGAAAAGTTGCACCACCATTATCAGAATAAAAAATACCTCCATCGCAGGCTATCCAAATATCTTCGCCAAAAAAGCGTATATCGTGAATATCGGCATGAACATAGTTTACTTTGCTAGAATGACTCCATTTAGATGGGCAAGCAAAAGTATTGCCACCATCGCCAGAAATCCAAAGATTGACACCGCCTAAAAATAAGCTGTCGGCATTGGTAGGCGAAACATCAAAAGCTACATCATAGTAATATTGGCCGCCATCGTCTGTGCCTTCATCGCTCCAAGCCATTAGGTTTTGATTGGTAGCAGAAGGAGCACCTGCTGGCTGTGGCCCACAACAATTTCGTGTCCATGTTTCGCCAGCATCTTCACTCACATAAATGCCATACAAACCACTTCCTCCATTGGCACTACCTGTTGCTAAAGCATATATTTTGTTTGGTGCAGCTAAAGAAACTGCTATTTCGGTTCGTTCTTGCTCATCGCCTTCGGCAAATTCATAAGTAATACATTGTCGTATGTTTGCATTTTGCCAATTTAAAGTTCCGCTTGCAGTCGCATTATTTGCTCCAATATTGTCTAAAAAATTTGAACCATTGCCTTCATTAAAACGCCAATGATTCGTTAAATTAGCATAATTAGGGTGCAAGTTATCTACATTTTCACATCGCCATTGATTGAGAGTTGTTTGGTCTAAAGCAGTATTCCAAACCCTCACATCTGCCATCTGACCATCGAAACCATAGCCATAGTTTAAAGTGCCATCTTGGCCAAATCCTAAGTCAAATGTTGTTGCAACACTATTGAATAGTGTGTCTTGTTCCGACGATATTAGTACACCATCATGATAGGCTTTTTTATCGCCATTTAAGCTATAAGTAACCGCAATGTGATGCCATTTATCATCATTGATAGTGCCACCATCTAAGTCGATTCTGCCAGAACCATCACCGATATTAAATTTCCAAGCACCATTTGAATTTGCCGACAAAATGAAACCTTTATTGTTTCCATTACTCCAATTTTTATTAGATAGCAAAGCAGGGTCGCCAGTCCAGCCAGTAGATTTTACGAGCATTTCAATAGTAAATTCTTCAAAACTCCCCTCGCCCAGTGCTAGATTTGTGGTGCTTATATAGTTTGCAACATTACCATCAAATTTTATGGCATTAAAATTGTTACTTGTTGTCGAAGAACTTACGCCAGGCCAACCGTCTATTTTTATGCTAAAAGAAGCACCACTATCTGTCGATTTGTAAAATTCTGTTCTGTTATCTATTTGTTTAATAGCATAAATAATGCTTAAATCTGTTGGGTGAAATTCAATTTCTTGAAAATTGCCTGCCAAAATTTGCGTCCAATTATCGCCTGCATCATCGGTGCGATACAAGCCATTGTTGGAAGATAAAAATAAAACTTGGTTATTTGTTGGGTGCATCACAATGTCTTTTGCACTATGCGAAGCACTCATAAAAGCAGCATCGCCAATTGTGTTCCATGTTGTGCCGCCATCTGTTGTTTTATAAACATTGCCATTGCCCTCAAAATAGACGACATTTTCGTTGGTATGGTCTATTTCTAGAGCAAAAACACTATTTAAAGCCATATCAGCAGTCATAAGCGTCCAATTTTCGCCTTTGTCGGTGGTTTTCCAAACGCCAGCAGTTGCTGTTCCTGCATATAAAACATCGGTATTGCTCATAGCTTGTTCAACGCCATAGACATGAGCTGCACCTGCTGCATAACTTCTGCTTTCGGCTTCTTTATCAAAGTCGAAAGGGCCAACGCCTTGCCACGCAGAAGTAGGGCCTTTTTCGGCTCGCAGTTGCAAAGAGCGTTCAATGTATTTTTCGGTGCTTTTGGCAACCGCTTTTGGGTCTTTTTCGCCATATTGCAAGCCATCTACATCTCGACTAATGCTCCGTAGCCAGCGTTTGTAATATTGCGTATGTGAGTTTTTGACAAATTTGTGCGTTTTGTAATAAGCTGTATAAGCATTTACAACCGCATCAACATCAGCATCCTCGGCATACATTAGTTGTGTCCACACAGGAGAGTTCTTGTCACTAGGATATTTTCTTTCGAGGTTTTGGGCAAACAAGCAAGAAAAATAGGTAATACACAAAAGTGTAAGCAAACATTTTTTCATAGGAATTGTTTTTTTGAAGCTAATAAAACTTTTTTTTGTAATTGTTTAGCGATGGGCTTTTTAGTAACAGTAAAAAAATAAGATTATTTATTGTTATACAACGTTTTTTTTGAGTTGAATAATAGACCTGTTACTCTATAAAACTATTGATTATCAGTAGCTTATAAATGT
>JBMZCV010000169.1:0-10918 GCA_049613665.1 Chitinophagales bacterium | reverse complement strand
CGAGAGTTGTCGTTTTTTTTGGAATAAAATAACATGCAATAAAAAGGCTAAAATGCCAATTACTTATATTACAGTGTATTAAGTAGTCGTTCAGAAGTTTTTAGGCATTTCAGTACAAGATAACACCTTGATTGTCAATGCGTTAGCAACTAAACGAATGCTTTATTAAATAATACTTGGTATTTAATTTAACTTAGTCGTATTAACTTTTTCTCAATCTCTAATAATAGTCATCAATAATGCTTTTGCTTTCTTTTTGACAAAACTTTGATAATAAATTGATAATGTTTCAACAATTAGTCCTTAAATTCGTGAATAAAATATGATTGAATTACCTATTATAAGCGAAAAACCTAAACGTACTCCTAAACCTAAGTGGTTGCGAGTAAAATTGCCTGTTGGCAAAACCTACCGCAATGTCCGAAAAATCGTTGATGAACACAAATTGCACACGATTTGCGAAAGCGGAAATTGCCCTAATATGGGCGAATGTTGGGGAGCAGGCACTGCTACATTTATGATTTTAGGCAATGTTTGTACACGTTCTTGTTCATTTTGTGCGGTCGCAACAGGACGGCCGCCAGCATACGACGAAGATGAACCTCGTCGTGTGGCAGAAGCCGTGCAACTTATGGGTGTAAAACACTGTGTCATTACTTCTGTCAATAGAGATGAACGCAAAGATGGCGGGTCTGAAATTTGGGCAGAAACCGTGCGACAAATCCGAAAATTAAGCCCTACAACTACCTTAGAAACACTAATTCCAGACTTCAAAGCTCGTTGGGACAATCTATATAGAGTGACAGACGAACAGCCAGAAGTAGTGTCGCACAATATGGAAACCGTTAGCAACCTGTATCGTTTGGTACGGCCACAAGCCAAATATGCTCGTAGCCTTGAGCAAATAAGACGTACAAAAGAAACAGGTGTGCGTACAAAGTCTGGTTTTATGCTAGGTTTGGGAGAGAAAGAAGATGATGTATTGCGGTTGTTAGATGATTTGTTGGAAGCTAATTGCGACATCGTAACTATTGGCCAATATTTACAACCTACTCGTCATCATTTGGCTATTGCAGAGTATGTTCATCCAGATATATTTGCAAAATACAAAGAAATTGGCTTACAAAAAGGCTTCAAATATGTAGAAAGTGGGCCATTGGTGCGGTCTTCTTATCATGCCGAAAGGCATCTTTTTTAGCTAAATAACTATTCAACAATAGGCTTTCGAGGTAAGGAAAGTTTTTTTAGCCAAAACTATTAGCATATTTCTTTTAAGCTGAAAACAATATCTAAGTCATTATTGATATAGCAAAAATCATAAAAATCACATAATACATAAAATTGGCATGAAAAAAATGCTATTGCTTTATGCTACATTTATAGACTTAACTAACTGATAATCAAGCTATTAGCTAAAAAAAACAAATAAAAAAACATGATAAAGGTATAATTATATCTTTGAAAAAAACAATAAATTTTCCTATTTTTGGAAATGTAGTTTTTTTTGTACTATATTTCAAATAATTCAAACTAAAATAAACAAGAACTTACCGTAGCTAACAGCTTGATTGTCAGTACATTAGCAGCTAAAGTAAGATAAGATTAATGAACACTTATATTTAAGTCAAAATAGGCAAGAAAACACTTTTTCTAAAAAAAACAATTGAAAAATTAAACTAAACTTATAAAATTAAAAAATTTTAGATGAAAAAACTGATACTATTTAGCGTTATCGCAAGTTCAGCTTTACTAGCGTCTTATTTTTATACGACAAATCGTACTGCTGATGTTGAAATAACAGCAACCAATACAGAAATACCTGCATCATATTATGCTGATGTTACAGGAGCAAAAAAGGCAGCAAAATTTGTTCATCGTTTGCGTGCCAACCACGAAACCGACAAAGTAGATTTGAAAGACATCTACAAAGCTCGTGAGCTGGCAAGAAATCGCATGGAAGAAAAGGGAGCAAATGAAATAGAATGGGAATTTATGGGGCCAAACAATGTCGGTGGACGTACTCGGGCAATGTGGATAGACCCAAGCAATTCTAACTATATGATAGCAGGTAGTGTTTCAGGCGGTCTTTGGATATCTAACGATGGCGGTTCAAACTGGGACGAACATCCACAAAATCAAGAATTTGAGGCACTTGCGATGAACTCTGTTACACAAGATAAAAATGGTAATATCTTTTTTGGTACAGGAGAAGGTTTTTACTTTTTTGGTGGACAAGGTTCGGCAGGTATTCCTGGCGAAGGTATTTATATGTCGAGCGACAATGGAGCAACTTTCGAGCTGTTGCCAAATACTAGCCCTAGCGACCCTAACAATGCAGCAGATGGTTGGGCAGAAGTAAATTCTTTGGCTGCTCACCCTACCCAAAATATCGTTTATGCAGCCACAGGCAACGGCATCAGACAAGTTAGTTATAATACTGCTGGCGACTTGGCTACTGCCGAGTGGACTCCAACCGTGAGTGCAAGTGGTGTAGGCTATGAAGTTGCTATTGGTGCAAATGGTATTGTTCATGCTGTTGTAGGTACACAATATTATCGTTCAGATAGCAATGGTGCAAACTTTGAGCTAAAATCTGGTAATGGCATAGGCCAATTTCCTGCTGCTGGCAATAGAAAAAGAATTGCTGTTTCGCCTAGCAACAATGATTATGTTTATGCTGTAAATGTTGCTGGTGATGAATGCTTACGTTGGGTTATTCGTTCTACTGATGGTGGCGATACTTGGGAAGAAATCGGTGCTGGTGGTAGCGACTTTTTCGCTCCTCTATCAAATAGCGTACAATGTCAAGGTAGCTATGACTTAGCTTTTGCTATTGACCCTGTAAACGAAAACCGTATCTTCTTGGCAGGTATTAGCTTGTGGAGTTGGTCATTGGAAGGTAGCTGGCAAGAGCTTGATAGCTATTTCAATAGCAATCCTGCTAATCCATATTATATTCATGCTGATAAGCACGAAGTTGTTTTTGACCCTAACAATGAAAACAAAATGTATGTTCTTTGTGATGGTGGTATTTTTAAAAGCAATAATGCACAAGACATTAGACCAACCTTTGCTAGGTCTAATAAAAAATATAATGTAACACAATTTTACTCTGTTGCTGCCGACTTATTTGGTCGTGTATTGGGTGGAACACAAGATAACGGAACACAATTTGTAAACTTTAACAATAACTCACTTTTAACATCTACTCTTGTAAATGGTGGTGATGGTGGTTATGCTGAAATTTCAGACATCAATGCAAATGTTATGTTTGCAGCTACACCTGAAGGTAACTTATTGCGTTCTGGTAGCGGTGGACAATCGTTCAATACTTTCTTAGATGAGCGTATCGACTGTCAGCCAACGAATACTGATGGTGGTTGTAGTGGTGATGACTTGATGGATGGTGGTGCTGAATTTGTTACACCATTTGTATTATGGGAAGACTTATCAACTTTTGTTTTTACAGGTGGAATTAATGCTAAGTTCGCTACGGGTAGCAATACTGGTAAACTTTGGATGACTAACCAACCTTTGCAATTAAATACCGTTCCTCGTTGGTACAATGTAGGTGAGTTTCAATCTGGTATAGTTATTAGCTGTGTTGCTTTCTCTGAAGATGGTAATACACTTTTTGCTGGTTCTTCTAATGGTAGAATTTTGCGTGTAACCAACCTTAATTCTATTGATTTAGAAAACCAACATGACGATGTTTCTGACAACATTTATGTAGATATGGACAACGTAACAGAAGTTTCTGTACCTGGATTTGCTGGTCAATATGTTACCTCACTATTTTTCGATGTCCTTTCTACTACTTTGTATGTTACTTTTGGTGGATATGGAAATGATGAAAATGTAGCTATCTCTGAAAATGCTTTAGCAGCAGATGAAAACACTTTCAAAGACTCATTTATTTCTATGCAAGGTTCTGGCGATACTGCTTTGCCTCCAATGCCTGTATATGATGTAATTGTACCAAAAAGCAACCCTAGCAAAATTATTGTAGGTACAGACATGGGTATTTGGGCTGCCGACAAATTGGGCGACACATTCACTTGGACTCCTCAAAATGCTGGCTTAGGCAACGTACCTGTTTTTAGAGTGCGTGAAGAATCCGTATCACAATCAATTGACTTTTTAACACCAGACTGTAAAATACTATATATCGGTACACACGGAAAAGGTTTGTATAGAAGCCGCACATATACTCAGTTTACTTGCGAAACGCCAGAACTTGACGATTTCGGAAATGCTTTAGGAATAGAAGAAGAAGCAAACCAAACAATAGCTATTTCTGCTTATCCAAATCCAATGAATCAAACAGGTACATTGAAAATTACAAGCAAAAAAGCAGTTGTTGCTAAAATGAGTATTTATAACATGGAAGGAAAGCTAATGACTTCACAAGATTTAGGCAAATTAGAAAATGGCACTAATACAATTAGCTTAGATGTTAGCCAATTTGCAGCAGGCAATTATATTGCTATCGTTGCTACCGAAAATGGCAGAATAAGTACTAAAATTGCAGTTCAATAATTAAGTATTTGGACAGATTTATTCTACAAATTGTAAAAACTAACACACTGAATATCAATGCGTTAGCAACCAAACGACTTTTATTGAATAGTGCTTGACACTTACAAATAAAAACATATTCAAGACAAACTGCCATTTTATTTCAGTATAAAATGGCAGTTTTTTTTTATTTTATCTCCCAAAATAATACTTAAAAGCATTTCAAGTAAGTAGTCAGACAAAAGTTTTGCTATTATGTCGTATTTAAATTTTATGAATAGAGTCTATTGTTCATAATTTTTTGGGCATTTAAAAAAAAATGTAACGGTTTATATCTCAACAGTTCGGACATTTATACATTTTTTTATCAAAGGCTTAAACATACTATTTTTTTAGGCTAGGACAACCAATATTTGCAAATTTAATGGCCTTTTAAACTGAAAAATAGTATGTTTCGCTTGCCCAAACGAGCTTTTTATTAAACTGAAAATTATTACAAAAAATGTCCGAACTGTTGAGATATAAGTTTTTGAAATAAACAATTTCACAGCATAAATAGTTACAAAAAACAACAAGAAGCATCTCAGGTGTTAGCAACTAAACAAACACTTTATTAAATAGTGCTTGGCACTTAAAACTAAAAAAAACGTATGAAAAAATTAATTTTACTCTCAACTTTTTGCTGCTTACTCATTTTAGGCATCATTGTTTTGCAATCAAAAAAACAAGATAATGCACCTAAAACAATCTCACAGGCAGAACTTTTTAAACATAAAAAAGGAGCTAGAAAAGCTGCCGATTTTTGGCAAAGAAAACGACAAAATCAAATCACAAAAACAGTAGATTTGAAAGACGTTTATAAAGCAAGACAAAAAACCCACGAGAAAAGAACTGCCAAAGTTGGCGATGATATGTCGTGGGAATTTATGGGGCCAAATAATGTTGGCGGACGTACTCGTGCCTTATTAATTGATAAAGATAATTCCAACCGCTTGTATGCAGGTGGTGTAGCTGGCGGTATTTGGCTATCAGACGATAAGGGAAACAATTGGAGAGAACATCCTCAAAATGAAACCTTAGAATGTCTGGCGATGAGTTGCGTAACGCAAGATAAAGACGGCAATATTTATTTCGGTACAGGCGAAGGCTTCTACTTTTTTGCAGGCGAAGGTTCAGCAGGCATTCCTGGTGAGGGTATCTATAAATCTAGCGACAATGGCGAAACATTTGAGCTATTGGCTGCTACTCGCCCAAGCAATCCTAATAACGCAAACGATAGCTGGGCAGCTATTCATGCTTTAGACGCACACCCTACACAAGACATCGTTTATGCTGGAACTCCAAATGGTTTGTATCTAACACAAGACGGTGGCGAAACATGGACAAAGCCTATCAGCTCGAATGGCGATGGCTACGATATTTCTATTGGTAGCAATGGCGTTGTGCATACTATCGTTGGCACAAGATACTATCGTTCTACAAATGGTCTTGATTTTGAAGACCTATCAGGCACAAATCCTGGAGACTACCCAAGCGTAGGCGGCCGAAAACGCATACAAGTTGCTCCTTCAAACCCTGATTACGTTTATGTTGTGGCAGTATTAAATGGTTCTGGCTGTCTCAAATGGGTATTACAATCAAAAGATGGTGGTGATACTTGGATAGAAATTGGTGCTGGTGGTAGTGATTTTCTTACACCTATGGGATTGGGTAGCTGTCAAGGCAATTACAATCTTGCATTTGGCGTAGATGCTGTACAAGAAGACCGTATCTTTTTGGGTGGCTTGCAGTTTTGGAGTTGGAAAGAAACAGGCGGCTGGCAACAGCTTGATGCAGGCTGGTGGCAAGATGACCCTGCCAACTTATACTTTATTCATGCCGATAAGCACGATGTAGTTGTAGATGTAAACGACCCAAATACGATGTATGTCATTTCAGATGGTGGTATCACACGAAGCGATAATGCACAAGATGACCATCCGCAATTTTCAACCAGAAACAAAAATTATAATGTCACACAATTTTATGGCGTTGGTGCTGGCTTAGATGGAAAAGTTATTGGTGGAACACAAGACAACGGAACACAATTTGTTGGTTTTGGTAGCAACTCTGCTTTTACAGCAGATGAAGTAAGCGGAGGTGATGGTGGAAATGCTGAAATTTCAGACATCAATCCAAACGTTATGTTTGCAGGTATTTATTATGGCAATCTGTTTCGTTCTGGTACAGGTGGCGAAAGTTTTAGCGGCTATTTTGACGAGCGTATCGACAGCGATGGAGATGGAAATATTGATGGTAGTGCTGAGTTTGTGACACCTTTTGTGTTGTGGGAAGACCTTTTCAGCTATATTTTGACAGGTACGGAATACGGCAAAATTGTAACAGGTAGTTCAAATGGAAATGTATGGATGACCAATGAAGCTTTGGCACTTAGCACAACACCTCGATGGTATAATATCGGTAGCTTTAGTGCTCCTTATGTCGTTAGTTGTTTAGCAGTTTCTTCTGATGGAAATACCGTATATGCAGGTACTTCAGGTGGTCAAATCTTGCGTATCACTAACCTAAATATAGCCGATTTGGAAGAGTTGCACGACGATGTAGTAGATGGAAATCCTGTTGAAGGTGCTGAAATAACGCAAATCACTTTGCCTGGAGCTAATGGCCAATATATCAACAATATTTATACGAGCAACTATGGTAATCGTGTATATGTGGCTCTCGGAAATTATGGCAATGATGTCAATATTATGATGAGCGACAATGCTTTGGTAGAAGGTGAGACCGATTTTAGAAACTCATTTGTATCTATACAAAATGACTTGCCAGAAATGCCTGTTTACGACCTCATTGAGGTACATGGCAATGAAAGTGCTGTTGTGGCAGGTACAGAGCTAGGTGTTTGGCTAGGTCAGCGAGAAGGCGATACTTTCACTTGGACTCCGCAAAACAATGGCTTAGGCAACGTACCTGTTTTTAGAGTGCGTCAAGAGCCTTTCGGACAAGAGGTAGATATTGCTACGCCAGATTGTCAAATAATTTATATCGCTACGCACGGAAAAGGTCTTTATCGAAGCACAAGCTTTACTTATTCTACTTGTGATACTGATATTGATGCAGGATTTTTGGGCGAAAATGAAACTCAAAACCTTATCGCAAATGTAGGCTTAAATTTATATCCAAATCCTGCAAGCGAGCAAGTAACCATTAGTTTTGATGTGAAAAAAGCCATTCCTACCGCAAATATCATGCTTTTTGACTTGCAAGGCCGCCTAATGTTAGAGCAAAAAGCTGATGCTTTAGCTATCGGAAAACATACTACAACTTTGAACATTAGCAATATCGCAAAAGGAAATTATGTGATTGTATTAATGACAGAAAAAGGCAAAGTAAGCAAAAAATTGACGATACAATAAATAGCTTTTCCATTCACAATGATTCGGACATTTTTTATAACAATTATCAGCTTGATAAAAAGACTCCTTTTGGTAAGGGAAACATACTATTTTTCAGTTCAAAAGGCCATTAAATTTGCAAATATTGGCCGCCTTAGCCTAAAAAAATTAGTATGTTTAAACCTTTGATAAAAAAATATATTAATGTCCGAACTGTTGCTTTCAGAAAATGAAATCTTAGCTATCAGATTTTTAAAATTCCGTTATAAAATAACAAATTGTTGTTTTATAACGGAATTCTTTTTTATCAGCTATTCGGTTCAAAATAAAGTCATAAAAAAGCAGTAAAATTCATAAAAGCGTTCAATCCTATGATTTTTGCGGAAAAAATAATATATTCATACTTCCAAATGCAAACTAGCATATATAAAGCCATATTTATCGTTTTATCCTCACAAAATAGCATGGCTTTAACAAAACAAGACTTTCCACTATGAATCTCTAACATTTTTCTCATCTTCAATATTAAATTTTTATGCTTATGAAATGTACTATTTACCAATCAAAACATTTTTTACAGTCTATTATTTTATTCATATGTTTTGGTTTTTATACACAAACCGTTTATAGCCAAGCAAAGACAGGCGTAAAACTTTTAGCAAAAGAAGACTATGAAGGTGCTTTTGCTGCCTTTCAAACCGATTTGAATAGCGATGGCTACGAAAAAATTGTATCTCAATACAATATTGCTCAAATTTATATGAGCGAAGCTTATGCCAACAAAGCTAATGATTCGGCTTATGTTTACATTGTTAAAGCAGAAAAAAACTACAATGCTGTGCCATATGACAACAAGAAAAAGGTGCAAAAAATAGATGCAAATGTGAAAAATATTAAACGGTTAAAACGTGAAATTGCGAAAGCTGCGGCAAAAATGGCCGAAGAAACAGCAACAATTGATGCTTACAATCACTTTTTGACTTTTTATAAAGGAGCAGAGCGAGTTGCAGAATCGAAAATTGAGAAACTGCGAAATATAGCAGCCTACAAAACAGCCGTAGAAATAGGCCAGGCACAAGCTTTCGAAGATTTGCTGGCGACCTATAAAGATAGCTACAAAAAGAAGAATAAAAATTTATATGTAAAAATTCAGAAAAAGCATTTTGAACATTATATGCGTGAAAAATCGTGGGACGCTTACGATGATTTTGCTGAAAAATTTACTTACAATGTTTATGTGAGAGATAGCATGAAAACGAATTTCGACAAGGTAAGAGCTAAAGGAAATTTGCAGGCTTATAAAGATTTTATCATGCAATATTCCGAAAGCTTGTTTGTGAAAATAGCGGTAGATAGTATTGCCGCCGAAACATTGAAAAGCAACAATATAGAAGATTACGACTATTTTGTGGGCATGTATCCGAAGCAAGAAGACTGCGACGATTTATGGCTCAAATTTTATGATTTGTATAAAAGAAAAAATGGCAAAGAGTCTATCAAAGTATTCAAATATACTTATGTCGATTTTCCGAGGCCAGAAGTCGTAGATGCTGAACTGAAAAAAAATGACTCTGAATCTGAAAAACGAGCGTGGATGATGACAAAAAGCAAAAACGGCTTTGAAGATTATCATACTTTTATCAATGAATTTCCTTTGACAGACCATTTGCAGGATGCAGTAGAAGGCATGTATAAAATCATTGTGAAAGATAGCGTTATTTCACAGCACGAATATTTTTTAGATGCTTTTCCGAAACATGCTAGAAGCGAGGAAATGTGGGAACGTTTGTATGGCATGACTTCTGACCAATTTGGCGATAATGCTATTTTGGTGTTTGATAAAAAATATCCAGATTTTCCATTTAAAAATAAATTAAAAGCTGACAAGAAAGCGATTATAGAAAAACGTAAGGCTAAAAAGAAATAAACATTGTAACAATTTGCAAAAAACATTTTTTGTACTTTTTCTGTCAGTCAAAAGACGTTCTGTAATTGCTGTTTCGTTTAAATTTGAAATACTTAATTCTCAATAATTCGGACATTTTTATAACAATTTTCAGGTGAATAAAAAACGCCTTTTCGCAAGGTAAACATACCATTTTTCAGTTCAAAAGGCTATCAAATTTGCAACTATTGGGCCATCTTAGCCTAAAAAAAATAGTATGTTTACGCCTTTAATAAAAAAATGTATAAATGTCAGAAATATTGTAATTTAAAAAAATAGTTTTTTTCACAAAATAAAAAGCGAATGATTGTACGAACTGCATTTTTACTGTGTTTCTTAGTCCTAACTGTTTCTTGCTTTCAAAATACTAGCATTAGCAAAGATAAACAACCAACATCAGCAAATAAAGAAACAAAAGGTTTGCAAAACGATAAGTTGCCTTTCGAAAAAGTTGTAAAAACCGATGCCGAATGGAAAGCTCAACTTACGAAAGAACAATACCTTATAACACGAGAGGCCGACACAGAACGAGCTTTTACAGGAGCATATTATGATAACAAAAAGGCTGGAATGTATAAATGTATTTGTTGTAATTTAGATTTATTTTCGTCAGACACAAAGTTTAAATCTGGCACAGGTTGGCCGAGTTTTTGGCAGCCGATAAACGGAATAAATGTAGGCGAAAAGACAGATTCTAGCTATGGCATGAAGCGTGTCGAAGTCATTTGCAATCGTTGTGATGCACATTTAGGACATGTTTTTGATGATGGCCCCAAACCTACTAATTTGCGATATTGTATCAATTCAGCATCATTGCAATTTGAAAAAAAGGAAAACTAAATACACTGTAATCTAAGTTTTTAAGGTTTGTTTCATAAAAATGTTATGAAAATCGAGGTGGAAGGCACTTTAAAAGTGCCTTCCACCTAAATACTAATAAAGAACGACACGCCCTTGTTGGTGTTATTACCATAGCCGTCAGGTTAGAATAAGTTTGATTAAAAACTAAATGTTATGATACCCCAAAGGGGTAATATATTATAGCATAGGGTTTTAACCC
>JBMZCV010000168.1:0-10945 GCA_049613665.1 Chitinophagales bacterium | reverse complement strand
ATGGCAAGATGGGCTATTTCTGACATTCACGGTTGTTGTCAGACTTTTATATATATGGTAGAAAAAGAGCTTCAAATAACAAAAGAAGATGAGTTGTTTTTGTTGGGCGATTATATAGACAGAGGCAAAGATAGCAAGGGTGTTTTTGATTATATCATGCAATTGCAAAAAGAACAATTTCAGGTGCAATGTCTTATGGGAAACCATGAAGATATGTTAATCGAATCATTTCACAATCCTTTGGCACTTAGCTCTTGGATGCGAAATGGCGGTGCAGAAACCTTAGAAAGCTTTGATGCTAAGGCTGTTACAGATATACCTACAAAATATATTGATTTTATAAAAAATCTAAAACTTTATATCGAACTTGAAGATTATTGGCTAGTTCATGCAGGTTTCAATTTCAATCATCAAAATATTTTTGCCGACCGTGAAGCAATGTTGTGGCTGCGATATTGGTATAGCGACATTGATTTGAGCGTGCTGGGCGAGCGTACAATTGTGCATGGACATACGCCAATTCGCAAAGGAATTATCGAAAAAAACACATCGAAAACTACTCCTGTAATCGACATTGATGCAGGTTGTGTGTATCGAAAAAATGGCTTAGGGTATCTTTGTGCATTAAATTTAGATACTAAAGAAGTTGTTTTTCTGCCCAACCGAGATATTTAAGTAGTTAATCAAAAGAAACAAGGTATTTACAAAATATCAACAGTTCGGACATTTACACATTTTTTTATCAAAGGGCTTAAACATACTATTTTTTTTAGGCTAAGGTGACCAATATTTGCAAATGTAATGGTCTTTTGAACTGAAAAATAGTATGTTTCACTTGCCAAAAAGTATTTTTTTATTAAACTGAAAATTGTCAGAACCATTGAAAATATTATATCCTTAAAAAAAGCAAGAACTATCGCCATTGTGTGATGTTATTACCAATAGTTATATTACTAAATGAATTAATAACCCCATGTTATCGCTCATAACTTGTTGGCGATAACACCATAGCCGTCAGGACAATAAGTTGAGTTTTTTGTTTTCGCTAATATCCCAACGGGATTATATAACATAGCATGGGGTTTTAACCCTATGTCTTGAATTATGATACACAACTAGCTCTGAAAGAGCGATATAAAACGTATTTTGTGGTGTTATTTATGCCACTCTTTCAGAGTTTGTATTAGTATTACCTTTTTTCATAGGGTTAAAACCCTATGCTATAATATTTTACCCCTTTGGGGTATCATAACATTTAACTTTTTAACTAACCTGACGGCTATGGCGATAACACCAACAAAGGCATTAAGGTTTTAATATAAAAAAAGTGAATACAAGTAAACTTATGAACGATTACTTAAAAAAAGACGTAACTGTTTAGATTTCAATTTATTTCTAATATTTGACTAAATATAATTGCCTTTGAACATGAATGGGCAACATGAACTAACTTTAGCCGACATCTTTTTTGATAAAGCTATCTTGTTAACCGCTTCTGCCAAATATAATGAGGCCTTCAAATTATTGCAAAAAGCTAATACGGTTTATATCGCATATAAACGCTGGGAAAACTATGTCAAAACGCTACATCAAATTGCAAAGACATGGATAGCGGCTCAAAAAATGGACGAAGTTTTGAGCTATTTAGAGCTTGCTTTACAAACAAATAAAGAAAAGCTAGATTTAAATACTATACTTCTAACAGAAACATACCGTATTTTTGCTGACTATTATGAAGCAAATAACAAATTAGAAAACGCCAATTATTATTATCAAGAAATAGCCAATATTTGCGAAGAAAAATTTGGTAGTTTTCATCAAAGCCTAGCAGAAAGTTATTATAAAATAGGCATGATTTATTTTGTGAAAGATGATATAGAAAAAGCCTTAAATTTTTTGCAAAAATCGTTAGAAATATATATCGGCTTAGAAGGCGAAAGCCATGTCAATGTTGCTACTATTTACAATACTATTGGAGAATGCTACAATCAGCAAAGCAACTATGATTTGGGTTTAGTTTATTTGGAAAAAGCTTTAAACTTGAGCTTAGACTTGCCAAATATAAATTATGAAGAAATTGCAGGTGCTTACAATAATTTGGGTGTCACTTATTATCAGCAAAATAAATATGGAAAAGCCATTAATCATCTGCAAAAATCGTTAGAGATAAAACAAGAACATTTAGGTTTAGATGATTTTAGTTCAGATGTAGAAAAAGCATACAACAATTTGGCGGCTTGCTATATGGCGAAAGGTGCTTATCGAGAGGCAATTTTATATAACCAAAAATCATTATTAATAAAAATTCGTGTTTTTGGCGAGCAACATCACAAACTAGCTGAAATTTATCAAAATATAGGCAGTTGTTATGCCAATAATGGCGATTATCACACCGCAATTGATTATTTTTCGCAGGCTTTAGAAATTTTAAAGCAAGCTTTTGGCGAAGTACATCAAGAAGTAGCAACAGCATTTAATCATTTAGGGGATTGTTATCTTAGAAAAGAAGACTTAGACCAAGCTTTGTTTTTTAATGAAAAAGCTTTGGCTTTACGCTTACAGCTTTTTTCGCCACACAATGCTTATATTGGTTCAAGCAACAATAGTTTAGGTTTATGTTTTTTTAAAAAAGGACAACATGACAAAGCATTAGAATATCAAGAAAAGGCTTTGCATATTTGGCTAAAAAATGTAGGCTATGAACATGAAAAGGTAGCACAAACTTACAATTTTATCAGCGAAATATGGATAGAAAAAGGAGAACAAAGCAAAGCCTTAGAATATGCTTATTTGGCACTTGATATTTTGTTGCAAATATTTGGAAAAACACACCCTTTGACTGCTGCTTGCTATCATCGAATAGGCACTTATTTGAGCGATAAGGGCGAATATGAACAGGCTTTTATTTATTTGGAAAGTGCCTTAAAATATAGATTGTATATTTTTGATGAAGAGCATATATTGGTTGCTGAAAGCTATACAAATATTGGACAACTTTATTTACGAACAGCCAATTATTCTGAGGCGTTAAACTATTTTTTAAAAGCTTTGAACATCAGAGAAGAAAAGCTAGATAGTTTTCACCCAGATTTGGCGACAAGCTACTCACATATATCATCTTGTTATTATTATGAAGGCGACTACGAGAATGTGTTATTGTATTTAGACAAAACGATTGCTATTCGGTTACAAAATTTTGGCGAAGACCACCATTCGGTAGTGACAGGCTATAATAACATGGGACATACTTATATTGGACAACAAGATTTTGATAAAGCTTTGGATTATTGCAAAAAAGCAGAAGCTATTGCAAATCGCATTTTTACGGCACACAATCCTATTTTAGGGCATAGCTACAATACTATTGGCACTTGTTATTTTGAAAAAAAATCATATGAAGTTGCTTTAAATTATTTTCAAAAAGCACTTGAGATATGGAAGCAAAGCTACGACAATCATACACATCCAAATATTGCTTTGGTATATAGCAATATGGCAACTTGCTATGGTAGCTTGCAAAATTATAGGCGAGCTTTAAGTTATAATCAAAAAGCATTGAATATTCGAATTCAAGTTTTTGGAAAATATCACCCTGAAGTTGCATCAAGTTATAGCAATTTGGCAAGCTATTATTTTGAGCAAAAAGATACGACCAAAGCACTCAATTATGTGCAGAAAGCCTTAATGACATTGGTTATAGATTATAATAATATTTATGTTTATGACAATCCTAAGTTAGAGTCTTATTCTTCTGCGTTGAGTTTATTGAAAAATTTGCAACTAAAAGCAGAGATTTTTACACATTTGTATTATCAAAACAATAAGGAAAAAGAGCTTAATCTAAAAATGGCTTTTGAAACTTATCTGTTAGCTGGCGAATTGATTGACCAAATTATGCAAGGCTATAAGGCAGAAGGTTCAAAATTAATGTTAGGGCAAAAAGTAGTGCCTATCTACGAACAAATTATTTTATTAGCTTTAGAATTATACGACCATTCAAAAGATGAAGCCTACTTGCGACAGGCGTTTTATTGTTCGGAAAAAGGCAAAGGCATTGTTTTATTTAGTCATTTGAAAGATGCCGAAGCAAAGGCAAAGAGCAAAATACCGCCTGCCTTGATTGAGCAAGAGCAAATATTGCGAAAAGACTTGACTAATTTGGATAAACATATTAATAATGAAAAAAGCAAGGGTGAAAAAGCAGATGGCAATAAAATTAAACAATTTCAAGAACGACACTTTAGCCTCAATCAACAATATCAGACTTTTGTATCACAACTCGAAAATGAATATACAGAATATTATAATCTTAAATATCGCATTAAATCTGTCTCAATATCAGATTTGCAAAATATTTTGGGTGTCAATACATATCTAATTAGTTATTTTATTGGCGAAAGAGATATTATTATATTTTCTATTCAAAAAAATAAGTTTTCTGTCAAAAAAATAACTCAGCCTAGCCATTTTACACAGCTTATCGAAGATTTCAACGAAACAATTGAAGATGTGAGTAGAAAAGCATTTATTGGCTATGCTTACAGTTTATATGAGTTGCTTTTACAGCCTATTTTGGGCAATGCCTTGCCAAACGATAATCTTGTTTCTGAAACCGAAATCAATAAAAATCTTATTATCATACCTGACGACGAGTTGGCTCATGTTCCTTTTGAGCCGTTTTTGTGTCAGAAAATGAAAAAGCAAACTCCTTATACAACGCTTCCTTATTTGATAAAATATTTTAATATTAGCTATCATTATTCAGCTACCTTGTTTTATTATACTTCAAAACGGCAGGCTACTCGCTCATTTTTGACAGAAAGTTTTATTGGTTTTGCTCCCGTATATACCAAGCATTTATATAAGTCCGCTCCCGATTTGATACCCATTGAAACAAGTAATAACGAAAAGTTGAAAGAAACTTTACAGTTGTATAATAAAAAATATCAAGAGTTGATTTATTCGAAACACGAAGTCCACAATATCAGCTTGTTATTTAAAAAGGAAGGAATTTCGGCACAAACCTTGTTTCATGGAACAGCTTCAAAAACAAATTTTCTAAAATATATAGGCAATCATAAATATGTGCATGTAGCAGCACATGGCTTGCTCAATAAAAAAGAACCTAGTTTGTCTGGCATTATTTTTCACCCCGAAAAAGGAGAAACTTTCAAAGAAAATGCTGTTTTTCATATTTCAGATGCCTATCATCTCGACCTCAAAACTGACCTAATGGTATTGAGTAGTTGCGAAAGCGGCATTGGAAATCTTGTGAAAGGAGAAGGTATGATGACAATTAATCGTGGCTTCTTGTATGCAGGTGTTTCCAACATCGTTTTTACATTATTTAAAGTATATGACCGACCTTCTTTTGAACTCACACAAATTTTTTATCAAGACATTGTAGCAGGTAAAAACTATGCACAAGCTCTACGAAAAGCTAAACTACATCTCATCAAGCAAAAAAATAGTACGCCATTATCTTGGGCTGGTTTTGTGCTTATTGGTGTTTAAAACTTAATAATAATAGCTATTTAGTTTACTGTATGCTTTTTTTAATAGCTTTCATTTTTTTATTTAGAAATAAGTTGTTTTTTAATAATATTTAATTCATTTATAAAAAGAGTAATACAAATTTAAATATTATTAAATTAATTGTTGTTGTTTTTTAGTTCATTTTAAAATATAAATATTGCAAAAAAAAGAAACTTAAAAATAAGGTGTATTTATTAATAAAAAACTGCTTTTTAATGAAAAAAAAGGTAACGAAAAGCCTTAAATTGCGACTTAATAGATAAACACTCAAATTTAAAAACACACTTTCTCTTTATTTTCAGTATTTTTTTAAATGTATAACACTTTTATGAGAATTAAAAATTTATTCAAACTTGCACTATGTAGTTTAGTGTTAATGTCTTCAACAAACACTATTTGGGGACAAACTGCAACTGTTCGTAATTGTTCAGCTATGGACGTATTAGAACAAAAAATGGCTGCTAATCCTAGCCTTGAGTTGTCTATGGAAGCAGTAGAGCGACACACACAAGAAATGATTGCAACAGGCCAAACGGCTGACCGTGCAGTTGTGACTATTCCTACTGTTGTTCACATTATATATAGTAACTCTAACGAAAACATCAGCGAAGCTCAAATTCAATCGCAAATGCAAGTATTGAATGATGACTTTAGAAGATTAAACTCTGATGCAAACAACACTTGGTCACAAGCTGCTGATACTGAAATAGAGTTTTGTTTAGCTTCTGTTGATCCTAATGGAAATCCTACAACAGGTATCACTAGAAAGTCATCTAACACAACTTCTTGGGGTACTAACGATGCTATGAAGTCTGCTTCTAATGGTGGTGTTAATGCTTGGCCAGCAGGTGAATACTTGAATATGTGGATATGTAATATTGGTGGTGGTATCTTAGGATATGCACAATTCCCTGGTGGTAGTGCTTCTACTGACGGTGTAGTAATGTCGCCTCAATATTTTGGTACAACAGGTTATGTATCTGCTCCTTTTGATGGTGGTCGTACGACAACTCACGAGGTAGGTCACTGGTTAAACTTACGCCACATCTGGGGCGACGGTAACTGTAATGCTGATGACTTGGTAAATGATACACCAACTTCTGATGCAGCAAACTATGGCTGTGCAACAGGACACACTTCTTGTAACTCTACTGATATGGTTCAAAACTATATGGATTATTCTGATGACTCTTGTATGAACTTGTTTACTGCTGGTCAAAAATCTCGTATGCAATCTTTGTTTGCTAACGGTGGTTTTAGAGCAAGTTTATTAAACTCTAATGGCTGTGGCAATGCTGGCCCACTACCTACTTGTGACGATGGTATTATGAATGGTTCTGAAACAGGTGTTGACTGTGGTGGTGCTGATTGCGAGCCTTGTCCTTGTTTTGGTACAAACGTAAACGTAAGCATTACACTTGACAACTATGGTTCTGAAACTTCTTGGGCAATTACTAATGCATCAGGTGCAACAGTAGCTTCTGGCGGTCCTTACACAGATGACACAAATGGAGAAGTAGTAAATGTTGATGTTTGTTTGAATGATGGTTGTTATGACTTTACAATGAATGATTCATATGGTGACGGTATGTGTTGTCAATATGGTAACGGTTCTTACCTTGTAACTGCTGCTACTACTTTGGCTTCTGGTAGTGAATTTGCAGCTAGCGAAACAACTAACTTCTGTATTGGTGGTAATGGTCCAACCTGTAACGATGGCATTATGAATGGTTCTGAAACAGGTGTTGACTGTGGTGGTGCTGACTGCGCGCCATGTGCTACTTCTTGTGGTATGGCTACTGGCTTAGAAGCAGTAGATTTTACGTCTTCTGGTGTAACATTACAATGGGACGCTCAAGCAGATGCTCAAGCTTATCAATTAGCAGGTCGCAAAACTGGTGGTAATTGGAAAACATTCCCACAACAAACTACTAACTTCCGTACTTTCACAAGTGGTATTCAACCTAATACTGATTACCAATTTTCTGTAAGAGTATTGTGTGATGGTACTTGGACTGACTGGGTACAACCTGTTGGTGAGTTTTCAACTGCTGGTTCTGCTCGTCTTGGACAAGCTACTGACGCTTTCGACTTATTTGAAGATGCAGCTACACTTTCTAGCAACGTATATCCAAATCCTGCTACTGACAAAGTAACAGTTAGCTTTACAACATCTACTGAAGGTTTAGCTCAAGTTAGAATACTTGACCTTGCTGGACGTACTATCATTTCTGCTCAACATGAAGCTGCTGGCTTGACAAATGAAGTAGAATTGAATACAACACAATTAGATAGCGGTTACTACTTTGTTGAAGTAACTAATGGTACAGAGCGTTCGGTTTCAAAATTGAATATTATCAAATAGACAATGAGTAGGTAAATAACCTATAAAATTTATTGGCACTATCGCTACTTCAATTAGTAGTGATAGTGCCTTTTTTTATTTACTGTTGTTCTGCCAATATTTCTTTTGCATATTCCAACAACATTTCTGCATCTATATAACCCATGCTAGATAGCAAAGCTTCACCATTTTTATCTACAAAAATCAAAGTTGGATAAGCGGATACTCCATACTTGCGTGCTATTTTTTTATTTGTCGGCGTTTGGGCATTTAATTTGTAATTGACAAAATTTTTGTTAAAAAAGTTGCCTACTTTAGCATCGCTAAACACAAATTTATCCATCTCTTTGCAAGGTTTACACCAATTTGTATAAACATCTACAAAAACGATTTTATCGCTTTTTTGAGCCAATTTTAAAGCATCATCAAGGCTTGTTTCCATAAAAGAAATAGGCTGTTTTGCTTTTGCTTTTTGCGTTGTTGTTGGCGAAAGTGTTGGTACTTGTTTTTGCTCTGTTGTAGGTGCTGAAAATTGGCAAGCTCCCCAGAATAAAAATGAATGAATTAAAATTATTTTTTTTATATGCTTTTGTTTCATGTTTTTTTTGAAAAAATACTCAAACAATTTGAGAAAATAGTTAGATTTTACAGTTATTCTCAATTTCAATAGTTCAGGCATTTTTTATAACAATTGTCAGCTTAATAAAAAACACCTTTTGGCAAGGGAAACATACTATTTTTCAGTTGAAAAGGCCATTAAATTTGCAAATATTGGCCATCTTAGTAACAGTAAAAAATAACATGCCTCAGCTATTTTCTAAAAGTAAAGTGCGAAAAGAGAATTAATAGCGATGAATATGAAAAAAAGTAAAAAAAAAGCTGTAAAAAGAAATTTTTTTGCCTCAAAAACGGTTAAAGATAACAGTTGTCAAATGTCGAGCTTTGTAAAACAGTTTGTGCAAAAAAAACGAAATGAGTTTACGAGCGTCACAAGTTGTATTATATATTTGCCAACAGTTTATTTTTTTCACTCATAAAAAATGTATAAGACCATGTCAAACACAATAATTAAAAATAGTCTGATTTTCTTTCTTTTGGCAGTCTGTTTTTGCTCTTGTTCCAATAATGGCGACCTCAAAATAGGAAGCTTACATATCGCAACAAGCACCAATAATAAGGCTGCAAATGATATGTGTGATTGTTTGCGACCAATAAGCGAAGTGATTGACAAAGGCAAATCACAAAAGGATAAAGACTTTGCCGATTATTTAGAAATTATTGGCGATGGCATTGGCCAAACAGGTCACTTATTGGAGTGTATGGAAGAGTTTCAGAAGAAGTATGAAAAACATGAAGATGACGAAGAGTGGGAAAAAGAACTAGAAAATAGTATTCGCAAAAAATGCCCAAAGGTATTTGAACGCTTCGAAAAACTAGGCATAGATATTGATGATGAAAAATAAAATGTTGTTTTTTTTTAAAAAAAAAATAACATATGACGCTAACTGTCAAGCATTTAAGTTTTTAATGGCTAACTAACATTTGTTCATTTTTTTAGTTTTTTTGGCACTAAATTTTTGCTTTTAGCTTCGCTAATAAAAAAAAAATTATAATTTTGCCTTAATATTCCTATTCATTGAATTTTTGTGAAAAAAAGGCACATTAAGTATTAACATTATGCTAATATAATGAAAGTTAGTATCTTTTTTCAAATTTAAACAAATTCTAATGTTTTATGAAACATTTTATATCTGCTTATTTTTGATGCACAAAAAATGCAATAAACTAAAATAGCTTATTTCTTTTTAGTTTTCTTAGGGTAAAAAAAATAATTTTTATATTTTGTTAATAAATACAAATATATGGCAGCAGTAAACGAAATGTCTTTCAATCAAAGTGTGGAACATTACTTTGATAAAGCCGCAAGCGTTACGAAACACAACAAAGGCTTGCTTGACCAAATTAAAGCTTGTAATAGCGTATATCAAATGCGATTTCCCGTAAAAGTAGGCAACAGTTATCAAGTAATTGAAGCTTATCGGGTGCAGCATAGTCATCACAAATTGCCTTGTAAGGGTGGTATTCGATATAGCGAACACGTTAATCAAGATGAAGTTATGGCTTTGGCTTCTTTGATGACTTATAAATGTGCTATTGTTGATGTGCCTTTTGGCGGTGCAAAAGGTGGTTTGAAAATTAACCCTCGTACTTATACAGTAGGGCAGTTGCAAAAAGTTACACGTCGATATACTACTGAACTTATCAAAAAGAACTTTATCGGGCCTGCAATTGATGTGCCTGCTCCAGATTATGGAACAGGCGGCCGTGAAATGGCTTGGATTTTGGATACTTACCTTACTTTTAGTCAAAACAATATTGATGCTTATGGCTGCGTGACAGGAAAACCCGTTACACAATCTGGTATTCGTGGACGTGTGGAAGCCACAGGGCGAGGCGTGTTTTATGGCACGAGAGAAGCTGTTAGTTTCAAAGATGACATGAAAGCTTTGGGACTGACACCAGGCATTGAAGGCAAAACAGTTGTTATTCAAGGTTTGGGAAATGTAGGCTATCACTCTGCTCGTATCTTTCAAGAAAATGGTGCTATTCTTATCGGCTTGGCTGAGTATGAAGGTGCTATTTATGACCCTACGGGCAAAGGCTTGGATATAGAAGCCGTTATGAGACATCGCAAAGAAACAGGTAGCATACTTAATTTTGAAGGTGCTGTCAATATCGAAAATAGCAGTGATGCTTTGGAGTTGGAATGTGATATTTTGATACCAGCAGCTATTGAGCGTGTTATTCATATAGGTAATGCAGATAGAATCAAGGCAAAAATTATTGCAGAAGCGGCTAATGGCCCAATTACTGCTGAAGCAGAAAGTATTTTGCTGAAGAAAAAAATTATGATTTTGCCAGATGTTTTTCTAAATGCAGGTGGTGTAACAGTTTCTTATTTTGAGTGGCTAAAAAACTTGTCGCATGTTCGCTTTGGTCGTATGGATAAGCGTCATCATCAGTATGCTCGTAAAGATATGCTTGATGTAGTGGAACGTTTGACAG
>JBMZCV010000167.1:0-10945 GCA_049613665.1 Chitinophagales bacterium | reverse complement strand
ACCCCTTTGGGGTATCATAACATTCAGCTTTTTAACTAACCTGACGGCTATGGTGATAACACCAAACAACGGCTAGAGTTGTCGTTTTTTCGAGGATATAATATTTTGCAAATGCCTTGTTTTTTTGATTAACTACTTAATTCGTTTTTATAACAGGCAATTCGATATATTCATTTTGGGTTTTTGGCGGTGCTACTTCATTATAATCCGTCAAAATATTATAAATACTATCACGCTCAATAGGGTGTCTGTTCACGTCTTTTATAAGTTTTACAATATCGGCAGTAGTCATCGCAGGATTTTTTTCTTCTGAGCCAGCCATCGAATAAATTTTTGTGGTATCGTCTATCGTGCCATCAATATCATTTACGCCAAAAGCCATCGACATTTGAGCCGTTGAGCGGCCAATCATTGGCCAATATGCTTTTACATTCTTAAAATTGTCCATAAAAATGCGTGCTACGGCATAGTTTTTCAAATCTTCTAAAACAGACACTTCGCCTACATCTGACATTTCATTGTTTTGCGACCGAAATTTTAGCGGAATAAAACAGTTGAAACCACCTGTTTTGTCTTGCAACTCTCGTAGGCGATTCATGTGGTCGACTCTATGGTCATATTTTTCTATATGCCCATAAAGCATAGTTGCATTAGAGGCAATACCCAGATTGTGAGCTGTTTCGTGAATGTCTAGCCATTGTTGTGCATTGCATTTGTCTTTGCAAATAATATCTCGCACTTCGTCGTGAAAAATCTCTGCACCACCGCCCGGCATCGAGTCCAAGCCAGCCGCTTTTAGCTGTTCAAAACCTTCTTTATAAGAAACTTTTGCTTTTTTGAACATATAAAAATATTCTACTGGCGTAAATGCTTTGACATGCAAACTCGGCCGATGAGTTTTTATTTTTTGTATCAAATCTACGAAAAAAGAAAGATTCATCTGCGGCAATACACCGCCTACAATATGCACTTCTGTTACCTCTTTGTCGTCATAGCTTTTCACGATGTCGAACATCTGTTCGCTAGTCAAAATCCAACCTTCGCTTTTTTGTTTGATAAGGCGAGAATAGGAGCAAAATTTGCAAGTATAAAGGCACAAGTTGGTAGGTTCGATATGAAAATTTCTGTTGAAATAAGTATAATCGCCGTGTTTCTGCTCACGAATATAGTTGGCCAAAGTACCTAAATAACCCAAATCGCCTTTTTCGTACAACAAAACGCCTTCGTCAAAGGTGATTCTATCGCCATTCTTCACTTTTTGGGCAATCTGACGCAAATCAGCCGCCAGATTCGGATTATTCAATATTGTATTGATGTTAGATGTTTGCATATCAATGTTTTTTGCTTTTTTGGTATAAAAAAAAACGACTTAGTTTAGTTGTTTTTCAAGTAGTTTTTTTGCAAAAATACTTAATTCATTTTAGAAAAAGGCATTTTGCTTTTCATATTGTATCTTAAAAACGATTGCTTAGTTATTTGTGTTCATTTTTTTAGGAAAAAGGTGTTACAATTCTTCAAAAAAAAAATGACATCTCTTTCATTACGAAAAAAGATGTCATTTTTTTTGAGTTTAAATTGACAATACTTCGGACATTTACACATTTTTTATGAAAGGCTTAAACATACTATTTTTTTTGCTGTTACTAAGGTGGCCAATATTTGCAAATTTTATGGCCTTTTGAACTGAAAAATAGTATGTTTCACTTGCCAAAAAGTGTTTTTTATTAAACTGACAATTGTTATAAAAAATGTCAGAACCATTGATTGAAAAAAGCTTATTTCAAAATAATTTTTTCTACTTGCATTTCGCCAGCTTCCGTTTCCAATTTTATGAAATATAAACCTGTTGGCAATTTTTCGGCATAAATAGGAAGGCGGTATATTTCGTTGGCCTGAATATTTTGCGAAAACAATTGCTCAACAAGTTGCCCATTTGCACGAAATAGTTGCAAATTGGCTTTTCCGCTATGGTTGGCAGTTAGTGTTACGGTGGCTTGCTGTGTCATAGGATTGGGAAAAGCAGCTAAACTTGAAGTTGTTTTGCCACGTCCACGTCTTATAGACGGCTGAATCCAATACCAACCAATAATAGTTTGAGGCTCTGGCAGAGAGCTATCGGTTATTGTTACGGAATGCCAACCATCAGCCACATCAATAATATCTTCGGTAGTGCTGCCATTAGACCAAGCATAAGTATAAGGTTCTACGCCTCCTGTTACAAAAATATCAATAGCAGCATCGGCAAAGGTGACTTCGCTCGGAATAGTAATGCTATAATCAACAATTTCTAAAAAATTATTTCCTAAGGCATTGCTATCAAAGAAAGCCTGACAACCATAAGAATCTGTTACACTTAATGTCCAGCTTACATTGTCTCCATAAACAATATATACCGTATTGCCAATATTTGAGCTACGAACATAACCGACCCCTTCTGTTTGGTAGGCGTATGGAGGAGTGCCATTTATAATTGTGATATTTGCTGCATTGTAATAAAACAAATTTGAATTTGTGGGATTAGGTATATTGCTTTCTACCAAAAGTTCAATTTCGCTATTTGTTGTTTCTATCTCAATGCTTTTGGTACAAAAACAACCTGAATTTTCAGAAACGGTTACTTGATATACACCTGCTTCTAATCCTGAAATATTGGCCGTATTTTGCCCTGTATCCCAATTATAGGAATAAGGAGCATTGCCTGCCAACATATTGAGACTAATACTACCGTTTGAAACATCACACATAGCTGGCGAAACGTTGGCTTCAATATTGCAAAGATTGCTATTGCAAGCTTTTACTGCAATACAAAACTCACCTGTTGTATCATAGTTGCCATAGCCATCTACCATTAAATAGTAGGTTGTGCCTACTTCTGTGAACAATGCAATTTCGGGTTGTAGATTAGCACCTGCATCATCACTACAAGCTATTTCTGTGCTCGAATTGCACTCATTATACATCACAAACTGCAAGTCATTTTCATAGTCCGTTATGGCATCACAACGATAGGCACTAAATATTGTATAATTGCCTGTGCCTTCATAAGCAAACCAGACTGTTTTTGTCATATTGTCGGTCAAACAACTAGCTGATGTAGGTTCACTAGCAAGGTTTGTAGCACAATAATTATTGAAAGGGCCATTATCGCCAGACATGAGACCAATGGCAGAGTTACAGACATTATTTGCTGGCACAAAATCGCAAATTTCACAATCGTTATATTGTTGGGTTACATAAATAGTGCAAGCAGCATCGAGTATATTTGCAATGCTTATGTTAGCAAATTCCGATTTATTGTAAGTGCCAAATTCGTGTAAGCCGCTCGTCAAGGTGCTATTTATTATACCATTACTGATGAGATAGGTTTCGCTACCTTGTATGTCAAGTATTACTCTAAATTCATTGTCGTTTATGCACTCTGTTGTGGCTGTTACGGATAAATCGCAAGGCAAGCAAGAAACACAATTGTTTCCCCCACAGTCAATATCTGTTTCGCCATTGTTCTGAATGCCATCAAAGCAAGTTTCAATAGGAGGAAGGCTAGTACAATCAACAATAGCAGTTTGGCTACAAATTTGGTCAGAGTTGGGCAAAACAACATTGAACGACACCTCTTCGCCATTGTTATATGTTCCAAAAGTATAAGTACCACTTTCGCCCATTTGAACATTCCCTAAATTATCGCTAATTTCATACACCAAACCTGGTTGGCCTGTAAAAGAAACATCGGCCGAAAAAGTAGTTAGGTCAGTATTGCAAGTAGGCACAACCGTCAAATCGGTAATTTCGCACTTTGGACAAAATTGTACGACAACTTCAAAATCGTCTTGCGTCTGAACCATGTCATCTTGTGTAACCTCATTTGTGGTGTTATCTTGTTTTGTAATAATTTCAATATCAGTAAAAAACAAACGAAATTCTGTACAATTGTTTTCGTCACGAAATAGGTCATCAATAGCCATAATGCAGCCTATTGTTCCAAAAGTACCTAATAAATCTGTATTGTCTGTGGTATTGCGAGTAAAAAGCAAGTCAGCCGCCTCTAAACCTTGCAAAGTCACAGGCAAGTTGATAGCTTGCTCACCCCAAAAGGTCATATTTGGGTTGACAATACCAGGAGCAGTAAAGCCATTTTCGGCCGAAGACGATATCCGAAACGTAATTGTATGTACGCCTGTTTCGGAAGCACGAAACGAATTGGGAGTTTCTGAGTTTGTAGTAATATTTCCACTTCGCCAACCATTCTCTTCCATAAATGAATCTAGAAGAACTAAATCGAGGTGTACTTCGTTATTGGATACGATAGTAGCATCAGATAAGTTGGCACTTATTTTTAAGTGAGGGTGGCTGTTCGCAAAACTTATAAGAGAATTAAATAATAGAAAGAAAAAAAAAGAAAAGATAGTTGTATAGTTCATAATGCTAAATTTGAAAATGCGATGTAATATTACGAAAAAGTAGCGTTGAATATTTTGGCTGGATTAACAACTTAATAAAATAAAACTGAAAGTAACTAATTTTTTGTTGAATAGTGTAAGTAGTTGGACAAGTTTTTTCTACAAATTGTGGAAGCTAATATGCTGAAAATCAAGGCATTAGCACAAATTGTCCTTTTATTAAATAGTGCTTGGCACTTATAATATTCTTTAGAGGATGTTTTGATTAAAATGGTCTATTAAATATTTTATATAAGTAGTTACTCAGAATTTTTTTGGCATGTAAGAAAAAGCTAACACATTGAAAGTCAAAGTATTAGCTTTAATAGATAACGTTTTTGTTTGAGGACTTATTGATTTTTTAGCGAAACACGAATGATTAGCTAAGTTTTGCAAATAAAAATTGCTGCATTTTGGAAACTAACATCTTGATTTTCAATGTGTTAGCACAAATTAGAATATATATTAAAACATATTTGATAGTAATCTCCAATTGTTGCAAAAATATAAGTAAATTTTATAACAACTATTTTTGATTTGAAATAGCTAGACCATATAAATTGTAGTTTGAGATTAAGCCAGATTAACCAAAGATACTAAAAATAATGGAATTATTTTAAATTTTAAACTTAGAGCAATAATTTTTATTTTTAAATAAATGTATATATTAAAATTTTATGTAGTTGTTGTATAATAGATTGCAATTAAGATTTATATGTTTTTTTTAATAAAACTTTGCTGTTTTGACTTAAAAAAGACAATGTTAGTCACGCTTTTAGATTATCTTTTCTGCAAAAGTAGAAAAAAAATGTTATTTTTATGAAAAACTTACGCTTGACTAAATAATTTAGAAAACTTCGATAAATATCGAAGCCTATTTTACGAATTATAGAGGTTAATATCCTAATTTTTAAGTGTGCTAGTAATGCAAGCAACTCTTTTGTTAAATAATGCTTGAGGTTTAGTTTAGCACTTGTTACCAAGTATTTGTTTTATTATACTATAAACTAAATTGCTTTAAATTTAAAAAAATAGACCTTATACTTTTTTTACTTAAAATTTTGTGAATAAGGTCTGATAGTAATGATATATTTGTTTCTTTGATTAGAAAAATGTATTATTACTTATTTGTTATTTTGATTTTTTTTTAACTCTAATAAATTTACTTTATAAGGCAGTTTTTCATTATTTTGTTGAAGCTAACATACTGATTTTCAATACGTTAGCAACGAATCGTCCTTTTATTAAATAGTACTTGGCACTTAACTATTCAGCAATAAGCTTTTGAGATAAAAGACGTTTTTTTTAGTCAAAATTGTATGTGTTGAACAGTTATAAATAAAGTAAATATTTTTTTATTTTACCTTTTAAAAGACTCCATCTAATATTATGCACAATAGCAAATTGATAGCTATGTTCGAAAAATTGTCAAATAAAGAATTAACAAAATTAGGACTTTATTTAAAGTCACCTATTTTTAATAAAACTGACAATATTATTAAACTCTATGAAATTATAAAAAAAGAACACCCAAGTTGCAACAGCGAAAATTTGAATAAAGAGTTAGTATTTAAAAAATTATTTCCAAAAAAGAAAAAAGAGGATTCATCGCTTCGTGCCTTAATGTCGCAAATGAGCAAAATAATGGAAGACTTTTTTATTTTTCTGGAACTAGAGCAAAACAATAAATTGAAAAATGAATTGTTGCTCAAATCGTTTATGAATAGAAAGCTGAATAACCTATTTCATAAAAAAATACATAGTATCACAAAAAGTTTAGATAAAAAGCCTGCACAAGATACGGAATATTTTCATCATGTTTTTGAGTTGTCTAATTTGGATTTTCAGCAACTCATGTACGAAAATAGTCGCCCTGCAAAGTCTGGTATTCAAAAAGTTATTAATGATTTAGATGTTTATTATATAGCGACAAAATTGCGATATATGACTGCCATTATTAACTTACAAAACATTGTGCGTGTCAATTATGAGCTGACTTTAATGGAAGAGGTACTAGATGTAGTTGCTCATTCCGATTTGCAAGAAGTGCCTTTTATCAAAATGTATTATCATTTGTGTATGTTACTCAAGGAAGACGATGAAAAACATTTTGAAATTCTGAAAAACTTGCTAGAATCTTATGGAGACATTCTGGCTGGTGATGAAATTAGACATATTTATACGGCTCTGGCAAATTATTGTACCAAAAAAATTAAAAATGGAAAAGGCATATACCTAAAAGAAATATTTAAGTTGTATAAAGCTATGTTGAACGACAATATACTGATGGTTGACAAATATATTCAGCCATACAACTATAAAAATATTGGTATGGCAGCCCTAAAACTTAAAGAATATGAATGGGCAAAATGGTTTATTGAGGAGTATCGCTTAAAAGTACACCCAAAATATCGAGCCGATGTCTATAACTATTGCATTGCATTGTTGTATTTTCATCTGAAAGACTATAAAAAAGCAGGACAACATTTGATGACCGTAGAATTGATTGACCCATACTTTTATATCAATTACAAAATTTTGCATATCAAAACCTATTATGAGGAGGCCGACTATGAGCCGCTCAAATCAGCACTAGATGCCTTGCGACAATATATAAGGCGTGATAAAGTGATGTCGAATTATAATATCGAATCGTGCCAAAATTTTATTAACCTTCTCAATCGTTTGTTGCGTATCAGATTTGGCGGAAATAGACCTTTAGATAACTTGAAAAAAGACCTTCAAAAAATGCCAAATATCGGTGAGCGACAATGGCTATTTGAAAAAACAGAAGAGCTAATAAATAAAAAAAACAAGTTATAAGCAAAAAACAAATATATGGAAGTTAATAAATAATTGTCACTAAAATGAAACTTTATTTAAGTTCTTTCGTCTAAATAAAACAAAAACAATATACTCTTCTAAAAAAAGTTACAAAAAACGTGACTATATTATCAAGAAGTTGATAACCAAAATTGCTAATACAAAAGAACAATTATAAAAAACGTAGCTATTTATGTTATGGCGATTTGGGTTGAAAAAATGCCTATATCTAAACAGTTGCTAAAAAACAATAAAAAATAATGAAAAAATTATCCACACTTATCGCTATACTTGTATGTTGCTCTATTGTAACCTTTAATTATAACAATGTTTACACTTTTAGTGCTACACCACCGCTCGGAAAAACGGGTGCTGAAGGTCTTACTGGCACTACTATTTGTACGCAATGTCACTCAGGAGGTGTATTAAATATGGGCGGCGGCAGCTTCAATATTATTTTTAATAATGGAGTGAACCAATATTTACCAAGCCAAACTTACAACATTACAGTAAATTTGGAAGATGCTACCAAAACAGTTTTTGGTTTTGAATTGGAATGCCGAGATACCGACGGAAACCCTGTTGGCTCTTTTATGGAAAATGCTGCAAATGTAGGCATTAGCACCGACCCAGTAGGACGCACTTTTGTGCATCACGATATGGCAAATAGCAATGGAACTTTTACTTTTTCGTGGACTGCTCCAGATGTAGCACCAGAAGCTATCACATTTTATGCAGCAGGCGTAGCTGGAAACAACAATGCTAATAGTAGTGGCGACAATGTATATGCTGCAAATCGTTCTATCACTTTGATGCCAAGCAGCATTGAAACTACTGAAAATAAAGTTAGTTTAGTGAATGTTTATCCTAATCCGATAAATGAAGATATGACAATTAGCTATACTTTGAATGAGCAACAGCGTGTAACAGCAAATATTTATGATACTAGCGGTCGTTTGGTAGAAAAAGTATTTGAAAGTATGCAAACTGTTGGAAATCAAACTCAAACGTATCAAATAAATAGAAATTTGTATGAAAATACAGGTATGTATGTATTGCAAATCGTGGGCGAAAATGGCTTTGAAACGAGTCAGAAAATATTAATTAAGTAGAAAGAATACTTTATGAAAAAGAAATAGCATACGCTTTGTATGCTATTTCGCTATTTTTATGCTACCTATTAAGTAGTCGTTCAGGAGTTTTTGGGCATTTCAGAACAAGATAACATCTTGATTGTCAATGCGTTTGCAACTAAACGAATGTTTTATTAAATAGCACTTGATATTTAAGATTTCATCTCGTCCATTTTTTGGGCTGCCACATCCATTCTATCCACTACTTCGGCTTGTCCCAAAATATCTGCCATCTGAAAAATATCTGGCCCAGCCATAGTTCCTGCCAACATCACACGAAAAACTTGCAAGACATTTCCAAAACCCAATTTTGTTTCGTGAATAAAATCTTTTACCGTTTTTTCGATTTCCGCAGCACTAAAATCTTCCAATGCTTCTAGCCTATTTCGCAACATCACAAACGAAGGCTTGCGTTCTTCTTTCCATTTCTTACGCACTACTTTTGCATCATAAGCGGCTGGCTTTTCGAAAAAATAAATGGCATTTTCCCAAAAATCTTTAGCAAATGTCATGCGGTCTCTCATCATAACAACTGCTTTTTGCAATAATTCGGTATCAACATTAGCATACGCTTCTGGTGCAACTTCTTGTACCAAATTCATCAATTCTGCATCGCTTTTTGAACGTAAATGCTGTTCGTTGAACCATTTTGCTTTATCAAAATTAAATTTTGCACCAGCTTTTTGGATTCTATCTAGCGAAAAATTTTCTATCAATTCTTGCATAGAAAAAATCTCTTGCTCATTGCCAGGATTCCAGCCCAAAAACGCTAATACATTGATAAATGCTTCTGGCAAAAAGCCATCTTCCGCAAAACCAGACGAGCTTTCGTCTTTTGTTGGGTGCTGCCAAGCGAGTGGAAAAACCGAAAAACCAAGTTTATCAGCCGCCCTTTTGCTCAATTTTCCTTTGCCAGTCGGCTTCAAAATCAAAGGCAAATGTGCAAACTTTGGCATCGTATCTTGCCAACCAAAAGCTTTGTATAACACAGCGTGCAGAGGTGTAGAAGGCAACCACTCATCGCCACGAATCACATGCGTAATTTGCATATAATGGTCATCAACCACATTGGCAAGATGATAAGTAGGCATTCCATCGCCTTTCATCAAAATTTTATCGTCCAACAAATTGCTCTCTACTTGCACCACACCATGCACTACATCGTGTATCGTCACAATTTCATCTTCTGGTATTCTGATACGCACAACATAAGGAGTACCAGCATCTAGCAAGGCTTTCGTTTCTGCTTCTGATAGTGTCAAAGAATTTTTCATACGCATACGAGTCGAAACGCCATATTGACGAGAAGCCGCTTTGCTTTTTTCCAATTCTTCACGCAAAGCCTGTAACTCTTCTGGCGTATCGAAAGCATAATAAGCTTGCCCATTGTCGAGCAATTTTTGTACATTTTCTTGATACAAAGCTTTTCTGTCTGACTGACGATATGGGCCATAGTCGCCACCCAAATGTACGCCTTCATCTACTTCCATTCCACACCAATTTAAAGCATCAATAATGTATTGTTCTGCTCCTTCGACATAGCGAGTTCTGTCGGTGTCTTCTATTCGCAAAACCATTTTGCCACCCATTTTTTTGGTAAACAAATAGCAAAATAAAGCTGTTCTGATGCCGCCAATATGTTGAAATCCTGTCGGACTAGGTGCATATCGTGTTCTTACTGTTGTACTCATTTTTTTGTATATAATAAATTCTTTAACAATTTTTTCAAGCAGAGACACATTGCTATGTGTCTTTTTCGCAATGTTTTTTGAAACAAAGAAAAGCAAAGATAAGGATTTTTTTGCAAATTAAATTCCGATAATTCCCTATTTTAAACCAAAGAACATTTCTTAGCGTTTAAGAAATATAAGTTTTATATTTTTCTTTAAAAACTTAAAATTCAAAAAGCTTTGTTTTGCAAAACTAAAATTTTACCAATGATGTACTTTAAACGAATAACCATAAAAATTTTAATTTTGTTCCTTCTTTTTGGTTTTTCTCAAAAAATATGGCCTCAAAATGTAAAAAATGAACAGTTTGGTCAAATGTTAATTGAATTATTAGGACATAGCGTTGAGGAAATTACGGTTGTTGAAATTTTGGAAAACAAAAAACAAAACTATGTTTTTTTAGATGCAAGAGCACAAAAGGAGTATGAAATCAGTCATTTGAAAGATGCAATTTGGGTAGGCTATGACGATTTTAGTATAAAACGCCTGCAAAATTTGCCAAAAGATGCCAAGATAATTGTTTATTGTTCGGTGGGTTATCGGAGCGAAAAAGTAAGCGAAAAGCTACTTGCCGAAGGTTATGCCGATGTCGCAAATTTGTATGGCGGCATTTTTGAATGGTCAAATGCTGGACAAAAAGTATATCATAAGAAAAATGAGAAAGAAATGGAGGAGGAAACACAGAAAATTCATACCTATAACAAGGAATGGAGTATTTGGCTAGAAAAAGGCGAAAAATGGTATTGATGCAGTATTTTTTAGGAAAAATTGGTTCTTTGACAATTTGGGTGGTGCAAAGATAACATAAGGAAGAAATTATATC
>JBMZCV010000166.1:0-10956 GCA_049613665.1 Chitinophagales bacterium | reverse complement strand
GAACATTTATAAGCTACTGATAATCAATAGTTTTATAGAGTAACAGGTCTATTAATTAATATCGAATGGCGTATATTCCGATAATGCTAAAATTGTTTTTAAAAGTATTGAAATCCGTGACAGTCACATTGCCATCAAAATTTGTGTCGCTGCTCACATACTCATTGATAAAAGAAAGTTCATCTTTGAAATAATTGAAATCGCTAACCGTAATCACACCATTTGCATTTATATCGCCTGCACACAAAGCCCATATATCGTTGGCTACTATTTTAGCCTGACTTTCGCCACCATAAATATTTTCTAATTTCGTAAAATCATATACTATTTCGTTTGGAAAAATAACAGTTTTGGCACTCGCAACATCTAAATGGTTGCGACTTCTAATAACAACATAGTAATTTTTATTCATGTCTAAATCATTGAAAGCTAGGCCATTTTCCAAATTATCGGCATCGACAATACTGCCATCTCGCAACAAAACGGCTGCTTTTCGAGCCACTATTTCGTATATATCATTGGGGTTTCGTGCTTCTACCAACACCCAATCCACTATATTTTCCACCTCATTTACTACTGTTGCAATACTTTCATTTCCTGTGTAGTTCCATGGCATTTCGCCAAAAGGTTGTGTGCTAGAAAGCAAATTTTCGTTTTGCAATCTTGTGTTCATCAAACCATCTGAAACATTATAAGCACCTTCCAAAAAAACTTTCAGCTTCCAAATAGGATTTGTAGTGAGCGGATTCACATTGGTTTCGCCTAAAGAAACAATGAGCGGAGCAGAAGAAATGCTCAAAGTCATTGTTCCATTATTAGAAATTGGCAAACTTGTCGTTTGTCCATCACTCGAAAAACCATTTAGAATACGAGCCTCAACAGCCGTTTTATTCAAATCAATATCAATTGTTATTTCATTTTCGTCATTTCCATTTATGGGTCGCCATGCTGCCAAATGTGTCGCATTTCCATTTTCATCGCCTAATAAATAAACCCAAGCTTCGTCATTTTCTTGAATAACATCTATAAAATGCTTGTCGCCTATCGTATTTACCATACTTTCTAAAGCTTTGAAAGAACGCTTTTCGGCAAACCCTGTTGCTGCCGAAGCAGTCAGACCAGAGCGAGCATATAAAGAAGAACCGCCACCTGTATTTGCATAAAAATACCAACTCAAACGGTCTAAGCCCAAACGTGCCGACATCAACGCACCTCTTACGGCATAAAAAGCTTGCTCTTGCTCCGTGACGCACTCGCTATGCGTGCAATTTTCGCCACCGCCAGCACTATCCCAGCCCCATTCCGACAAATAAATCTTTTTGTTTGGCATATTTATGTTGCGAAATCGAATATCATTTAAGATATATTTCATGCTCGAATGTTGATGCTCTGGGTGTACACCCATACGATTTCCATCTTCGGTATTTACATAGCTATAATGATGAATATTGTAAATATCAATCGAATTGGCTGCCGTTTCGCTGAGGTGAGTGCCTGTATAATTTTTGAAATAGCTATTTTCATTTTCCACAATGCCAGCCTGCAAAGCACACGACATCACTTGCATATTTGGGTCGGCAGCCTTTGCACCTTCAGCCATGCCTCGCAACACTTCTTCATAAAAATCAGATGGATAATGCCACGGTTCATTGCCTATTTCCATTGCATCAATTAATCCATTTCCGCTGGTAGGGCCAAAATGAGCCGCAAAAGCATAGCCATAATTATACGCAGAAGCATAAGGCGTATTCCATGTTGCCAAAGGCTGCATTGTCGATAAAAATTGAATACTTGCTTGCACTTTCAAGCCAGCATCATTCCACGACTGATATTCTATATCCCAATTGAGCCACGGCTGTCCTTCTGTGCCGTTTCCATTGGCCATATTTTCGTAATTTGGCGTATGGTCTGGGTCGGTAATGTCCCAATCCATATTATGATAATTTCGTGCATGACTCGCCAACCGATTAAAATGCGTTGCACCTTTTCCTTGCTCCAACTCGCTGCCATAGGTATTGTAGCCCCAGCCCCAAACGCCATTTACACCCAAAAGTTCGGACATCGTATGTGCTTGAATTTCTGGCGTTGGCATTGCTCCAAAAGGGCCATTTTTGTCATAAACTGCCATTTCCCAAATACTTGCTTTTACCCAATCAATATCATGTAAGGCATGTTCGAGTTTCACATATCGAGCATTTATATTTTCTGGCAAAACGGTTTCCATAGTATGCAAAGAAACTGGATTAAGCTGTGCTACTTGCGTCCAATTTTCGGCATCAGTACTGACATATAGTTTTGTTGAAGCTACATTATCGCTCATCCAATGTCGAGTACTTATCCAACCAACAGGTTTTATTTCGCCCAAATCGAAAAAAGCATATTCCGTAGGTAAATCGGCTAAAGCAGCGACTTCAAAAACCGAAAAATCGGCATCACTTTCTAACCGAATACTTGCAATGTCAGTATTGAAGTGTGTAAAACGAAGTAAGCCATAGCTATTTTCTGCTGTATATGTTCCTATCAAAAAATTATCGCCATTCGTTTTCTGCATATAAACTCGTATATCTGCCGTAGCATTGCATTTCAAAGACACACTTAATACATTGCTTGTTTGAGGCAAAACGATATTTAAAAAAGCAAGATTTCCAACCCTATTAATCGGTGTGCTAGTGTCCAAGTTGGTATCTGTTACATCGTGGCAAGCCGTATTGTTGGAGGAGGTGCAAAGCCCAATAGCACCCAAGCCAGCCAAAATATTGAGGTCTGTTCGTTCAATAAAATTTGATGGTAGTGGTGCTTCCGATTGCCAAAAAGTTTGTGTATCACCATCATTTATTTTGTGAGCTTCATTGCCTGACGATAAACTTATATTTGCGTTTGTGGTATAAGGATTAATAATGCCAGCATCTGGATTCCAAGCCAAAATTGAGAAAGAACAAAAAAAGCTGAATGAAAAAAAGCATAAAAAAAAGCTTCTTTTAATTTTTGTAAACATGAGTTGTGAAGTATTTTAGTATAGGTTTGAAAATGTATTTCTCAAAATAATAATGGTAACATTTTCAATAAGAGGCTGTTTAGGTTATGTTTTTTTTAAGCCAAAAAAATCTAAACAGCTTTTAAATTTTGTAAGTTTGTTTGCTATTTTGTACGGAAGTTTTATTAATAATGTTTTATTCTATGCAAGCGATATTGTGAAAAACAAAATACTTACAAAAAAGAAAGTGTATTCATTTATTCAAATATATTGCACAAATCAATACTTACTTATAATGTTAAATATGAATATGTAAAGCTTTTTTAGATAAATATTTACGCAAAAAAAATGTAGAATTTAATAAAAAAATGTAATTTTAAACTTGCATATGAATTTAGACAGCTAATATTTATATTTTTTTTTAAAAAAAAGTTAAACAATTATTTAGATATTGGTATTTTTAAGCTAAAATTGCGATGACCTAAATGGTTATAAAAAGATAAGATGTAAATTTTGACAATAAAATGCTTATTAGAAAAAGCTTTGTTTTTTGATTTTTTAATATGAATTAAATATGTAATTGGTTAATAATGAAGTAAATAGTCATTTAAAAAATTATGATGTTAACTTTTTATTTTAGTTACAGCAATAAAAAAATAGACAACTTATTGATACAGTTTGATATGCTCAAATTTTTATGTAAATTATAGTCGTTATTACCTTTGTTACAAAATAAATAATATATCACACACTTTTCAAATTAAAGAATATGCCAATTCAAGATTGTATTACAAGCGGCATTGCCGCCTATGTGCCAAGTGTTGCGAAGCCGTGGGACAATAGGCGAATCACTCATTTGTATAGACGTATGGGGTTTGGAGCAACACATCAACAGATTGTGGACGGACTTGCTCAAAACCCTGACGCTTTAATCGAACAAATTGTTGAAGATGCCTATAATTTGCCATTGTCGCCCACGCCTATTTGGGCAGATTGGACGCTTGAACCACTTTATGGTTATACAAGTTTAGAGGATTATAATACTGAAAGACGTAACCAACGTTATGAATGGATATATCAGTTTTTTACAGATATGCTAAATAATGGCTTTCGAGATAAGCTAACTTTCTTTTGGCACAACCACTTCGTAACAGAAACTGGCGTATATGATGCTTCTGTATATTTGTATGCCTATCACAAAATATTGCAGCAAAATGCACTAGGCAATTTCCGTGATTTTGTTTATGATATGGGCAAAACACCAGCTATGCTCATTTATCTCGATGGCTATAGCAATACAAGAAATAGTCCGAATGAAAATTATGGACGTGAGCTATATGAGTTGTTTACTTTGGGTGTTGATAATGGTTATACGCAAGCCGATATTGAAGAAACATCACGAGCTTTGACAGGCTGGCAAGTAAATAGGTCTGCTTTGTCAGGAGCATATTTTACGGCAGGTCGTTTCGATTTGGAGGAAAAAACGATATTTGGACAAACAGGCATTTGGAACTATGATGATGTGCATGATATTTTGTTTCAAGAGCGTACCGATGAAATTGCAACACATATTTGCACCAAGCTGTATAAATATTTTATTTATGAAACGCCAGACGAAAATATCGTTGCAGCTCTTGCTACTACCTTCAAAAACAACAACTTTGAATTAAAACCAGTATTGAAGCAGTTGTTCAAAAGCGAACACTTTTTTGATGATGCTTTTATTGGCACACGCATCAAAAGTCCTGTTGAGTGTTTTATGAATTTGATACATCAGACAGGCATTGAATATGACGATGGCATGTTTAATGATGTTAGAAGAGATTGCAATGAGCTGAGTCAAGCTGTTTTCGCACCTGTTGATGTGGCAGGTTGGCAGGGCTATCGCTCTTGGATAACGGAAGATTCTTTGACAAAACGTTGGGATTTTGTGCGAGATACTTTGCTAGATACTGCTACTGTTGGCACAAAAGCAAATTGGGTAACATTAGCAAAAAATCTTAGCGACAATTCATATGACCCATTGTTTATTACGACCAAAATTGTCGATTTTCTGTTGCCAAATGGTTTTAACAGACCTGAAACCTATGAAGTTGCTACTCGTGTTTTTAAGGGCGATATTCCACAAAATTATTTTGAAAATGGCTATTGGTCATTAGACTGGGAAGAAGCAGGTGACCAAATGTTTAATTTGTTGAAATATATCATCAAATTACCTGAATTTCAGTTGGCTTAACTGAAAATGAGTTTCTGTTTATAAAAACTTTTGACTTTTTTTCACTTACAAAAAATAAAACAATAGCAATAATGGCAAAAAATCATAACACTCACCATCATCACGAAAGCAAAAACAACTGTTGCGAACCCAAAAAGGAAAATATGCGACATGGTGCAAAATTGGAAGATGGAAAAGCACATGCAAAAGACCACAAAAGATGGAGTAGAAGACAATTTTTAACGGCTGGTTTAACAACGCTTGGCGGTTCTTTATTTTTGGGAAATTCCACAGTTAAAGCCTTAGCAAGTTCGCCTTTACTTGCAGCCTTAGACAATGCCGAAACCGATAGAGTTTTGGTACTTATAAGATTGGGCGGCGGCAATGATGGCTTAAACACTATCATTCCTTTGAACGATTATAGCACCTATCTCGGCCACCGACCAGATATAGCTATTCCCGAAGCAGAAATTATTAATTTAGATGCCGATGGTGCTTTTGGTATGCCCAATACGATGGCTGCTTTAGAGCCTTTGTGGTTAGAAGGCAAAATGAAAGTGATACACAATGTAGCGTATGGCGACCAAAATTTCTCGCATTTTCGCTCATCTGATATTTGGGCTTCTGCCAGCGAGTCAGAAGAAAACTTGCGAAGCGGTTGGCTTGGTCGCTTTTTCGAACAAGAATACCCTTCTTATCTGAGTGCTCCGCCAACTATTCCGCCAGCCATACAAATAGGTTCTGAAAGTAATCTGGCTTTTCGTGGCGACAACAGCAATATGTCTTTAGTGATAAATGACCCAGACGAGTTTTATCAAATCGCCCAAACAGGGCAGTTGTATAGTACTGAAAGTCTGCCTGAATGCAAATATGGAAGCGAGTTGGGTTTCATGCGAACAGTCGCCAATAGTTCATTTCGCTATTCAGAAACTATCAAAAATGCTTATGATGCCTCTACAAATGATGTCGTTTATCCAGATGAAAATTTTGCTGAAGAATTGGGCATTATATCACGTTTGATAAAAGGAAACTTAGGCACAAAAGTATATATGGCAACATTAGGCGGCTTCGATACTCATTCCGACCAAATAGCGAGACATGCCACACTCATGAACAGATTGTCGGGTAGTGTGAAAGCTTTTTACGATGACTTAGCAGCTACCAATCAGTCGCAAAATGTTTTGATGGTTACTTTTTCAGAATTTGGAAGAAGAGTGCTTCAAAATGGTTCTTTGGGTACAGACCATGGCGAAGGTGCTCCGATGTTGTTATTTGGCGATGGCTTAAATGGCAATGGTTTGGAAGGAACTGCTCCTGATATTAGTTTAGAAGCCTTAGCTGGCTCTGGAAATATTGATTATGACAATGGCGGCACCGACTTCAAATCCATTTATGCTACGCTCTTGCAAGACTGGCTTTGCCTCGATCCTTTGGTGGTAAATGCTGTTTTGGGCAACGATTTTAGCAGAATGGAAAACTTGATGGAAGCTTGTCAGCCGAGCTTAGGCTCAAACGAAACTGCCGTTTTGCTTGGCCACCAACGAAATCCAGCTATTAGCGGTGCTTATCTCATCAAATATGCTGTTTTGGTGCGTGGAACAGTCAAAGTTATGATTCAGAATACGGCAGGACAAACGCTAACGACTATTTTAAATGACTTTAGAGAAGCAGGAAGTTACAATATCAGTTTCAAGCCTAGCGACCATGCTTTGCCAACAGGCTATTATATTTACAAAATAGAAGCAGGAGGAAGAAATTATAGCCGACCTATTCGTGCGGTATAGTTTTTTATCTGTCTTTCCGCACATAGATTTTGTTTTTTTGATATTTAGCTAAAATATGCCGAAAAGGTACTTATAAAAAGCATCGCTATTGAGCAAAATCACGAAAAAGGCTCAGTAGAGGTAGTACACTGTAATCTAAGTAATTGGCATTTTAGCCTTTTTATTGCATGTTATTTTATTCTAAAAAAACGACAACTCTCGCCGTTGCTGTGTGTTATCACCAGCAACTAAAAGGATAAATAGCGTATTTTTTCGTAACAACTTGTTGGTGATAACACCAACAAGGGCATGTCGTTCTTTTTTAGTATTTAGGTGGAAGGCACTTTAAAAGTGCCTTCCACCTCGATTATCATAACATTCTTTTGAAATAAAAAAATGGCTACTGTATTTCTGAAAAAATACAGTAGCCATTTTCATTTTTATATAATTTAAGTCAAAGAATAGAATTTAAACAGCCTCTAAATCACATCATTTCTTTTACAAATAAACACCTACATTGATACCTGCATTCCAGAGATAAGCCGTTACTGGAGCATCCTTTATTTTTGCCATACCATATCTAAAAGTAGGCTGTACTCTTAAATTAAACATTTCATTTATTTTATAATCTATTCCAAAGCTAATTGTGGGCGAAAAATTTACTTTGTTAAAAGCGTTAGAGGTAGTAAAAACAGCGTTTTCGCCTTCCAGAACAGATTTTGACTTTTGTTTAATCAGAAAATTTGTAGTGAGACCAACACTAGAAATAAATCGAACTTTTCGTTTGCCAAAGCTAAAGTTAGCCATTAGAGGCACATCAAGATAATGAAAATTATAAGTAAGCTTATATTTTAGAGGAGGATTTACTATTGAAGATAACAAATCTTCTTCAAAAAACAAGGCGGCTCTATTTTTATAACCTTTATTAGAATATTGAAGACCTGTTTCAACTCCTATATTGTTGGTAAAGTTGAAGCAAATATTTAAACCTGTTGTATAAGAAATTTTAGGAAATTCTGTAAGATTTCTTTCTTCTTTTACAAAATTTGAAACAGCATCTGTTGCTTTCAAAGTTCTATAATTGTAATCTGTTGAAAAGTTGACTCCAATTTGAAATTTATTGAAAGCAGAAACAATCGGTTCGGTTGATACTTGTTGAGCATTTGCGTTTATTGTTGCGAAAAATGCCAACAAAATTAAAGTCATTTTCGTTTTCATGTAGGTGTATTTAAATTTATTGTTACCTTAAAACAATAGTTCAGACATTTATACTTTTTTTTATCAAAGGCTTAAACATATTATTTTTTTAGGCTAAGGTGGCCAATATTTGCCATTTTTATAGCCTTTTGAACTGAAAAATAGTATGTTTCCCTTGCCAAAAAGCGTTTTTTTTATTCAACTGAAAATTGTTATAAAAAATGTCAGAAGAATCATTGTTAAAAAAGACATCGTTTAAATGTCAAACGAAAACGCAAGCTAATCCGTTGCTTTTCATAAAAAATAGCATATCATTTTTTCTTCAACACAAACATAAAATCAGAACTCAACGAATTTAAAACCTTTTTGTTTTTTAAACTTTTGCCTATCCATTTGGCTACTTTTACTGAAAAAGAAGGCATCAAACGGCTAAATGGAAAAATAGTATGATTGAGAAAAATGACTTTTTCTATTTCAAAATCTTTCGATAACAAATGTTCGGCATCTTTTAGAAGGTAGGAATAAATAGTGAAATCTTGCACAATAACTCGCTCTTTGCTCGCAAAAATTTTGAGCAAACTTTTTAAGGCATTACGCACCGTATTATCCAAGCTTTTGCTATTGGTAAAGGTAATAATAGCACGAGAATCAACCGACATTTTTTGATGGATAAAAGCTAAGTTTTGAGCTAATTCATCATCATTAATATAGGTTGTAACGCCGAGCATAAACATAAAATCAAAATATTTCTGCTCATAATCTAGTTCATAGCAATTTCCAACTTTTCTGTTTTGAGGAGGAATACGACTTTGTGCAATCATTTTTGGCGAAATATCAGTACCAACAAAATCGAAATTTTCGTTTGTTTGCCTAGAAATATAGTCATATAAAGCACCTGTTCCTGTACCAATATCCAAAATACTTTTTTTTGCAAAGCTAAAGTTTTGCGTAGCAGTTTCTAAACGTTCATAAAAAAAATAATCGTAATAAGTATCGGTTTTAGCATATTTTTGCTTGTAATTTGGTGCATGACCATCAAAAAAATCTTTTACTTGCTCTTGTTGTTTCATGTTTTTTTTGGCACTTAGACATAAAAAAAAACCATTATCGAAAAATAACGATAATGGCCGTGCAAGATACGAATTTATTTTTTTGAAAACATAAAAAGCTTAAAAATGTCGAGGCGTATAATAACGAACTCCTTTGCCTTTCATATCATAATTTAGCGTTATTTCGTGCGAACCCAAAGGCATCGCAAAAGCATCTAATGCCGAAATAGTGTAGTCATAGGCATATCCTATACGAACTTGTTTTACTTGAAAGGCAATAATACCATTAATAGATTCACTCTCTAAAGGTTTGCCTTCATTGCCTGCCGCAAAACGATAAGAAACACCTAACCAAAGTTTTTCTTTCAAAGAAGCCATCAAGTTCATATCGAACTGAATAGGTGCTTGGCTCGGTACAATTTTGATAAGTGTTGAAGGACTAATTTTTACGCTCTTGCCCAAAACAAGTCCAGCCATAAAATTATAGTGTCTATCTTGATGTGGTGTTCTAGCAGGATCAATCAATGGGTCACGCAGATTATTGTTGAGCAAATAAGGAATTGCAGCACCTACATAAAACAAATTTGGCTGATAATAGTATAAACCTAAGCCAAAGTTGGGCAACAATCTAGTTTCATTATTTTGAAAAGGCACATCAATTGCTGTAACAATAAGTGAATTTCCTTCAACACTTTGATAGTCGGAAGAACGATAAGAAACGCCACCTTGCAAGCCTAAAGACAAACGACTTTCGCCAAGAATAAACTTGTAAGAATAGGCCGCAAAAGCATTGATTTGTGTGTGTACACCGATTTGGTCATATTCGAGATAGCCACCCAAACCCAGCTTTTTTTGAGTGCCCAAAGGAGCATGACCACTCAAAGTAATACTTGTTGGTGCTCCATCAATGTTTATCCACTGTGTGCGATACAAAGCAGTAAGGCTCAAAGCTTCATTGCTACCCGTATATCCAGGATTCAACACCATTTTGTTGAACATATATTGCGTATAGCGAGGCAATTGTTGTGCATTCGCATTTTCGAAAATGCCAAAAGCTATGAAAAGCAGACTTGTAAGTATTATTTTTTTCATAACACAAAGGGTTTTATCTTTATTTTTATTGTTTTAATTAGTTGTCATTATAAAGCCTAAAGATAGATAAAAGTATTTGAAATCTTAAAAAATAAAACATTTCCTAAACTAAGTATCCAAGTATGTTTATACTAGAGCTTGTGAAAGCTAACATGCTGATTTTAAAGATGTTAGTACAAAATTTGGTACTTAATTGCAAACCTTTTAGCTTTTTTGCTTTAAAGAAGAACTTATATCAGTCAAGTTTTATCAATTTTTGTGCCAAGCAAGCTTGATGTATGCTTTGACGCTTTTTAAATGGCTTTTTTATGACATTTTGTTTTTGTTTTAATTTTTTTTAAATTTAAACCTTTTATATACTATGCGAGTCCACTTAGTTAAAAAAAGTTAATTTTTTTTTGTCAGAAAAAAAACAAGACTTGTTAGGTCATATTTCTGCAAAAAATAAACGATAATTTCAATTCTTGCAGATTTTTTTAAGGAATAGCGTCTATGCAAGTATCTTGAGTTTAAGTGCCATACATTCCGATGGTTTTCGTTATTGAAAAGCAAAATGCCATCTTGATTTTTAATGTTTTAGTAACAAAAAAAATATATTATCAATTATAGTGCAGCTATTCTCGCTTTAACAAAATCATTACTCCATAGGTGGCATATCAATTTGTT
>JBMZCV010000165.1:0-11028 GCA_049613665.1 Chitinophagales bacterium | reverse complement strand
CATTGAAATAGTGCAACATTCATACAAAAAAACATCTTTACTTAACTTTCACTTATTGAAATAAAGCCCTATAAACATCTTCTACCGTTGATACTCGCTGCAATCGCACCTGATAGCGTTTATCTTTGATACCTTTATGGCTTGCCGAAATATACATCACTTTGAAACCCAGCTTGTCGGCTTCCAAAATACGTTGCTCAATACGACTGACGCTTCGTACCTCGCCTGACAAACCTACTTCGCCAGCAAAACAAGTGCCTGCTGGTATGGCCACATCTTCAAAAGAAGACAACAAAGCACACAACACCGCCAAATCAATGGCAGGGTCTTCTACTTTGAGGCCGCCAGCGATATTCACAAATACGTCTTTGTCGCCAAAACGAAAGCCACAGCGTTTTTCTAATACCGCCAACAACATATTGAGGCGTTTGCTATCGAAACCTGTCGAAGAGCGTTGCGGTGTACCATAAGCCGAGCGACTGACCAAAGCTTGCGTTTCGATGACCAAAGGACGCAAACCTTCTATGGTAGAAGCAATGCTGATGCCGCTCAATTCCTTGTTGCCTTCCGAAATCAATAACTCGGACGGATTGCTGACTTGTCGCAAGCCATTTTGCAACATTTCGTAAATGCCCAACTCAGCAGTAGAGCCAAAACGGTTTTTCTTCGTTCGCAAAAGTCGATAAGTGTGATGTCGGTCGCCTTCAAATTGCAAAACGGTATCTACGATGTGTTCCAAAATTTTTGGCCCAGCTATTTGGCCATCTTTCGTGATGTGTCCGATAATGAAAACAGAAGTGTTGTAAGCCTTTGCGTAGCGTTGCAACTCCGAAGCACATTCTCTGATTTGCGACACGCTGCCTGCTGCCGATTCCAAAGTGGGCGACACCAAAGTTTGTATCGAATCGATGATACACAATTTTGGCTTACTCGCTTTTAGCTTCTTGAAAATGTTGTATAAATTGGTTTCGGTGAGTATGTAGCACGTCTTGTTTTGAATGCCCAAACGGTCGGCACGCATCTTGATTTGTTGCGAACTTTCTTCGCCAGAGACATACAATATTTTGCAGTCCAACATATTGACGGCCAACTGCAACATCAAAGTAGATTTGCCGATGCCAGGCTCGCCACCTATCAAAATGACGCTTCCTGGTACGATGCCGCTGCCCAACACTCTGTTGAGTTCTTCGTCTTTCGTGACCAAACGGCTTTCTTGTTTGTGTTCGATGTCGGCAATGCTCACCAAATTGTGCTTGTTGGTTTCTATGCCCGACAATTTGCTTTTTTGTTGGCGTTTTTTCGTTTCTACCGCTACAACTTCTTCTACAAAAGTATTCCATTCTTCGCACTCCGTACAGCGTCCAAGCCATTTCGAGGAAGTCGCTCCGCAATTTTGACAAATATATTGGGTTTTTAGTTTCGCCATGTCTCTTTTTTTGCCGAAAAATACTGCTTTTTTCTGATTTTTTTAGCAAAATGTTCAAAATATCTCACGATTACAAAATATGTAGCAAAATGAAACACTTTTATAAGAAATAAATAGATATTTTTGACAAATTATAAATGAAGAATAAAATAAGATATTTACCTTTTAGGTGCTGACGATAACATATATCAATGGCGAAAGTTGTCAGAAAATCTTTTTTATTTAAGTGCTTTATTTCTATAGTTCGGACATTTATACATTTTTTTATCAAAGGCTTAAACATGCTATTTTTTTTAGGCTAAGGTGACCAATAGTTGCAAATTTTATAGCCTTTTGAACTGAAAAATAGTATGTTTCCCTTGTCAAAAGGCGTTTTTTTTATTCAACTGAAGATTGTTATAAAAAAATGTCCGAATCATTGTTATTTCAAAAAAACACAAGAACTACACAGCCAATTTAGCTGAGATTAACCTATATTTAGAACCATTATTTTTTACCATAAAACGAAAACGATATGCTTCAAAAATATTTAGCTTTTTTGTGTTGTCTCTTTTTATTTTTTTTGCCCACAACAAAAGCACAAAGTCTGCTAGAAATAGGAAATTGGGGAGCAAACATAGGCATTTCTGCCACCTTTGGCACAAAAACCAATAGAATAGGCTTGAAAATCAATACTTACTATTTTTATGAATATGCACAACTCAACCTGCAATGGGCAAGTTTTTATGCCTTCAATCATTTTGGGACTAACCAAAAACGCAAAGAACATCAAGCAAGTATAGGCATAGTAGGTGCGATAGGTGACTTTGCGGAAGAAGAAACAAATAGCTCAAAAAATCCTTTTTTGCATCCTGTCAGCAACCAAACAAAGCATTCGCACAGTATTGGATATGCTTACAAATGGTATATCGACAATATCGGTACATCGCAAAATGGCGGCATGATAGGTTTGCAACTAAAACATTTTCATGCCATAGTCGAAAACGATATTTTTGCAGGCACAGGTAGCGACCGTTATCGTACAGGAGCGTTTTTGATAGCTTATCAGAAAGAGGATTTGCAAGTAGGTATTTCAAATATTTTGTGGACAGGCAATCCTAAAATCAAAGGCTCGAAACGCATCAGAAATAGCGATTATCCTTCGCCTTTTGGCTATTTTCAATACAAAGATATGCCTCATTCTGCTCATTCACATGGGATTTTGAGTTTGCAAGTCGCTTACCGTTTGCCTTATGCTCAAACTGTAAGCGGAAATATAGGTATTGATGCCGAACAGGTACGACATTTTATCCAAAATCGTTTGATACACGATATGCCTTTTGTGCCAAAAAAATGGAATAAAGCCAGAAATCCACATGTTCCAATGCTTACCAACAAAGGTAAATTGTATTTGTATGGCGAAAATCAGCGAGTGCGAAAAGCACTTTTTTGGGCAACGACTTCGCTCAATCCTACTTTATTTTACTAAAAAAATGGCTAAGTGTCAAGCATTAAGTAGTATAATCTATTGGAGTTGTTAACGCATTGAAAAATAAACAATTTACTGTTCTTATTTGATTAAGCACTTCATAACATCTATTAAAAATACGCATGTTTTTATTATAAATTTTTGTTTCTATGAAAAAAAAGAAGGCTAACTAGACAACTATAATAATTTTTATCTTAGCTTTGAAACTTGAAAAAACATTCTTATCGCATTTGCTAATTTTAATATATATGTCTAAAAAAACAACACAATTTATTGATAGAGAATTGAGCTGGCTAAGTTTCAACGAGCGTGTTTTGCAGGAAGCAGAAGACAAAAGCGTTCCACTATTGATGCGAATCAAGTTTTTAGGAATTTTTTCGAGCAATCAAGACGAGTTTTTTCGAGTTCGAGTGGCTACACTAAGACGAATTGTGAGTGTTAATAAGGAAGCAAAAATAGCATTAGGCTTTAGTCCGAAAAAAATATTGAAGCAGATACACAAACAAGTCTTGCAATTTCAGAAACGATTTGAGCATATTTATGCCGAAATATTAGAAGAACTAGCTACGCATAATATTTTTATTATCAATGAAAAAGAGCTAAACGAAACGCAAGGCAAATTGGTAAAATCTTATTTTCATAGCAAAGTACGCCCATTATTAGTGCCTTTGATGATTAGCGATATTCCAGAATTTCCGCATCTAAAAGGTGGTGCAATTTATTTGGCGGTACATTTGGCCAAAACCGACGGCACAGAAATCACTCGATATGCACTCATCGAATTGCCTACGCCAGATGTATCTCGTTTTTTGGTATTGGAAAAAACAGGCGATAAAACGTATATTATTTTGCTAGATGATATTATTCGATATTGTTTAGAAGATATTTTCGCTATTTTTGGCTATGACGATTGCAAGGCCTATACGATTAAAATTACGAAAGATGCCGAAACGGATATCGACCACGATGTTTCTAAGAGTTTTTTGGAGCTCATAGCAAGTAGCATCAAACAGCGAAAACATGGTTCATTGGTGCGTTTTATTCATGACGAAACAATAGAGCCTGATTTGTTGCAGTTTTTGATTGAACGCTTTAACTTGAAGAAAGATGATACGCAAATTTCGGCAGGCCGCTATCACAACTTCAAAGATTTTATGGGCTTTCCGTCGCTTGATAAACCAAAGCTAAATAATTCGCCTTTTGAGCCTTTGCGACATCAAAAAATAGAAGCTACACAAAGTTTGTTTCAAAAAATACAACAGCAAGATTTGATGCTTCATTTTCCATATCAGTCTTACTTGCCTGTGATTGATTTGTTGCGAGAGGCTGCTATCGACCCTCGTGTAGTATCTATTAAAATGACTTTGTATCGTGTAGCAAAACGTTCCAATATCATCAATGCTTTGATAAATGCTCGAAAAAATGGTAAAAAAGTAGTGGCTGTTTTGGAGCTACAAGCACGTTTTGATGAGGCTGCTAACATTGCGTGGGCAAAAACATTGCAAGAAGCAGGAATTGTGGTGCAACATGGGCCGCAAAATATGAAAATTCATGCAAAATTGTGTTTAATTGGCCGCCGAGAAGACGATGGACAACTCAAATATTATGGAAGTATTGGCACAGGCAATTTTAATGAAGATACCGCAAAAATTTATGCCGATTCTATTCTTTTCACAGCTCACGAAGGCATCACAAGAGACTTACGAAAGGTGTTTAAAACGATAGGCACAACAAGTCGTATTCCTACTTTCAAACATCTGTTGGTTTCTCCTTTTTATTTGTATGACAAAATGTGTGCATTTATTGACGATGAAATTGCTCATGCAAAAGCTGGCAAAGTGGCTCATTGTATCATCAAACTCAATAGCTTGAATGATGCAGGTATAATCAAAAAATTGTATGAAGCATCGGCGGCAGGCGTAAAAATACAATTGATTGTGCGAGGAATTTGTTGTTTAATTCCGCAAAAAGAAGGCTTGAGCGAAAATATTGAAGCAATAAGCATTGTCGATAGATTTCTGGAACATGCTCGTGTATATTGGTTTGCCAATGATGGAGACGAAAGATGTTATATTGCTTCGGCCGATTGGATGGAGCGAAATTTGCATCGACGCATTGAGGTTGCTTGCCCTATTTATGATGCGAAAAACCGAGCAGAAATAAAAATGATGTTAGATTTACAGTTGCAAGACAACCAAAAAGCAAGGCATATGAAGCACAATGAATTGAATACTTATAAGAAAAATGATAATCCAGCCTTGCGGTCGCAAAAAGCTATCTATCAATATTTTGAAAAAAATTTTAAACAGCCTCTTAGTAAGTAGTCAGACAAAAATAAATATACATATCGTTGAAGCTAACACACTGATGCACATCAATGCGTTAGTAACGAATCAACCGTTTATTAAATAGTGCTTGGCACTTAATAGCAAAAAAGGTGCTTAAAATTAGAAATTGTTTAGCGTTTATATCTACTAATAATTGGCTCCCAAATTTATTTTATTCAAAAGTACCATTATCATAACAGATATTTTTTTTGTTTTAAAAATAAAAAAGTGAACACAAAACAACTAAAAAAAATACTTAAAGGATTATACTATTCTTTCCCTTTTCAGTTGCTCATTGTGCATCTCAAACACGGAAAGGCGTTGTTATTATTTTGGCTATTGCTATTTGGTTTTGTGACAGGAAGCGTCGGAAAATATGTCGGCATGACTTATTTATTTCTTGACCCAGAATATTTAGATGTCGTCAATTTTATGGGCTTCTTTTGGATGGGTATTAGCTTCGGACTTTTTGTTATCACATGGAACATTGCTTCTTATATGATGCACAGCTCTCGCTTTCCATTTCTCGCTACTTTATACAGCCCTTTTCTTCATTTTTGCCTCAACAATTCACTTATTCCATTGACTTTCATAGGTGTATATATGTGGAATGTTTCTAATTTTCAAGAAACAAAAGAGTTTAAACAAGTAACAGCAATTTTTACTTATTTTGAAGGTTTTGTAGTTGGTTTAATTGTTATGATTTTATTAGCCGCATTATATTTTGGCTTTACCAACAAAAATGTATCTAATTTTATTAAAGCAAAGCTAAAAAAGCAAGACTTTAAAAAAGATATAAAAGGCGAAATAAAGAACGAAAACCAAACAAATATTCAATCAGATTTATTCAAAAACAAATGGTATATACGTTATTATCTGACGCAAAAATTCAAGATTCGAGCTGTCCGAAAAGCAACACATTACACACATCAAAGTTTGAAAACAGTTTTTGAACAAAATCATGCGAATGCCTTTTTTGTCCAAATGATAACCTTACTTGTCATGTTCGCTTTGGGTTTTATGATGGATGTCAGTTGGTTTCAGATTCCTGCTGGAGCGAGTGTGTTGTTGCTACTTACTGTTTTGTTGTCTATCTTAGGAGCATTCACTTATTGGCTCATTGAGTGGCGTTCGGTTGGCTTTCTTTCGGCTTTAGTTATTCTCAACTTTTTCACTTCTTACAAATGGCTCAACTATGATACGCCAGCTTATGGTTTGAATTATGAAACAAAAGCAGCGATTTATACAAATGAAAAAATTGAGCAATTGAGTAATGACAAACAAATAGCTACTGATTTAAAACACAGCACTCAAATACTTGAAAATTGGAAAAAACGAGTTGTAAAACAAAACCCTAAAAACGATTGTCCAAATATGGTATTACTCAATTTTAGCGGTGGTGGTTTGCGTGCTGGCGTTTGGAGCATGTGGGTAATGCAGCATTTAGACAGTCTTTTTCGTGGCGAAATTATGCAACATACTACGCTTATGACAGGTGCTTCGGGCGGAATGTTGGCAGCAACTTATATGCGAGAGTTGTATTATCGGCAGCAAAAAGGCGAAAAAATCAAGCTGCATGATAAGTTTTATTTACAATCGCTTTCGCAAGACTATACCAATGCTATGGCTTTTTCTATTGCTGTCAATGATTTGTTTTATCCGTTTCATACTTTCAAAGTAGGCGAAAATAAATATAAAAAAAATAGAGCTTACGCTTTCGAAAACGAATGGAATGAAAATACGCAAGGTTTGTTAAAAGATAAAACCATTGGCGATTATCAGCAGGCAGAATTTGAAGCCAAAATACCAATGCTTATTTTTTCGCCAACTATTATAAATGATAATCGAAAACTATTTATCAGCTCACAGCCTGTTAGTTATTTGACCAGACCGTTCAATAAATACGGTTTTACTTATCCTAGTTTTGAGGTAGATGGCATTGACTTCCGACAGTTTTTTGCCGAGCAAGAAGCCGATAACTTGCTGATTAGCAGTGCGATACGCATGAATGCTACCTTTCCCTATATTTTGCCAGAAACAGTATTGCCATCTGAGCCACCTATGCAAGTAATGGACGCAGGTTTTCGTGACAATTTTGGTTTTGAAAATACATTTCGCTTTTTGGCGGCTCACAGAAATTGGATAAAAGAAAACGTTAATGATGTTGTTATGCTTGTGATTCGCTACGATGAAAAAGAGCTAGAAGTCACTTATAATACCGAAACATTGTTGGCAAAAATGTTTAAACCTTTATCGGTTTTTATGGCAAGCAATTTGCAGGATAACTATTTTGATTATTGTGCCACGATGACCGATGATTTGCTCGAAGGAAAGCTCGAATTGCTCACTTTTGAATATGTGCCAACCCAAAAAGAGCGAGAGGCTTCTATGAGTTTTCATTTGACAGGTTTGGAAAAACAAGACATTATGAAAGCAATTGAAAACAAAAAAAATAAAGCAAAAATAGAGCATTTGCAAAATTTGATGCTACGAAAATAATACTTGTAAAACAATTCTGTTTGCAACAATGTTGCTTTTTAGGGCAAAATAAGTTATCTTTGCAGTCGTTTTAGAAAAAGAAAGTTTTTTTTCATAAAAAACTTTCATCATGTAACAACAAAAATATGAATACATCAGTCGCTTTCAGTTCTTCCTTTTTGTTGGGTGCTTTACACGCACTCGAACCTAGTCACGACAAATCATTTTTGGCAGCTTATACGATAGGCAAAAAAATAGACAAAAAGCATATTCTTACGCTTTGTGTTAGCCTTATGATTTCACATTTTACAATGCTTGTTTTGGTTGCTATTTTGCTAAAATATATGTTTGCTAATGTTGATAGTCACTTTTTATATGATTTAAATAGCAAATTTGTACCTTTTGCAATCCTAATTTTTGGGGCTTATTTGTTAAAAAAAGCTTTTTCAAGCCAAAAAAATAAACATAAAGCAAGCTGCTCATGCTCTGCACATCAAGATAAAAAAGAAGAAAAACAAACGACAACAAAAAAGATGGCTTTGGTAGGTATGATTGGCGGTTTTATTCCTTGCCCAACAGCTATTGTGCCTTTAATGATTTCGGGTATTACCGATAATTTTGCTAATGCCTTATTGTATATTCTCGTATATGTTTTGGGAATGAGCGTAGTGTTAGGAATTATGATTGTGACATTTTATTATACTCAAAACTATTTGTTAGATAGATTTAAGAACCTTAAAACATATCTTCACTCACCCTTTTTAAGTGCCATTTTAGTGATTGCTGTTGGCCTTATTTATTTGGGTTTCAATATTTTTGTAGGACATGCTCATCATGTCTAATTGTAGTAACGAAAAAAGACTATAACGAAATAAAAAGGTTAGCCTCGCTATTTAAACAAATAGTGAGGCTAACCTTTTTTTGACAATGTGCTTGCTTGTAGTCATTTGGAGCGGCAAATTATTGTGGTGTTTTTTTATAGCTTACTGTTTTTATTATTTGAGATTTTTTGTGTACTTTTAACTTTGCAAAACTAAAACATTAGATAAGCTAGTTTTTTATCAAATTTAATAGCACTATTTTATGACCCAAAGAGAAGCCGAAAATATTAAAACACTCATTTTCAAAAGAGAAATGGAAGAGGCAAAAAAAGAAATGCTTGCTTTTTGCAAAGAAAAAGATAAAATTCGTTTACTTTTTATGCAATACAATGATGCTAGTAATCGAAATATACTAGGCAAATTAAGTAATCCTGATTGTGATGTAATTAAAACAAGATGTATAGGCTCTTTATTTGATTTCTTAAATAAAGAAGTAGCCAAAACGCCAGACCAAATTCAAATTTACTGCTATGTTATAACTTCCACTCAAGAAACTATAAAACAAAATATAGGCGATACTTGCTTCTGCCTCATTGAAGATGACCGCTATCACAAAACAGATTGCGATAAATGGAAGCCTTATTCAAATAGCCAAAATATTGCCGATATTTTAAAAGCTTATAAACGACATTATCGATTTAGTGAATGGTATATTCACAATTATGCACAAAAAATGATGGATGCTTGTTTACTTCACCTTGACGATAATTTAGCAAATTCTATTGCGATTTTAGATGTGTTGTCTATTGATAAACAAAATGAAAAATTAGTTTCAAAATTTGATACTAAAAAAGCAGGTGGTCTTATTATGCCTTTTTGTAGAACTTTAGCAAACCATAATGAATTATATAAAATTGCAGAAGAAAAACAAAAAAGTTTTCAAACCTTAAATGCAAGCATTCGAGCTAATATTCCTTGTGACTTATATCATTTTGACTTACCGAAATTTTTGACTTTCCAAAATGCTTTGAATAAAGTGTTTCATCAATTCAAAATCAAAAACCAAAGTACAACAGATAATCCTCTTCGTTCCTTAAACATGAATTTCCAATGATAGTAGCATTTTACTCTTATAAAGGTGGCGTTGGCCGCTCTCAATTATGTGCTAATATAGCCGCTTATTACTGCTTTAAAAAAGGCAAAAAAGTATTGCTTTGGGATTGGGATTTTGAAGCACCAGGTCTGCATTATTTTTTTGGTAAAAAAACTGATGAATTGACACAAAAAGGCACGCTAGAAATGTTGGAAGATTATACCTCTATGATGCGAACACGCACCAATATTTCGGAAGATGATTATACTTTTTTAGACAAAAAAAATATAATTTCGCTACAAAAAGGCGAACCCGAAAACAAAGACATCGGACAAATAGGTTTGATTGCAGGCGGTGACTACAACAATAATTTTACCTTTCGAGTAAATCATTTCGATTGGTATGAATTTTATGAGTTGCTAGATGGCAAAGTATATATAGAAAGTGTGAAAAAGTGGGCAAAAGGTTTAGGCTACGACTATATTTTGATAGATAGCCGCACAGGAATTAACGATTATTCAGGTATCTGCAACTTACAACTGCCAGATGCTAATGTAGTAGTGATGGCTGCCAACCAACAAAATATACAAGGTTGCAAACGCATTGTTGGGCAAATCATAAAGGCAGAATATACTACACAAGGCTACCGAGAACCTTATGTACTTCCTATTCTTTCTCGTATCAATGTCAATCACCCAAATTTTGGAGATTGGGCAAATGAGTTTACAGAAGTTTTTTATTTTACTTTAAAAGAACTTAAAGTAAATGTAAACGAAGATTTTATAAAAGAAATTTTTAGAGATTTTTATTTAGACAAAACACTTTTAGGTGATGAAGCACGCTTTTCGGCTGGCGAAAATGTTTTATTTACTTCCGAAAGACAGTTTATTCCTCGTGCTTCTTTTATGGCAAAGTTTAGAAATATTGCTAACTATTTGGAAGACTTGAAAATGAATAAGAGAATAGATATGAATACGCAAATAGATAAAGAGACTTGGCTATATTATGCTGAAAAAGCTGTTGAGGAAAATAATGATAAGGCAGCTGCTTATGCTTATGAAAAGGCTGACGAACTAGATAAATCTATTGAATATGGAGGAAATGCAAAAGCTTTTTTGAAAAAAGGAGATGTTTTTTTTAATGTTAATAAATTTGATAAAGCAATAGCAAATTATCAAAAAGTGATTTTTTTCAAAAAAAATAATTATGAAGCCTTTTTTAAATTAGGTTTGACTTATGATAATAAAAAAGAGTATGACAAAGCGATAGCAGCTTATCAAAAAGCAATTGATATTAAGCCAGATTTTCACGAGGCATTTTTTAATATGGGAATTGCTTATGATGATAAAAAAGAGTATGGCAAAGCGATAGCAGCTTATCAAAAAGCAATTGATATTAAGCCAGATTTTCACGAG
>JBMZCV010000164.1:0-11148 GCA_049613665.1 Chitinophagales bacterium | reverse complement strand
GCTAAGGTGGCCCATATTTGCAAATTTTATAGCCTTTTGAACTGAAAAATAGTATGCTTTCCTTGTCAAAAGGCGTTTTTTTTATTCAACTGAAGATTGTTATAAAAAATGCCCAAATCATTGATAAGTGTATATTTTAAAAAACAAAAAAGTAAAATGCTACTGAAAAAATGTCTGAACTATTGAAAGTAAATAGGTTTTGTTATTCAAGAGCTATATATTGGAAACAATGTATTGATTTTTACTCAAATCTTGAAATAAATGCGTTTTTTATCAAAGATTTGAGCAGTAGATTGACAATACTGTGTATTTTGTAAGTCATATTTTTTTTTCGATAAAAAAAAGCACTTGTATTTGTTTTTTGGCTCAAAAAAAGCATTTTTTGTTTAAAATTTGTTTATCTAAGTACAAAGCACTATTTCATAAACGCCTAATTTGTGCTAACAGCTATGAAATGAGTGTGTTAGCTTCTGCAATTTGGAGAATAAATTTTTCCAACTACTTAGATTACAATGTATTTAGTAAAAAGAATAAGTAATTAATTGTTTGTGTCTGAGTTTTTGAGATAAAAAATAGCTTTTTTAGCCAAAATTGCCATAACATAAATAGTTATAAAAATAAGAACAAGAATTCATGCTGCCTATTGTCTATTTAAAAAATACGGAAATTGATATTGTAAAGTGGAATGTTTGCATCACAAAAGCCGCTAATGCTTTGCCTTATGCTTATAGCTGGTATTTAGATATTGTTGCTCCAAACTGGGAGGCTCTTGTGTATGGCGATTATGAAGTAGTGATGCCACTAGCATATAAAACAAAACTTTGGCAAAGCTATATCTTTCAGCCTGCTTGGACACAACAGCTCGGCATTTTTTCGATTCACCCTTTGAGCCAATTTTTAGTCCATGAATTTTTAAGAGCGATTCCTCCAAAATTTCGTTGGATAAATATGTATTTGAATGAAAAAAACCAATTTTCGATAACCAACTTTGAGGTAAAAGTGCGATTCAATTATGTATTGTCATTAAAAAAAACGTATCAACAACTTTATGGCCAATATAATCAGAATACGAGGCGAAATTTGAAAAAAGCAAAAGCAAATACAGTACTTAATTTGCAAAGGCAAGTATCGCCCGAAACTATTTGTCATTTTTTTCGGCAGCATATCGGAGCGAAAATACCGCAGTTAAAAACGCCACAGTATGAGCAAATTATCAAAATTATGTATGCTTGTATTTATCGCAAAATAGGCTGGAGTATCGGAGTGTATGGCCAATATAATGAGCTTTGTGCAGTTGGTTTTTTTATAGAAAGCCATGGGCGAATCATCAATATTTTGCCTGCTACCAATGAGGAGGGCCGCAAAACGAGAGCTATGTTTCTTATTATTGATGACATCATTAAAAAATATGCTAATGGACATATTTTGTTCGATTTTGAAGGCTCAATGGTGGAAAGTATCGCTCGTTTTTATCAAGGTTTTGGAGCAAAAGCAGTGCCTTATTCTCATATTTCGCAAACAATATGGCAGTCGAAAAAGCGATAAGCAAGCGTTTCTGATTTTTCAACACAAACATACGAGTGCTTGGCACTTACTTATTGAATGGCGTTTGGCACTTAAAAAAAACGTTTTTACTGTTTTACAACCATTTGCGACTACAAAGTGTTATTAGGAAACAAGATTTTAGTGTAACAAATAATTTAACATAAAGATGGAAAAAAAAATGAATTTTAGCGATTTAATCAATGCCGACAAGCCTGTCTTGGTAGATTTTTTCGCAACATGGTGTGGCCCTTGCAAAGCAATGACTCCAATTTTGCATGATTTGAAAGAAGAAATCGGCACTACTGCCAATATTATTAAAATTGATGTAGATAAAAATCAAAAATTGGCGGCTAGTCTCAAAATTAGAAGCGTACCCACTTTGATTATTTTTAAGCAAGGCGAGGTAAAATGGCGACAAGCTGGCGTATTTCCTTCTAATGAATTGAAACGTTTGTTGGAAGAAAATATGTAAGCTAAATTATAAAAAGCCAAAAAAAGCGATTGATATTCGAATATCAATCGCTTTTTTTGGCTTTTATCATTCTAACAAAAGAAATAACTGACTTAATAAATTATTTAATGAGCTACTTCCGACATAAATTTGATACGCATCAAACGAATATCTTCTTCGCTAAAATCTTCATCTTCATTTAGCACCTGCATAGCACTTCTAATGGTATTATTGTCTGCTTCCATGAAATAATCAAATACTTCATCTTGCAAATCTTCATCTAAATAATTGTTGATATGGTAATCAATGTTGAGTTTTGTGCCAGAATCGACAATTTTTTCAATTTCGGTTAGTAAATCATCCATCGACAAACTGACATTGGACGCAATTGCTTCTAGCGGTATTTTTTTGTCGATATTCTGAATGATAAAAATCTTGTCTCTTGATTTGGTAGCAACCGACTTAACAATAAAATCATCGGCTCTATCTATATCATTATCTTCTACATAAAGAGCAATGAGTTGATAAAATTTTCGGCCATATTTTCGTGCTTTTCCATCACTTACACCCGTAATTTTTGCCAATTCTTTTCGAGAAACAGGGTAGTAAGTGGACATTTCTTCGAGCGAGCGGTCTTGAAAAACGACATAAGTAGGCACATTTTTTGCTTTCGCCACTTCCTTTCGCAAATCTTTCAACATCTTGTATAAGGTAGGGTCTAACGCACCTGTTCGCTGTTGTATAGCCGTATAGTTTTGAATTTCCTCTGCAAAGTTGTGGTTCATCGCTACCTCTACACTATATGGTTTTTTCAAAAATTCATAGCCAAGAGGTTCTACTTTCAATAAGCCGTAGTTTTCAATATCTTTTCGCAGAAGGCCAGTCAACAATATTTGAATAATGACAGACCGCCAAAAAATCTTATCTTTGTGTTTTCCTTTGCCATATTGAGGAAGTTGGTCGTGTCTGAAATCTTTCATTTCTTGCGTATCACTGCCGAGCAAAAACTGTATGACATATTTTGTCGTAAAATTTTCTCTCAAAGCCAATACACTTTCCAAAGCCAACACAACTTCATCTTTCGTTTCTATTTGCTCTCGTGGCGTACGGCAGTTATCGCACATACCTGTTCGGTCACATACATATTTTTCGCCAAAATAATTGAGCAAAAACTCTCGTCTGCAACCAGCCAACTCGCTATAATTGACAACTTCTTCCAAATGTTGGCCACCTACTTCTCGTTCAGCCACCGATTTATCACGCATAAACTTTTCGAGCTTGTTCATATCACGATACGAAAAGAAACCCAAACAATTTCCTTCTAAGCCATCACGTCCTGCTCGGCCTGTTTCTTGATAATAATTTTCGAGACTTTTAGGCATATTATAATGAATCACAAACCTAACATCTGGCTTGTCTATTCCCATTCCGAAAGCGATAGTTGCTACTATGACTTCTACATCTTCCATCAAAAAGTTGTCTTGTCGGTCGGAGCGTGTCGAAGCATCTAAGCCAGCATGATAAGCTGCTGCTCTAATGCCATTTGCCATCAATACTTCGGCAATTTCTTCGGTGGTTTTGCGGTTGAGACAATATATAATACCAGATTTGCCTTCATTCTGCTTGACAAACTGCACAATCTGACGGCTTACTTGTTCTTTTTTTCCTTTTGGTCGAATTTCATAATAAAGATTGTCTCTATTGAAAGAGGAAACATATACATCTGGACGTACCATGTGTAGATTTTTCGTAATATCCTCTCTTACTTTAGGAGTTGCAGTTGCGGTAAGTGCTATGATAGGCACATCAGGATTAATTTCATCTACCATTTCACGAATACGACGATATTCGGGGCGAAAATCGTGTCCCCATTCCGAAATACAATGAGCCTCATCAACAGCGATAAAAGAAATGTGTAGTTGTTTGAAAAACTCAATTGTTTCGGCTTTTGTCAATGTTTCTGGAGCAACATAGAGCATTTTTGTTTTTTCATCTAACAAATCTTGCTTTACCTTTTTGAGCTGTGTTCTACTTAAAGAGGAATTCATAAAATGAGCGATTTCATCGGAACTACTATAGCCCCTCATCATATCTACCTGATTTTTCATTAAAGCAATAAGTGGCGAAATGATAATGGCAGTTCCCTTATTTAAAATAGCAGGTAACTGATAACACAAAGATTTGCCGCCTCCTGTTGGCATAATCACAACGGTATCTGTATTGTTTAAAACTGATTTTATGATAGGTAATTGTCGTCCTTTAAATGAGGTAAAGCCAAAGTTCTTGGCTAAAGCTTCCTGAATTTTATCTGTTGCTATCCCTTCCATGCGTAGAATATTAATATTACGAGTATCTATTATATTTGTAAAAAATTAAATTATGAAACACTAATTTAATGAACATATAAATTTAAATCAATCTGTTTTTTTGATAGATTGGTTTACGCCTTGAATGTTATCATTTTAAATAGTGAGTTTTATATTTAATTGTTGTAACTACTTATATAGCTATAGCAATTTTGAGTGAAAAATGTATTTTTTATCTCAAAAGCTTATATCTAAATCGTTACTAATTGTTTGCTAAAACAAAAACATCTAAATATACAAAATTATGTGTAAAAATAACGGATATATCAATTGTTATTTTTATTTGAAATATGAAAAAAAGCAATTATTAAGCAATTATTTTAAAAATAAGACAAAATGGTCTTATATAAAATATTGATTATAAGTGAATAACGCTTGCACAAAAGTAACATATTTTTTGTTTTTCTAGTAATACTTTTAGTGATAAAAATATGTTAAGTGTCTTTTTAATAGAAAAATGATGGCAATGTACTTTTGTTCTTTTGTGAAAAAAACTAGCAAATTCACATGATTATATCAAACTTGGAGTAAGCAAGCTACGTTTTGAATAGGTATTTAATTTTTATACTTTGCCTCAAGTTCAATTTATGTTCATTAGTTGCTTAAAAAAAGCAGCTCAAAATGTTTTTGCACAAACAAAGATAAAAATATTGCTTAATTTTGTAAATCGCTATAAGTTACATATTTTTTGATGAAAAAAAAACGATAATATGAAAAAACGAAAATCATTTGGACAACATTTTTTGATAAGAGATGATATAGCCGAAGATATTGTAAATAGTTTGATATTCAAACAACAAGAAGCTAATGTAGTGGTAGAAGTTGGGCCTGGCGAGGGTGTTTTAACAAAGTTTTTGGTGACTAAAAAACCATTGATTGATTTATATTTGATAGAACTGGATAGAAGATTGCCTAAATATTTGGTGCGTAAATTTCCAGATTTGGAAGGCCGCATTACGAATGCAGATGTTTTGAAAGTGGATTTGGCCGATATTTTGCCAGCACTAGATGATGTGTATATGATAGGTAACTTTCCTTACAATATCTCTACGCAAATTTTATTTCGAGTCTTAGAATATAAAAATAATATTAGCCAAGTTGTCGGCATGTTTCAGAAGGAGGTTGCAAAACGTGTGGCGGCTACTTCGGGCAGTAAAACTTATGGCGTGATTACGGTGTTGATACAATTTTATTATAAGGTAACCTATTTGTTTGAAGTGGGAGCTGATTGTTTCGATCCGCCACCGAAAGTTCAATCTGCTGTTATTCGCTTAGAAAGACACCACAAATATGAAGGTTCGGTAGATTATGCCGATTTTAGACGTGTGGTGAAACAGGCTTTTAGTCAAAGGCGAAAAAAACTAAGTAATGCTCTAAAAAATGTGGAACTTGACAAAACGAAGTTTGATACTGCTTGGCTTGATAAGCGTGCCGAACAGTTGAGTTTGGAAGATTTTATTTGCTTGGCTAAGGCTTTGGTGAAAGAGTAGGAGAGTAGGCAAAGGTGAAATGAGTTTTGAAAAAAGACATTTTTTAGCTAAAATTGTCACAGGTAAAAAGTTACAAAAAAAATTAACCAATGAGTTTATTTCAACATTCAGTTATCAAAAGACATTTGCGAAAGCTAGATAAAGAAAAAGTGGAGGAAGCATGGCAAAAATTTACAGCTCATTTCCATAATTCAGCTATTCAAGCCAATATCCGAAAAGCGAAAGAAGAACAATATCAAGAAGGTTTTTTTCGTGATTTGTTTGTAAACGTTTTGGGTTATACGCTCAATCCAGATGTCAATTTTAATTTGACGACTGAACTCAAAAATATTAAAAATGCCAAAAAAGCAGATGGTGCGATTTTGAAAGATAAATACGCTTTGGCTGTCATTGAGCTAAAAGGTATGAAAATAGTAAGCCTCAACAAAGCGGAAGAACAAGCTTTTGGCTACAAAAACAATCAACCGAAATGTGTGTATGTCATTACGTCCAATTTCGGAAAGTTGCGATTTTATATCGACAATGCCGTTGATTTTGAGGAATTTAATTTGTTTCAGCTTACAAAAGAGCGTTTTGAAGTTTTATATTTGTGTTTGTGTGCCAGAAATTTGCTCAAAGACTTGCCTAAACGCATGAAAGAAGAGTCAGTAACGGCAGAAGAAGACATCACCAAAAAGCTATATGCCGATTATTCGCTGTTTAGAAAAATGCTGTTTGAAAACATCGTAGAGAATAATCCGACTTACGACAAACTGACTTTATTTAAGAAAACGCAAAAATTGTTAGACCGTTTTTTATTTGTCTTTTTTGCAGAAGACACAGGCCTTGTCGCCCCAAATACCACACGAACCATTTTGCAACAATGGTCAGATTTAAGATTAATTTATGACGTGCATGTTTCACTTTATCATCGTTTTCAAAAATATTTTAATTACCTAAATAAAGGATATAACGGCCAAACCTTTCAAGTTTTCGCCTACAATGGCGGCCTTTTCGAGCCAGACGACATACTCGATTCGCTGAAAATAAATGATGAGGCTTTGCATGAACACACTTTCAAATTGAGCAAATACGATTTTGCCAGCGAAGTGAGCGTCAATATTTTAGGGCATATTTTTGAACATTCTCTGACCGAAATTGAGGAAATTCAGGCCGAATTGGCAGGCCAAAAACGAAATAAAAATAAGGGAAAACGCAAAAAAGATGGCATTTTTTATACACCTTCTTATATCACAAAATACATCATCGAAAATACGGTAGGCAAGCTTTGCAAAGAGAAAAAAGCGGAACTTGGCATTTTGGAAACAGAGGAGGAAGGTATAACAGAAAACAGCATTGATTTAGAAAATATAAAAACATATCGAAAATGGCTCTTGAGCCTCACGATTTGCGACCCTGCTTGCGGTAGCGGTGCGTTTCTGAATCAGGCACTAGAATTTCTAATTGCCGAACATCAATATATCGACGAGTTGCAGGCAGCAGCTTTGGGCGAAACAATGGTTTCCAATGAAATAGAAAATGCTATTTTGGAAAACAATTTGTTTGGTGTAGATATAAATCAAGAATCGGTAGAAATTGCGAAACTCTCGCTTTGGTTGCGAACCGCAAAGGAAGGCCGAAAGCTTACTTTTTTGAACGAAAATATAAAACGTGGCAACTCACTCATAGATGATGCCGAAGTAGCTGGCGATAGTGCTTTTGTGTGGGAAAAAGAATTTCCGCAGGTTTTTGAAAATGGTGGTTTTGATGTGGTAATTGGAAATCCGCCTTATTTACGCATACAGGGACTGATAGAAGCTTATCCTTTGCTGACTTTATTTTACGAAAATAATTTTACTACTGCTACAGGAAACTATGATATTTATATACTTTTTATGGAAAAAGCCTATGATTTAATCAATTCAAAAGGCGAAGTTTCTTTCATTCTACCACACAAATTTTTAATTTCTGAATATGGAAAAGGCATTAGAAAATTTTTGTCAGAAAAAAAAGCAGTAAATTCTATTTTGCATTTTCAAGAAAATTTAGTTTTTGCTGTAACAACTTATACTTGTATTATTAATTTGGATAAGAAAAAAAATGATGTTCTAAAATTCAAATATCTCAATCCTAAAAATATTGCTGATGCTTTTTCTTGGGACACCATAAATACGGATACTTTGAGTAGCGATAAATGGAATTTGATGAGCAATAAGAAAATACAACTTTTTGAAAAACTTGCTCAACAACCTTTTACAGTAAAAGATATTTTTGCAAAAATCTTTACGGGTTTACAAACAAGTGCCGATAATATTTATTTGATAGATGGAAAGGCAAAAGGAAATATAATTGAAGGGTATTCAAAGTCATTAAATAAAATTGTTGAAATAGAAAAAGCTTTTGTGAAACCTTTGTTGAAAGGCAAAGATGTTTCTAAGTATAAAAAAATGTATAATCAATATTTTGTTTTGTTTCCTTACTTGTTTGAAGAAAAAGAAGATGAAGAAGGCAAAAAAGCGGTAGGAATGACAGAAGAATATATTGAAAACCATTTTCCGAAAGCTTATGAGTATTTGAAAGCTAATGAAAAAGCTTTAAGAGCTAGAGAAAGAGGAAAAATGGATAAGGCAACTTGGTTTCTTTATATTTATCCTAAAAGTTTAACAGCATTTGACCAACCCAAAATTATAACGCCTGAAATTTCTTTAGGCACAAATATGTCTTTTGATGAAGGTGTGATGTATCATAGCACAACAATTTATTCATTTATTTTGAAAGAACCATCTATTGAAACTTACAAGTATTATTTAGCAATTTTAAACTCTAATTTATTGTGGTTTTATTTAATGAACACAGGAACTGTTTTAAGAGGTGGCTATTTTAGATTTAAAACAAAATATTTATTTCCTTTTCCTTTGCCTAAAATTCCAGAAAACCAAGCTATTTTCATAGAAAAATCTGATAAAATGCTTTTGTTACACAATGATTTTCAAAAGCAAAAAAAGGCATTTTTGAAAGTGTTGCAAGCGAGTTTTGAGCTGCCAAAATTATCTAAAAAACTGCAACATTGGTACAAACTATCGCCTGCTGAATTTTTGAAGGAACTGCAAAAGAAGAAAATAAAATTGAGTTTGAAACAAAAATCGGAATGGCTCGCTTATTTTGAGGAGGAAAAGGTTGTTGTTGAAAAAGTGTTACAACAAATAGCTAAAACTGACAAGGAAATTGATAAAATGGTGTATGAATTGTACGACTTAACAAAAGAAGAGATAAAAATGGTGGGGGAAGTAGTTTGATATTGTTAGGAAAAAATTAAGTGTGTGAAATGAAACACCGCTTGCGAAATTTTCAGTAAAAGAAAAGTTTTGGAAGCGGTGTTGTTTTTATTTTATCAAAAAACTAAACTAAAACTTCCTTCTCCATCAATTCCACCTTACGAAATTTTCGTGTAACAATTCCATATTTAGGCGAAAAAAACAAAGCCATCGCAAATAAACCACCCAAAACCGTAGCCATCGCTCCAGCAATAGAACTATCCAAATAAGCTGCCAAATAGTAGCCGAAAATAGCGGTCAATACACCAATAATAGCCGATAAAACGAGCATGATATGCAATTTGTCAGTCAGTAAATAAGCCGTTGCAGCAGGCCCAATCAAAAAAGCCACCACCAAAATAGCACCTACTGATTCGAAAGCCAAAACCGTAGTTAGCGAAACGGCACTCATCAAAACATAGTGCCACAAGCTCACCGAAATGCCCAAAATACTAGCGAAAGCTGGGTCAAAAGTCGTGAGAAATAAGGCTTTGTAACAAAAAATAATCATGGCGATAATTCCTATTAAAACGGGCAACATTGTCCAGACGGCACGAGGCATCGTGATACCGAAAAGTGTTGTCGTATCGAAAGGCACGAGGAGGATTTCGCCATACAAAACGCAATCTTGGTCTAAGTGAACGCTGTCGGCAAACATGGAAATGAGTATCACGCCTATCGCAAACAAAAAGGTAAAAGTCACACCAATGGCTGCGTCGGTTTGCATATTGCCTTGCTTCGACAACATTTCTATCGAAACCGTCGTTATGATGCCGAAAATGGCCGCTCCCATCAACATAAAAACGGAAGCGTGTGAACTTGTCGTGAGCCAAAACGCTAAAAATATGCCTGGCAAAACGGCGTGAGAAATCGCATCGCCTACCATCGACATTTTTCGCAAAATCAAATAACAGCCCAGCAAACCACACGAAGTAGCCACCAAAGAGCCTGTTAATATAATCCAAAAAGCATTCATATTTTTATTGTTAATTCAAGTTGGCTATGTAGTATATAAAATTATTTGTTACTGCGAGGCACGAAGCAGTCCAAAACGACAAGCGGCAAACATGAAGTTAAACGACATTTAGCTTCTGTCTATGAGTTTAGATTACTTCGCAGGCTCGTAATGACAAAAAACAATATTTAAATTTTTTATATAGACTACAATTTCAACTTTAGTTCATATATATTTTGTTCTAAAAAAAAACTCCCTTGAAAATGAAAAATATTTCACTAAAAAAACTATTTGTAATTTCTTTTTTCGTTTTAGGTCTCGTTTTTGTGCTTTCTGCTACAAATAATCAGTTTTATAATTTTTTATATTCAAAGCAAAAAGAAAAAACAGTATTTGTAAACAAAGAAATTGATTTTGGCAGCAGCATTATTAAGTTTCGCCGTGTTGATTTTTACCTTTATAAAGTTGATGCTGAAAAAGAAAAGATGCAACTTTGGCTGCAAAATGATACTGGAAAAGTGCATAAGAATATCGGAAATCTAAAAAAATATTTGGCACAAAAAGATGAAACACTAATTTTTGCAATGAATGCTGGAATGTATCTCAAAAATAATATGCCGCAGGGTTTATATAAAGAAAATAACAAGCAAGTTGCACATCTCGATACGCTTACAAAAGGCTATGGCAATTTTTATATGCAGCCAAATGGCGTTTTCGCTTTTAATGACAACGAAAGTATTATTGCGACTACACAAGATTTTGAAAAAATGGTTTCAAAGTATGAAAATGCAACTCAATCAGGGCCAATGTTGGTCATTGATGGCAAAATTCATCACAAGTTTAACAAAAGCTCAAAAAGTAAATATACTAGAAATGGCGTTGGCATCAATGATAGGGGAGAAGTGATTTTCGCTTGTTCGAGTATTCCTGTAAACCTCTACCATTTTGCCGATTTATTTTTGAATAGATTGAATTGTAAAAATGCTTTGTATCTCGATGGTGCGATTTCTAAAATCTATTTGCCAGAAATAAATAAGTTTGAAACATC
>JBMZCV010000163.1:0-11182 GCA_049613665.1 Chitinophagales bacterium | reverse complement strand
TTCTGTGTAGTTTTTTTTGTGACAAAAGGCGTTAAGATTTTTAAACAGTCTTGACGAACCAAAACGGACTACACGAAAAATATAATTTCGTTCTTATGTTACTTGCTTAACACCCAAATTGTCGAAGAACCAAAATAAGTTTACATTCCCAAGCTCTAAGACATGAATTTCCACAATTCGTAGAATAAATTTGTCTGTTTACTTGCTATTCAAGTTTGTCACAAAAAAGTCATTAAATATTTGTTTTTCATTAGATTATGCTTAATATAAGTTTCATCTAGCATTTGTTATAATAACGCTTTTGTTAGAAAAATCCACCAACAACTATTTATTTTTATATCCTTACTGAACAAGCTACAATGAAAACAAACAACTCTTCCACTATTTTAGAAAAGGAATCTAGGGCAGTAAATCCTCAAAATAGCTCCAATCCAATCAGCAAAATAATGTTTAAAACAAGAGCATATTTCAAATATTATTTTCGTGCTTTTGCTTTATTATTTGCGACATTTGCTTTGTTGTTTATGATTCGTTATCCTTCAAAAATAACGCATCATATTGCATTAACGACAACCCAACCGCCACAATATGTTTTGGCAAAAGCGACAGGCAATCTTATGCCATTGGTAGCTAATAACATTTATGTTGAAAAAAATGAAGTTTTTGCTATTATAGAAAACGAGATTAAGTATGAACACATTTTGCAACTAAAATATGAATTAAATGCTTTTAAACGCCTTTATAAAAGCAAAAATATGACTCATTTTCATTCCAATCTTCCATACGAGCCACAATTAGGGCATATTTTGCCATATTATCAAGCATTTCAGCATAGTTTGTCTCAATTTTCATCACTTCCACAAAAACAGCAAGCATTATTTCAAAATGCGATAAGTTTAGATGAAATAGCAAAAGAACAAATAGCTGCACACAAAAAAATCTTAAAAAGACTCGATAAAAAAATTACACCTTTAAAACACTTGCAAGACACAAGCGTATTGTTGTATCAGGAATGTTACACGCCTTTATATACAGAAGGTATTGTCAATTATAATGGTTTATTTTTGCAACGTCAGACTATTGTTAATCAGCATCTCAAAATTGGCTATTTACAAAATTACATTACCCAAAACGCACACCTGATGAGCCATTTAGATGATTATCAATTCTCAGAAAACTTGACTTCCGAAAAATTTAATACCTTATTAATTCTTGAAACTCATTATAATGAACTTGTTAATAAAATTCAGGATTGGGAAAAACAGTATGTATTGAAAGCACCTCTTTCGGGCAAGTTGCAATATATTCATTTTAATCAAAAGCAAATGCAAGTCCAAAAATATGCTACTATTGCAAATATTGTATCAACTGAAGAAGCTTCTATTTTTGGCGAAATGAAAGTTTCTCAACGAGAAGCCCAAAAAATGAAACAAGGCAATAAAGTAAAAATTGAACTCACAAAATATCCTGCTAAACAGTTTGGATATATTGATGGCGAATTGATGACCATAACAAATATAAAAGAGAAAAATTATGTTGAAATTTTTATTTGGCTACCCAATAATTTAACAACTTCTAAAGACTCTTTAATTTCTTACCAAAAAAACTTACATGGAAAGGCATCTATTTCAACGAGTAATGTACCACTTTTCAAACATATTTTTGGATTATAAATAGCTAGCACTCAAATTTCAAGCATTAATCTTTGCCTTGCCATTTTTTCCACAAATCAGGCCGTTTTTCGGCTGTTCGCAATAGTGCATTTTCATGTCGCCATGTTTTGATTTTAGCTTCATGGCCAGACAACAAAACATCTGGCACTTTCCAGCCTCGAAAGTCGGCAGGTCGTGTATAAATAGGAGGTGCTATCAAATCGTCTTGAAAAGAATCTTCTAAAGCCGAAACTTCATTGTTCAAAACTCCAGGAATGAGCCTGCCTATGGTATCGACCAAAACAGCCGCCGCCAGCTCGCCACCCGATAACACATAATTGCCAATAGAAATTTCTCTAGTAATGAAATGTTCTCGAACTCGCTCGTCGATGCCTTTATAATGTCCGCAAAGTATAATTATGTTTTGCTGGAGCGACAAATAATTAGCTGTTTTTTGATTGAGCAAATCGCCATCTGGCGTAACAAAAATTACCTCCTCATAAGTTCGTTTTGAGCGTAAATTTTCTATACATTTAGCAATAGGTTCAATCATCATCACCATACCTGCTCCGCCACCATATTGGTAGTCGTCAATTTGCTTATATTTTGTGGTGGCATACGCTCGCAAATCATGTATTTCAACATTCAATAGTCCTTTTTCTTTTGCACGTTTCATAATAGAATGATTGAGCGGACTCTCCAGCAATGCAGGCACTACGGTTATAATGTCAATGTGCATAATAGTTATTGGCTTTTTTTTGTATAAATGAAAGGCAAAGCTAAATATTTTTTAACTAAAATGAGAAAAAAGCATAAAAAATGAATAAAAATTTGTTGTTTCTGAATTTTTATTTTACCTTTAATCAAACAAAAGAAATAAATTGTTCTTATTATATTAATTTAGTGCTTGATGCTTTTTATCAAAGAAAATGATAAACAAGTAATTGAATAAAAGTAAACACATCAAAATTTAAAGTGTTTATACAAATCATTTAATAGTGTCTAATACTTATATAAGTTAACATTTTTTGAATTGAAAAAATAAAATTTTGTGCTTTTAGGAAGTTTCAAAATCGCAAAAGTTTTGTAACTTTGCAGGAGTTCATACAAAAATAGATAAGCTAGTTGGTAAACTTAACATTCAAAAAATTGGTACTTGACTCAAAATAACTAGGGCGGGCCTCAGCTTTGTTTCTGTCAAAAAACAGGCAGCAAATAAGGTCTTAAAAATATTGTATATGCAATGTTTGAGAGCAAGGGGATTACTGAACTATTTTGGCTGTTCCATACATATAATTGCAGAGGTTTTACTCAACCTCAATATCTATGTTGTATGAACTTTTTTGTTACAATCCTATTGTCACAATAAAATTGCACAAACAGATTTTTATGAAAAATTTGTTTGTGCTTTTTTGATTCACTAGCTTTTGATTCGTTTTTTTTGACCAAAAAAATGAATAACAGCCGTAGTTTCAAAGCAGAAACTATTGATGCTTTATTAAATCAATGATTCTGACATTTTTTATAACAATTTTCAGTTGAATAAAAAACGCCTTTTGACAAGGGAAACATACTATTTTTCAGTTCAAAAGGCTGTAAAATTTGCAAATAGTGGCCTCCTTAGCCTAAAAAAATGTATAAATGTCCGAACTATTGTTAAATAGTGCTTGCTACTTAAAATCTCAAAACCTACTATACTGTAATATAAGTAATTCTATATTTTGAGAGTATTAGAAATGACATATTTCTAAAACAATAAGTGTCCATTCTTTTTTATATTTGACTCTTTTGGCTAGAAAAATATGTCATTTCTTTCTTGTTATTGAAAAAAAAGCTTTAAATGAGCTTAGACGTGACAGGTTTCAAAAACCTATCATGTCTCAACAAAAGGATAATATTTCTCAAAAACCTTAGAAAATTTAAATTACAGTGTACTACACTACATTAAATCTTATCTTATTATTAACTTTTTTACAAACATGAAACCTATTTTATTTTTTTTAACCTTCACATTACTATTGATGTCTTGTGAAAAAACAGAAACTCCCGTTGAAAACCCTATTCCAAATCAACCAACTATTACGAATCCTGTCAATAATATGTCGCTCGGAAACTGTGTAAACATACAATGGGAAGGAATAGCTCATACCGAACAATATCACATACAAATAGCAACCGATACATCTTTTCAAATTAGCCTTTCTTTGATAGAAGATGAGCTTGTGGCAAACAATAACTTTCAGCAAACATTTGACATTGCGAATAATAGCGATTTGTTTGTAAGAATGAGGGCTGAAAGTAGTGTAGGCAATAGCGAATGGTCAGAAATTATTAATTTTAGTGTTTCCACAAATCAAAGTATTGACTGCTTTGGTGTTGAGTTGGCAAGACCTAGCCTAATAGAGCCTGCAAATGAAATTTTGATAGATGATGATTATGTTACGTTTTCTTGGCAGCCTATAGATGGTGCCGAAAAGTATCACTTAACCATATCAGAAAATAGCTTAGGCAATCAAATTTACAACAATTCAAGTGTGTATGACAACCAAAGAACTGTGCAAGATTTTGAAGCTGGAAAGCGATATTATTGGCAAGTAAGAGCTATCACAGGCGGAAGTACAAGCAGTTGGTCTGACACTTGGTTTTTTGACAAACAATAAGCCTGTGCAAACAAACCTTATCCTAAAAAGCCTATTGGTACTTAATTTCATAAAGATATATTTCACACAAAATATTGCGATTTTATTCATATGTATGAACAAATATTTCATCAACAAGACATTAGCCAAAAAGCGTTTTTGATAACAGGCGGAGCAGGTTTTATAGGTTCTAATATTGTAGAGTATCTCTTAAAACACAAAGCAAAAAAAGTGCGTGTCTTGGATAATCTGAGTACAGGTAGCTGGCAAAATGTAAAGCGTTTTGAACATTTTTCGAATTATGAATTTATCGAAGGCAACATATGCAATTTTAACACTTGTGTAAAAGCTTGTAAAGCAATAAATTATGTGTCACACCAAGCCGCACTAGGCTCTGTTCCTCGCTCAGTAGCCAATCCGATGGCGACAACAGAAGTTAATGTCAACGGTTTTGTGAATATGCTCAAAGCTGCTGAAGAACAGCATATTGAAACTTTTGTCTATGCCTCCTCTTCTTCGGTTTATGGCGATGAACCCAACTTGCCTAAAGTAGAACATCGCATTGGCAAACCTTTGTCGCCTTATGCAGCCTCAAAGTTGGCTAACGAAATTTTTGCAGATGTTTTTGCCAAAATTTATGCAATGAACATCATTGGCTTTCGCTATTTCAATGTATTTGGCCCTCATCAAAGTCCAAATGGGCCTTATGCTGCTGTTATTCCTTTGTTTGTGCAAGCTTTAAAAAAAGAAAAAACATGTTACATTAATGGTGATGGCCAGCAAACTCGTGATTTTACTTTTGTTGAAAATGCCGTGCAAGCTAACATATTGGGTATGACAACAACAAATTCTGCGGCTTTTAATCAAGCCTATAATATCGCTTTTGGCGAGCGGTTTTCTATCAATGACTTGTTTAATATAATTTCTGAGTTACTGAAAACGAAGCAGAAACCTGTTTTTCGTGAAACTAGAAAAGGAGATGTGAAACACTCTTTGGCAAATATCGAAAAGGCAAAACGCCTACTTAACTATGAGCCTCAAATAAGTTTTAAAACAGGGTTGGAAATCACTTTAAACACTATACAATAATTGTTTCAAAAACACATTTATTTTATCGCAAAATATAATTTATGCTAAAAACATTGATTATATTTTGTTATTTATAAAAATTAGTGCAAATAGTATTCTAATAAACAAATCACAAACAAAAATATTTTTAACGAAAAATAGAGTAAACGAATGAAGTTTCCTGCTAAAATACCAAGCATATTTAAATATATTTATCCAAAATTGACATGGCATTTGCCTAGAAAAGAAAAAGTATTGTACCTTACTTTTGACGATGGCCCGACACCCGAAGTGACCGAATGGACATTGGCACAATTGGAAAAATATGAAGCTATGGCATCGTTTTTTTGCATTGGCCAAAATGTAGAACGCTATCCGACTATCTTTGAAAAAGTCAAACAAAAAGGTCATTTAATCGGCAATCACACTTATCGTCATTTCAACGGCTGGAAGGTGAGCAATGCTGAGTATTATGAAGATATTGCTCGTTGTAGTCGCTTGGTTCGTTCTCGTTTTTTTCGACCGCCTTTTGGCCGTATCACCCCTATTCAAAGTCGTTATATTTTTGAAAACCCCGACATTCTAGGTGTTGATAAAGAGCCTGTTATTGTGATGTGGGAGGTTGTAAGCTTTGATTTTGATAAAACTTTAGACAAAATCGAATGCTTAAACAATGTATTGAACAATGCTCAAGCAGGTTCTATTATCGTTTTTCATGATAGCAAAAATGCTGCTAATAACTTGAAATATGCTTTGCCAAAAGTCTTAGAACATTTTGCTCAACAAGGTTTTCGCTTTGAAAAACTGCCTTTTGAAGCTTAGTCAAACATTAAAAAAATAAATTACCCTTTTATGCAAGCTAACCAATTCATTTTCAATCTGTTAGCAGCCATTTTAGTGGATTTTTCATTAAGTGCCAAACCCAAAATACATTTTCCCATTAGTTTCCCCTTAAAAAAAGCATTTTTTCCTGTAATTTTGCCAAATAGAAAAATTTCAATCTAAAATATTAAAAATGAACAACAAGGACACAAATGTTTTGGAAAGTCAAAAAAGTTTGGCAGAAAGAGATAAGGCACATATTTGGCATCCATATACACAGATGAAAACGGCAGCTTTGCCTATTCCTATCAAAAAGGCAAAAGGCACGATGCTATATGCCGAAAATGGCAAGGAATATATTGATGCAGTTTCATCGTGGTGGCTCAATATTCATGGACATGCACATCCTTATATAGCAAAAAAAGTATATGAACAAATGCTTGAATTAGAGCATGTTATCTTTGCTGGCTTCACGCATGAGCCAGCCATTACTTTGGCAGAAAGGCTGTTGAAAATTTTGCCAAGCAAACAAGAAAAGTTTTTCTTTTCTGACAATGGTTCTACTGCTGTTGAGGTAGGTTTGAAAATGGCGATGCAATATTGGTACAATAAAGACATCAAAAGAACAAAAGTTATCGCTTTTCGCAATGCCTATCACGGCGATACTTTCGGAGCAATGGCGGTGAGTGGTCGAAGCGTATTTACTGCACCTTTCAATCCATTTTTGTTCGATGTTGTGTTTATAGATGCTCCGATACCAACAAAAGTAGAAGCAAGCAAAAAACAATTAGCCGAAATTTTGCAGCATGATGATGTTGCTTGTTTTATCTTCGAGCCACTTATTCAAGGTGCTGGTGGTATGCAAATGCACGCTCCCAAACATTTAGATGAGTTGATTGCTATGTGCCAGGCGAAAGATGTGTTATGTATTGCCGATGAAGTCATGACAGGTTTTGGTCGCACAGGCAAATATTTTGCGAGCCTACATCTTCAAAATCAACCAGATATTATGTGCTTGTCTAAAGGCTTAACGGCTGGCTATTTACCTTTGGCACTTACCACTTGTACGCAAAACGTTTACAATGCTTTTTTATCGGAAAGTCCGCTCAAAACCTTTTTCCATGGCCATTCTTTTACTGCCAATACAACAGCTTGTGCAGCAGCTTTGGCCAGTCTCGATTTGTTGCAAAGTGATGAATGTCAAGGAAAAATAAAATGGCTAAATGAGCAACATCAAGCATTTCAGCAAAAGATAAAAGCACATAAAAATGTCGATAATTCTCGCTTGTGTGGTACCGTCTTAGCCATAGAATTGCAGACTAGCGAAACAACTTCCTATCTAAATAATATGCGTTATTTTATCGCCAATTTTGCTCTCGAAAATGGTGTTTTATTGCGTCCTTTGGGCAATGTCATTTATATTTTGTCACCTTTTTGCATTACTGAAAAAGAGCTGAATAAAGTTTATGATGTCATTGTTAAACTATTGAATATCTTATAGAATAGTACAATTACTTGCACAAAAAAAGGTCTTTATTGTCATATAAAGGCTTTTTTTTTGTACTTTCCTTAACAAAATTGTCACAAAAAAGCAACAAATAATCAATTAATTAGCACCTATTCTTTTTCTATATAAACATAAAAATTAGTTTTATATTGTTAAGTTTTTTTTTAGCTCAAATATATTACAAAAATAACTAACATTTTTTAATTTAGTTTTAAGTTATATATATATGCTATTTTTATTTAAAATGTAAAAAAACGTATGAGAATAATATAAATCAAAAATAACTTTTAACTTTATACTATGTTTAACTAAATAAAAAAACCTTTCTTTTAATTTCAAAATATTTATCTAAATAATGTCTGCTTAATTGTTATTTCTAAGTAAAAAAAAATTCAATTATGGTATATTGTTTGTTTCGTTTTAATGAAATAGAATTAATTATGAATAGTAGTCTTTTGCTATTTTTCATAATACCTAAAACCATTTTTTTTAAGCAACATTGAAATATGACAAATTTTACTTTTGTAACAACTTTTAAGTTAAATAGATTATTTATTGGATTATTATTTCTACTTTTTTTAAGCAAACCCAAAACGCTTGAAGCAAATATAACTCTTAGCCCTGTAATGGGTTGCGAACTTGATATATTGACTGCATATACTGACAATTGTACAGGCGACAATACTAATGGATATACTGCTGATTGGAATATCGGTATTCGAGTAATAGACCCTATTGATAATGAGATTTCTTTTCAACAAAATAGCGAAACTGTTTTAACAGCAACTTTAGCAGGTGCAACAGAAACGCTCCTGATTCCTGGTATTGTAGCTGATGGCGGCATATATGATACATTGAAAGTATGGTTTACAAATGACCCTACTTGTGCTGATATGATTGTTGTGAAAAGACCTTTGCCTTGTCCAGCAGATGTAAGTGCTTGTAGCAGTGCTTCAGGTTGTTTGGGCGGCAATAGTTTCGACGATTTGAATTGTAATGGCACAAAAGAAACTGAACTTGGTGTAATGGGCATACAAGTAAATGTTTCTGATTGTAACAATATGACTACAACTGTTTATACGGATAGTGATGGCGATTGGGAAGTTTGTGGATTGACAGATGGCGAGCAATATCGTATCGAATTTATCATGCCAAAACGGATTAGTTGCTGGGCAAAACCAACGCATACAGGTAGCGACAATGGTTCAGATGTACAATTTGTGACTGCACCTGCTTGTGCCAACTTTGGCTTGAGCGATGCTGCCGATTATTGCGAAGAAAATCCAAATTTAGCAACTCCATGTTATGTAAATGGAGACCCTTTGGCTGGTGGCACTTCTGGAGCATTAGATGCTTTTGTAAGTTTTCCATATAATGCTGATGGCAATAGTCTCAACCCAACTCATCTTGCTTTTGCCAATGAAATTGGTGCAACTTGGGGTGTTGCTTATCAACGCAGTTCTCAAACTATTTTCACATCGGCAGTTATCAAAAGACATGTTGGTTTGGGCGATGTAACAGGTGATGCGATAGGCGATATCGGCGGCATTTGGACAATAGACCCAACAAGTGCAAGTGTGACAAAATGGCTAGATGTGACCACTTTAGGCGTAAATCTTGGTACTGACCCACATTCTGGTTTATCGGCCGATTGGACAGATCCGAGTTATGACGAAAATACATTTGATGCAATCGGAAAGCAAGGTATTGGCGATATTGATATTTCGGAAGATGGACAGCGACTTTATGTCATGAATTTGAATGATAAAGAACTGTTAGAAATAGATATTGCGTCGAAAACTTTGCTGAATAGTTATCCTGTAAACAATCCTGGTTGTGGCGATATGGAAGATGTGCGACCTTGGGGAATTGAAATTCATCACAATGAAATTTACATCGGTGTTGTTTGTTCTGGACAATCGACAAGCAGTAGAGCAGATGTTTCGGCTCATGTAATGCAGCTTGACCAAAGCAATAGCACCTTTTATAATGTTTTGAGCCTAGATGACATGACCTATTTGCGTGGTGAAGACACTCCTGGCTGGGACTCAACAGATGATTTGTCGGTAGAAGCATGGTTTGCTTGGACAGACCAATGGAATCCAGGCCGTAGAAATTTTAATGACAATAATCTTTATTATGCTCAACCTATTTTAAGCGATATTGAGTTTACAGAAAATGGAGATATGATTATTGCTTTTTTGGATAGATGTGGTATGCAAGGTGGACAAGACAATTTTTCGATAGATACTAATGATGCTGACTTATATGCTACCACAAGTGCAGGTAGTGTTTTGAAAGCTTGTTGGGACGGAAGCATTTGGAATATCGAACAAAATGGCGTTTGTGGTGGTACAGTTGGCTACGGAACAGGTACTTTTGGCCCTGGCGGTGGCGAGTTTTTTGAAGATGAATATTCGAGTGGTGGACATACCGAGCGTTTTTTAGGTGCTATTGCCTATCGTATGGGCTCAGATACACTTATTGGTACTGCATTTAATCCTATAAATGCTTCTTATAGTGGTGGTACATTTGGTGTAAGTGTTGCGAATGGTGAACGAGCAACAAGATACCAAGTTTATGAAGACTCACAAGATGGTACATTTGCAAAGGCAACAGGATTGGGCGATATCGAGGTACTTTGTGGTTTAGCTCCACTCGAAATAGGCAATTATGTATGGTGCGATAGTCTCAAAAATGGCTTGCAAGATGCTTGTGAAAGAGGCATCAATGATTTGAATGTGCATTTGTATAATGATACTGGTATTTTGGTAGGCACAACAATGACTGCAAATCAAGGACAGTATTATTTTAATCAAAATAATGTAGATATTACAGGTGTAGCTACTGATGGAACACCAAATTCTGGCAATTATACAGGATTAGATTATAGTGCTACCTATTATTTAGTCTTTGGCGATGGCCAATTTGCGGCAGATGAACTTACCATAGGTGCTGATATTTATACACTTTCAAGTCTTTCAGATGTTAATGCTAATGCAAACGACAACATTGATTCAGACTTAAACAGTGGCACTTTAACAAATAGTTTAGGAGGTGCAATTCCCGATGGATTGCCTTACATTACTTTTGTAACCGATATAGTTGGCTGTGGCAATCACAAATTTGATGTTGGTATCAACTGTACAACTTCAGAATGTCCTGCGGAAATAAAATGTATGCGAGTGAATGTGACGAAAAACTAATTTTTTAGTATCGTTTTTTCAAACAATGGTTCTGACATTTTTTTATAATAGTTGTCAGTTTAATAAAAACACTTTTTGGCAAATGAAACATACTATTTTTCGGTTCAAAAGGCCATAAAATCTACAAATATTGGCCACCTTAGCCTAAAAAAAATAGTATGTTTGAGCCTTTGATAAAAAAATCAACTATTTTTGGTTTAACAAAAAAAAGCATTAAAGCGAGAACAACTGATTACACTGTAATATAAGTAATTGTCATTTTAGCCTTTTTATTACATGTTATTTTAT
>JBMZCV010000162.1:0-11244 GCA_049613665.1 Chitinophagales bacterium | reverse complement strand
CGCCTATCGAAATCTGACGGATGCAAATTGATAATTGTATCCATTTTTTCGCCTTCTCGAAACTGTTCTTTCATATCTTCAATACGCCTTTCTTTATATTTTGTCAATGTCCATGCCTTTTTTTCATCGTTCCATTTTGCCTTTTTTGCAGCCAACTTATACAGTAGCTTTTTGTCTTTAATGGTTTCAAGCGTAAAATTTGTGCCTACGCTATCTGTATTGTTATAGCTCGATACATAGATATAAGTGCCTCGTTCTATTTGCAAGTGAATATCTTTATCTCTATTCACATAATTTTTTTTGATGTATAAACTTTCAAATTCTCGCAAAGTTTTATTGGAATTTGGCACTAAGTAATGATTGGCATACAATTGAAGCCCAACAAGCAAGGAAGCGGAAATGAAATAAGGCACAAACAACAAACGATAAAAGCTAATGCCACTTGCCAAAATAGCGATGATTTCGGAACGATACGCCAGCTTGGAAGTAAAAAATATAACAGAAATAAAGACAAATAAAGGACTAAGCAAGAAAACGATATAAGGGATAAAACTCATATAATAATCTGTGATGATGAGTTTTAAAGGTGCTTCATTTTCGAGAAAATCATCGATTCGTTCCGACACATCTATCACTACGGCTACCGCAATAAATAAGATGATGGCGAAAAAAAATGTACCTAAAAATTTTTGTATAATATATCTATCGAGTTTTTTCATTTGCTATTTCTGATTTTTGCCCAAATATACGCTTTTCTATTTGTTTTTGAAATGAAAAAATAGAAAGCCATAGTATAAAACAATTTGAAAGACTTAAAATTGTAATCTATTCTTTTTTTTTCATAACTTAGAATACAAGACTTAGACATCCTATTTTTCTCGCTAAAAGGTGTTTCTTTTGTTAAGGCGAGAATAGAGTGAATACTAAAAAACATTTTTACAATAACAAAAACACTTATGAAACAAAACTTACAAAGCTCCGATATTGTAGAGCTGCACGAAGACCTGTCTAGCTCGCCTTTGTATAGCGAAGACCTCGCACCTGTTCCGAAAGGAAAACGGACATGGAGCAAATGGAATTTGGCGGCAATTTGGGTTGGTATGGCCGTTTGTATTCCTACTTATATGCTGGCTGCCGACATGATAAAATCTGGCGTAAGCTGGTGGATTGCCTTGCTCATCATTGGCTTGGCAAACCTCATTATTACGCTTCCTATGATTTTGAACGGACACGCTGGCGTAAAATATGGCATTCCATTTCCAGTATTAGGCCGTGCTGCTTTTGGCACAAAAGGCATACACATTGCGTCTATCGTGCGAGCGATTGTGGCTTGCGGTTGGTTCGGCATTCAAACATGGATAGGAGGCCTGGCGATTTATGCAATTTATTGTGTTTTGGTTGGCCAAGCCATACCTATGGAACTAACGGCAGGAAAATTTATTGCGTTTGGTATCTTTTGGTTAATTAACATTTTTTTTGTGTGGCGAGGCACAGAAAGCATACGATGGCTCGAAGAGTTTTCTGCACCTATTTTGATATTGATGGGTTTGGCACTCATTGGTTGGGGAACATATCAGGCAGGCAGTTTCAATACTGTTTTGGAACAAAGCAAACAGCTAGAACGTCCTTCGGCAGTACTTTCGCAAAATGCCAATCAGGAATTTAGCCTACAACTTGAGCCTTTGACAGATAAAAATGGCCAGCGAAAAGCGACAGAATTTCACATGATTATTCCGACTCAAACAAATGACGAACTAGATTTGGGTTGGCAACCGATTCCGCAAAAAGGCTTACCTATTGTTTTAAATTTTCCGCAGTTGGATAAAAAAGCTTTAGAAAATCGCACACGAGCCGTTGATTTGGAAGTGCGAAAGGCAGTAGGCGAAGATTTTATTACTTCTAGCCAAATAAAAGTGAAATTGAGCGAAGCTGATGCCAATTCGTGGAAAAATCGTTTGTGGCAATACATTTTGCTTTTGACGGCAATGGTGGGTTTTTGGGCAACGATGTCTTTGAGTATTGCAGATATTACGAGATATGCCGCTACGCAAAAAGACCAAGTAGCAGGCCAGCTTATCGGTTTACCGACGACTATGGTGTTGTATTCTTTTGTCGGTATTTTCGTTACTTGTGCGGCCGTCATCAATTTCGACGATATTTTGCTCAGCGACGATGCTCCGTGGGATCCTGTTTCTTTGCTCTCCAAATTTGAAAGTCCTTTTGTCGTAATCATCGCTCAAATTTTCATGCTTATCGCCACTTTGAGTACCAATATTGCGGCCAATGTGATAGCTCCAGCCAACGCTTTTTCAAACCTTATGCCGCAAAAAATCAGCTTCCGAATGGGTGGTATCATTACAGGTGTTATCGGCATTTTGATTTGTCCGTGGGCTTTGATTAATTATATTATTCCGATTCTCTTGTTTATTAGCGGACTTTTAGGGCCTGTTTTGGGTATCTTGCTATCGGATTATTATTTGGTGAGAAAGCTAGATTTGCAGCTTGCCGAACTCTACAAAACCGATGGCGAATATGCTTTTGGCGGTTCTGGCTTCAATCCTGCGGCTCTCATGGCTTTGTCTCTTGGTGTGGGCGTGGCTCTTGTGGGCTATTTCGTGCCGAGCTTAGGTTTTTTGTATAATTTGTCGTGGTTTACAGGTTTTTTTGTTTCTTTTGTGGCGTATTATTTTTTGATGAAACGGTAAGTTTTTTTTGGTTCTATAACAAAAACAACAAACCCTCAAGGTTTTAAAAACCTTGAGGGTTTAACAAGATATTCAAAATTTTTGTATGATTACCAAAAAATATTTTGATAACTAATTTTTATTCTTTGAATCAATATATCCCAAAGGGATTACATATTTATATCAAAAAACAAACCTAAAATGCGACCTCGAAGAGGTTGTACATTACAAAGATATAGATTTTCTATAAATATTTAAAGTCTTCGACTTATTTTTGAGTAATTTATCTCCTTTACTTTTAAAGTGCCAACATAGAACTAAGAATGCACAATAATAGCAGTATTATTAATTTCAACAATTAATTTACCTGCTAAAAAATGATTTTTGAGAATGTGAAAATTTTGCTCAAACAACTCAAGTAACTTTCTATTCGTAATATTTCCTGTTGTTATCATTAATATTCTGCGTGGTTTGCCATGTAAAATATGATGTTGAAAGAAATCACTATCTTTCGTTATCACAATTCTATCTTCTTTATCTGCAAATTTGATAATTTCCATATCAGGAGTTAAATGTTTTTTTGGCAAATTATCTGTATGTAAAGTATCGTATCCGTTTGCAAGCAACCATTTTTTCAATCTAAATGGCAGTTGGGCATCAATTATAAACTTCATATTTATGCTGCAACTATTTTAGTAATACTGTTTACTTTCATAAGTCTTGAAGCAAAAACAAGGCAAGCCAGAATATCTTCATTTTCAAGAGCAGGATAATCTTCCAAAATCTCTTCCGTTGTCATGCCAGCACTCAATAAATCAAGTATCATTTCTACGGTATATCGCATATTGCGTATGGTAGGTTTACCAAAACACACCTCTGGATTGATAGTTATTCTGTCTAATGTATTGTTTTTAATGGTCATTTTTAGGTATTTTAAATGCTTTATGTTGTTTCTTTAAAGATAGGTTTTTTTTTATATATTTGGACTATTTTCTAGCAAAATTTCAACATCAATTTCAAAGTGTCGTGGGCGATATTTGGTCAATTCCAATACTTTTATGTCTTTGTATCTTTTGTTTCCTACAATATTAGCGATAACAACAGATGTTTGTTTGTTTCGCTTTCCTATTTTGAGGTAGCAAAGCAAGTAACTACATTTTTCAAAAACAATATCTTTTGCTCCATATTCTATGGCTAATAATTGCTGTGCAAATTGGAAAAAGCAAGCTGTATTCTTGAATTTTGGCACAATATCTTTTGTTCTGCTAAAGTTTTTTTCATGCGATTTTAGCTCTACCAAAAAAACATAATGCTTTTTTTCTTTGCAAACAATGAGCAGATAATCGCAAGTTTTATGCACTTTTCCAAAATATTTGCTAAGTGGAATATCTGCTTTTTCATCGAGTTTGAAAGCACAGGCCTCGCAATTTTCTAAATTCGTAATAGTTACTCTTTTCAGTCCTTTTACATTTTCAGCTTCTTCCAACATCAATTTATACTCATCGCTAGGAACTACTTGCGTTGCTTTTTCGAGTAACTGTTTAAATTCGTTTATCATATCACCTACTGGTTAATGCCATAAATAATTTCTTCCGAAATTTCGTTCAACAAATCAATACTTTCGTCAAAAGTCGTTTTTTCCATGCCCCAATTATCTATTTTCACTTGATGCAAAGTTTTGTCACTCGCAATATAGGCTTTGACATCGCTGGGCTGCAAAATTTCATTTTCTTTATAATCGTAGCGTTTCATCAAATCGCTTTTCATCTCAAAATCATTCGACAGCGTAATGAGATTATTGATTTCTTTTACGATATAATCGCTATGTGTTGTAATCAAAATTTTTACGCCAGAACGCACCAATTTTGCGAACACTCTCGCCAATTTCATCTGCATTTCTGGATGCAAATTGAGTTCTGGCTCGTCAATAATGAGCAAATCATTTTTTTTGAGAATGTGCCGAATGTGTATGTATAAATCTAGCAAAGCTCTCGCCGATGTAGAAGCCATATACAAAGGCAAAGCTTGTTCGTTGTCCAATTTTAAATAGGCACTTCCTTCTTGAAAATTATAGCCTACGCCTAATAATTCTTCTATTTCTTGCAATAATTCTTTGTCGTTTTCTGCAATATCGCTGTCGTTTTTTAAGTATAGTTCTTTATTTCTAGCAAAAGCGATGTTATTACTTATAGGAGTAGAATAATGTGCTGTAACTGTTTCTATGTCTTCCCAATTATTTCCAGAAATACGTCCAAATTTCCTTCCTAACTGTTTTAATATATCATCATTATAATTATCTAATCCTTTCTGAAATAAATGTATTCCTGTTCGTTCGGCAGTTATAATATAAGTCGTGTAAGGAATATATAGCTCAAAAAGAACTTTTTTTAAGAAAAAAGATAACATCCTTGGATTGTTTTCAGAATGAAAAAAATCTACAAGAAACATATCTTTTTTAACATACATTGCTATTAGATTATCATCTAAGAATTTAAAATCCTCTTTGTTAAGCTTTCTTGAATATTGTTTTACAATTTCTTTATCAAAATTAGGTAATGAAAAGTCAAATTTTGCAGATGTAAAAAAGTTTTTAGATACATTAAATATTTCATGCAATACATTTTTATTATATTCTAGTACCATATTATTTAGGTAGCCAATGCTATTATTTATAATCTCTTTTACATTAAAAGTCATTATAAAGTGACTGTTTGTTTCTTCTTGATTATATTGAATTTTTCCCATATTCAAACCTGATAACCAGCTATCCAAAAAGCCATACAAAGCATAAGCGATATACGTTTTCCCAGTATTATTTTTTCCTGTCAAAATCGTTAAATTGCCTAGTTCTAGCTCTGCTTTTTCTATATTTCCGAGATTTTCAACTTTGATTTTCATCTTCTTTGTTTTTAAACTAAAAAAAATCAAACCATCAAGGTTTCAAAAACCTTGATGGTTTAACTTCATTTATCATATATTATAACAATAGTTTTACGACAAACCCTGTTCTTTTCTCAAAGCATTCAAAGCACTACCTGCTCTAAACCAGTCGATTTGCAATTCATTGTAAGTATGTTGTACTTCAAAGCTATCTTGCGTTCCATCAGCGTGATGCAATACGATAGTTAAGTTTTTGCCTGGAGCAAATTCCGTTAAGTCCGAAATATCAATCGTGTCATCTTGACGCACTAAGTCGTAGTCCGCTTTGTTTACGAAAGTCATACCTAACATACCTTGCTTTTTCAAGTTTGTTTCGTGTATTCTCGCAAAAGACTTCACGATTACGGCACGAACTCCCAAATGACGAGGTTCCATAGCAGCGTGTTCTCTCGAAGAACCTTCACCATAGTTTTCCTCACCAAATACTACCGAACCAATGCCAGCCGCTTTATAAACTCTTGCCGTATCTGGCACGCCCATAAATTCGCCGCTCATTTGGTTTTGAACCGTATTTGTCAAGCCATTGAAAAAGTTTTCAGCACCTGTAAGCATATTATTTGAAATATTGTCGAGGTGTCCACGATAACGCAACCACGGGCCAGCCATAGAAATATGGTCAGTCGTACATTTTCCTTTCGCCTTAATCAATAACTTCATGCCTGTCAAGTTCTCGCCATTCCACGCATCGAAAGGCGTAAGCAACTGCAAACGTTTGGATGTTTCGCTAACGCTAATTTCGATACCACTACCATCTTCGGCAGGTGCATCATAGCCAGCATCTTCTACATCAAAACCTTTAACAGGTAACTCTACACCTGTTGGAGGGTCTAGTTTTACCGCTTCACCATTTTCATTAATCAAAGTGTCTGTCAAAGGGTTGAAAGTCATGTCGCCAGCGATAGCCATAGCCGTCACGATTTCTGGAGAAGCTACGAAAGAGCGTGTTGCAGGGTTACCATCATTACGTTTCGAGAAATTTCTGTTAAACGATGTGATGATAGAGTTGGCACGTTTTGGGTCGTCGGTGTGTCTTGCCCATTGTCCGATACACGGGCCGCAAGCATTCGCCAATACTACGCCACCCATTGCAGCAAAGTCATCTAACAAACCATCACGCTCAACAGTATATCGCACTAATTCAGAACCTGGAGTAACCGTAAATTCTGCTTTTACTTTCAAGTTTTTGGCTACTGCCTGACGAGCCAAACTAGCTGCTCTGTCTAAATCTTCGTAAGATGAGTTGGTACAAGAACCTATCAAACCTACTTCCAAAACAGGAGGAAAGTTGTGTTCTTTTACTGCTGCTGCAAATTGTGAAATTGGCCAAGCACGGTCTGGCGAATAAGGGCCATTGATATGTGGCTCTAGTTCAGAAAGATTGATTTCTACCACTTGGTCGTAGTACAATTCTGGGTTTTCTTCTATTCCTTCATCGCTACGCAAATGTTCAGCTACACCATCGGCAAGGTCTGCAATTTCTGCTCTGCCTGTCGCACGCAAATAACGTCCCATCGCTTCGCCATATTCAAAAATAGATGTTGTCGCACCAATTTCAGCACCCATGTTACAAATTGTGCCTTTTCCTGTACAAGAAATAGACCTTGCACCTTCGCCAAAATATTCAACGATAGCACCTGTACCACCTTTTGCAGTAAGAATGCCAGCTACTTTCAAGATAACATCTTTAGCAGAAGTCCAGCCACTCATTTTACCTGTCAATTTGACACCGATAAGTTTAGGTTGAGCCAATTCCCACGGCATACCTGCCATTACATCAACAGCATCGGCACCGCCAACGCCAATCGCTACCATACCCAAACCACCTGCATTTACGGTGTGTGAGTCTGTTCCAATTATCATACCGCCTGGGAAAGCATAGTTTTCTAAGACTACTTGATGAATGATACCAGCACCTGGTTTCCAGAAGCCAAGACCATATTTGTTGGAAACGGCAGCCAAAAAGTCGTAAACTTCTTTATTTTTGTCGATAGCAGAATCCAAATCTGTACTTGCACCATCTTTAGCTTGAATAAGGTGGTCGCAATGTACTGTACTAGGAACAGCTACTTTCGCTTTTCCTGCCATCATAAATTGTAGCAAAGCCATTTGAGCCGTAGCATCTTGCATGGCTACTCTGTCTGGTGCAAAATTTACATAATCTTTTCCTCTCTCAAAAGCACTTTCAGGAAGTGCGTCCCATAGGTGTGTGTATAATATTTTTTCTGATAAGGTAAGCGGTCTGCCCAACATTTTTCGTGCTGCTGCTACTCTCTTTGGCAACTTAGCATACACTTCTTTAATCATTTCTAAATCAAAAACTGCCATATTTCTTTTCGCTATTTTTTATGGTGGAACTAAAAAATCTAATATCTAAGTGCCAAGCACTATTTAATAAACGGTCGATTCGTTGCTAACGCATTGATGTTCAGCGTGTTAGCTTCAACGAGATGTATATTTATTTTTGTCTGACTACTTATTTTTCAAAAAACTTTCTTTTTTAAGTTCCTATGTGATAAAATTGTTTTTTTTTATTTCACTAAAAACAAATTCTTTGGAGTTTGGCTTTTTAGTACACTGTAAACTAAATTAAATATAGTTTTCCTTTTCTCAAAAAAATAACAATTCTCGCCGTTGCTGTGTGTTATCACCAGCAACTAAAACCAAATAAATAGTTTTAAGTTCATTTTATTCGCAATAACTTGCTGGTGATAACACCAACAAGGGCGTGTCGTTGTTTTTTTTAGGGTTTAGGTGGAAGGCACTTTAAAAGTGCCTTCCACCTATTTCATATAAACAAATTTACTTTATAGTGTCTTTCTACTAAAAAAATGCCATAGTTTTGTATTTGGTTGCGAAAATACACATTTTTTTTTTAGTGTTAAAAAAAAGAAAGTATAACAAGTGCCATTTTTTACTGAATATCTGCTATAACAATTTTTTTTGTAAGCTATATGACGCTCAAGTTCAGCGAAATGCACTTTTTTAGGTAAATGAAATATCTTTTTTTGAATTTGAATATATTGTTCCTAGCATTTTTATATCCTATTAGCTTTCTTTTTTCGCAAAACACGGAAGTAGAAAGTGATTCCCTAATTTTGAAAGCTATTGATTTTGAAGGTTTGCAAAAAACGGAAATAGATTATTTAATTCGTTTTTTGCACACTTCTACAAATGCGGCAGTTGATACGCAAAGTTTGGCAAAAGATGCACAATGTTTGCGAAATTTGCGTTTTTTCTCAACTATCAATTATTCTTTGCACGACACTTTAGGAGGCAAAAAAGCAGTTTTTGAGTGCAAAGAACAAAAAACGCTATTGCCTTATATCAATTTTGCAGCGAGTAAGAATGGCTTGCAATTTTCGTTGGGAGCGTTTGATTTCAATAGCTTTGGCAAGGGAATTTTGTTGAAAGGCGTTTATCATTATTATCAGCGACATTCGGCAGAGTTTGCTTTTCGCAACACTTATATAAGAGGCAGTCGTTGGGGCGTACTTTTGGAGGTAGCAAGGATAAATTCGAGTGAGCCGCTGTATTTTGATGAAGGCAAATTGATTTATGATTTTGATATGCTAAAATTGGGTGGCGAGTTGCAATATGAGCTTAATTTTAGGCAAAGTGTGGGTGTGGCTTATAATTATTTGACCGAAGATTATCTCAAAAATGAAAAACTATCGGCAGCAAATATGAATTTTGGCTTGGAAGAAGCTCATTTCAATAAGCACCTTTTCAAAACATTTTATCGGCTCAATCGTGTGAATTATGCTGGCCAATATGCCGAAGGTTTTAGCTTATCATTTTGTACCGAAGCGACTTTTTCGCAGCAAGATGGTCGCTGGTTTTATAAGTTGATGAACGATTTTCGATACTTTAAACGCTTGGGGAAAAGCGGCAATTTTGCTCTCAGGCATATCATAGGCATTAGCGAAAATAGCGACACGCCTTTTGGTCAATTTGTGCAAGATAGCTATGTCAATGTGCGTGGTATTGGCAATAGAGTGGCACGAGGAACGGCAGAAATGAGCTTGAATGTAGAATATCGGCAAATGCTGTATGATATTTCTTGGTTATCTATTCAAACTGTTGTATTTACAGATTATTCGGTGTTGCGGCCTGCTGCTACATCTTGGCAAGATTGGTTTACAACTTCTCAACAAGCTGTTTTTGGCGGTTTGGGATTGCGTTTGAGTCTCGACAACTATTATCAGAGCATTTTACGAATAGATTATGGGTTTAATATTAAAGAACAAAAAGCAGGCGAAATTGTTATTGGTATTGGGCATTTTTTTTAAATGTTATTTGACTTTTATTTTTCTAGTAAAATATCTATTCTATTTAGCTTTTGAGTTTTATTTTTAATTTTTTTTTTAATACATTTACATAACAATTTAATTTTATTTGAATGCACAATTCTTGTGTACAATTATTCTCACTTTGAAATAAAATAAATAATACAAATTTTTATTCATTTTCTTGTGTTAGTGATTATTTTTTAAAGCTTTTTTTATGGCCTATTTTACTGAAAAATGGTATATTTTCCTTGCCCAAAAATGTTTTTTTGATTAACTATTTATTTCTAAAAAAAATGAAAAAACAAAGAAATTATCCAGGTGATTTGCGTACGCCTGGCACAAAAGGTTATGGCATTATTTTAAGCAATTTGCGTAAGTATTGTCATTATCTAAAAGAAAATCCTGATGATGATAAAATATATGAACTTTTTTTGAAAATCAAAACAAAGCTAAAGGAATTGGGTTATCGCAAGGAAAGCTTAAACATTGAACGCAAAATGAAATCTATGGCAAATTGGGATAAAAAGCGAAAAGATGTTATGGTTATGAGCGTTAAGGTTTGGAAAGAAGCAAAAGAAAAGCATGATATAACTAAAGAAAAAAAGAAAAAAAAGGCGAAACAGGAGCAAAAAAGAGTTGTCAAAAAAACTCGTGAGGAGTCTAAATTAAACAAGGAATTGCCAAAAAAATAGCAATTCCTGTGTTGTTGTAACTGTTCGACAATAATTAAGTACTAAGCAGTCGAATAAATTTATTCTGTTGTTTAAGTGCACTGTAATATAAGTTTTAAGGTTTGTTTCACAAGTATGTTATGATAATCGAGGTGGAAGGCACTTTTAAAGTGCCTTCCACCTAAATACTAAAAAATAACGACAGGCCCTTTTTGGATAATACCAACAAGTTGTTACGAAAAAATGAGTTTTAAACTCCTTATTTAGCTTTTATTTGCTGGTGATAACACACAGCAACGGCGAGAGTTGTCGTTTTTTTGGAACAAAATAACACATAATAAAAAGACTAAAGTGACAATTATTTAAATTACAGTGTACTAATTACACTGTAATTTAAATCTTCTAAGGTTTTTGAAAAATGTTAGCCGTTTATTGAAATATGATAGATTTTTAAAACCTGTCACATGGGCTGTCGAATTTAAGCATAACAAGAATGTTGTTTTCGCTCCAAAAAGTGCCAAATAAACTATAAAACAGGTATGAGTTTTCAACTCGTACCACATCAAATTGGTAGTTTTTAACTACCAGATAGCTTTGAATTGAACGAATAGGTAGCTAAAAGCTACCGTTTTGGTTTAGCACGAGTTAAAAACTCATGCT
>JBMZCV010000161.1:0-11356 GCA_049613665.1 Chitinophagales bacterium | reverse complement strand
AAAAAGCTTAGTCGCTAGAAATATGCGTTTAAAACGGCAAAGCGGAAATTGCTGAATGATATTTCTCGTTGAAGCTAACACACTGATTATCAATGCGTTAGCAACGAATCGGCCGTTTATTAAGTAGCACTTGGCACTTAGTAAATATTTTTTTGACTTATACCTTTAGCGTTTTCCATCTTTCTGAGTATAAATAAAACCATGCAGGAATCGCCAAAGCTACCCAATATAGAAACTCAGAAGCCCACACATAAGACAATTCGAGATGCAATAAGCGAATGGAAGCATAAGCATATAACAAATAAACGACAACAGAAAATACTTCAGTCAATAAAGCAAATAACATTGCTCCTGTTCCCATCAAGCCATTGAAAATAATAAGCGAAATAGAGCCGCCCAAAAGTATGGCAATAAGCATAAATAGGATAGTTTTCGACTCTTTAACAATGCTTTCATCGCTTGTAAAAATAGCGATAATGGTCTCAGGAAAAAGCATGAGCGTGAGACATGTAAAAAATGTGAACAAAAAACTCAAAACAGCAGTTCGATGAATTGCGGTACTTACTTCGTGGTGTTTTTGTTGGCCAATTAAGTTGCTCACAAGCGAGTTGGCAGCCGATGCAAAACCCCAAGCAGGAATACTATAAAAGGTATATACATTTTTAATAACTGTTGAAATAGACAAAGCACGTTTTCCCATACTTTCGATAAGACTAAACAATAAGAACCAACCGCCCATGCTAATAATATATTGGAAAACAATTGGGTAAGATAGGTTTGTAATTTGCTTAATAAGGCTTGTTTGCCACGCATGAAGTTTAAATAAATCGTATTTTCGAAGTGCTTTGTCTTTATAAATGTAAATCATTCCGAAAATAGCTGCAATAATTTCTGCAATTGTTGAGGCCAAACCTGCACCACCTATTCCCATAACAGGTAGTCCAAATTTTCCAAAAATAAGGCTATAATTTAAACAGACATTAGAAAAAAACAAGATTATCGTAACATAAGCAATTACTTTTGTGCGGCCAATGCTTGTATATAACGCCATAACAACAAATCCTAAAAACGAAAATGGCAAACCATATGCACGATATTTGATATATTCTAAACTTGCATTGTATATTTCGGTAGAATGAATGAATTGGTACAGCACAAAAGGCGATAAAAACAAGAGGAAAAACCACAATACGAAAGCTACTAACATTTCGACATAAAACAAATTGTAAGTGATTTTGCCTATGGCTTTATAATTTTGCTGGCCTGCTCTCCTAGCAATCAATACTTGGCCGCCACGAGAAATACCAAAGCCAACCATGACCAATGCCAAATAGTAAATAGAAATAATACCTGCCGCTCCAAACTCTGTTTCACCTACACGAGCGAGAAAAATAATATCAGTAACTCCAATTAGATTTTGGGCAAAGCTACCTACAATAATAGGATATGCAAGTTGCCAAATGTGTATATACGAAGCTTTTAATTGCATTTCTTTTCGATAAATAAATAAGTTGTTAGACAAAAATAATGATACATCTCGTCGAAACCAACACACTTATTTTCAATGCGTTAGCAACGGAATCGGCCATTTATTAAATAGTGCTTGACACTAAAAATTTATTCTTTTTCTATAAAAACCCTATCTTTGCCTAGAAATTCTGGCGTTTGATTGGAAAGCACCTTCAATGGACGTGTACCATAAACTTTCGTTACTGCATGAATCGTGCCTTTCGGTATTCGTATGAGGTCTCCTTTTTGAATAAATAACGTATCTTGTTCCAAAGTCATTTCGCCAGCACCATCTAACACATATACTTGCTCATTGTGATATTCGTGTTTATGTGCTTTAACTTCTTTTTTCACCCAAATAACAAAGCTTGAGCCTAAAGAATCAGAATATAATTGTTTCACCTTGATATTTTCGTAGTCTTCCTTTACTGTCAAACTATCTGGATAATAAATTTGTGCCATAAGTTCAGCATTCAAAACACAAAGTAGGAAACAAAAACAAACACATTGAGCAAATAGTTTCATATTAAAGTCGTTTTATGTTAAAGAAATTACTTGTGTAAAGAAGCTTAATCACAAAAGCAAATATACAATTTTTAAGCAGTCAGACAAAAATATTACACAGATTGAAAAAAAACCAACACCTTAGTATCATTTTGTTAGTAGTTGCTCATATATGATACTTTGAAAAAAAAAACAAAGCTTAAATAATTTTTTAGTCTAAGTTTTCTCCATCATTCATTCATTTCTAATCATAATTTAAACTCATGCTACCAAACCTACATATTAGTGCTGATTTGAACAAAAAATGTCCTAATTTGCAATTAGCTTTCATCTCCTGCAAAGTGCAAGTTGAGAAAAAAAACGAGCTATTATGGCAAACTATTGAAGAAACTGAAAAAAATATCAAAAATACGGTTTTAACTGCTCCTGCTATTGGAAAGCTGCCAAATATTGCAGAATCAAGAGCAGCTTATAAGCGTTTGGGCAAAGAACCAAGTAGATATAGACTTTCGGCTGAAGCTTTGATGCGACGCATTGTGAAAGGCAAAAGCATTTATCAGATAAATAATGTGGTAGATGTCATCAATTTAGTGTCGATGCAGTCTGGCTATTCGATAGGTGGCTATAATGCAGAAAAAATTGTAGGTAATGTTATTTTCGGTATTGGAAAGCAAGCTGAACCCTATGAAGCTATTGGGAGAGGGAGCTTGAATATCGAATTTTTGCCTGTATTTCGTGACAAACTTGGTGCTTTTGGAAGTCCAACAAGCGACTCACTTCGCACCATGATTAGCCATGATACACAACAATTGTTGATGGTAATTATAGATTTTGAAGGAAAAAAGCAAATTTTAGAGCAGACACAACAAAAAGCTATTAAATTGTTAGAAAAATATGCTGCTGCTCAAAATATAGTAAGCGATGTTGTAAAGGTTTTTTAATTTCAATAGACCTTATTTTTCTATTATTTCTTATCTAAAATTTTGTGAATAAACTTTAATAGTTCGGACATTTTTTTCAACAGTTCTAGGTTTAATAAAAAACATCTTTTGGCAAAAAAAACATACTATTTTTCCACAAAAAAGTCCATAAAAATAGCAAATATTGGTCGCCTTAGCCTAAAAAAAATAGTATGTTAAAACTTTTGATAAAAAATGTATGAATGTCCGAACCGTTGTTAATTTAAATTGGTTATGTTTTTTTAAAATATGAATAATAACAAGAAATGACATATCTTAAAGATATGCCATTTCTAAATTGTTAGATTATATTTCAATATCCTTTTGCTTTTAATTAGTCGTTCAGTAGTTTTTGGGCATTTCACAACAAGACAATACTTTAACAACCAATATGTTAGCAACTAAAAAATCACTTTACTAAAATAGTGTTTGGTACTTAAAAAACCTTTTCTCCACCCAAAAAAGTCATTAAAACTTTTGTTTGCGGCACTTTATTCATTTCAACTTCCATTATATCATTTTCTAAAACGACCAAATCGGCCATTTTACCCACTTCAATACTGCCTCTCTCCTGCTCTTCAAAATTGCTGTAAGCTGCATGAATAGTCATTGCTTGCAAAGCTTGTTTTCGGCTCAAAGCATTTTCTATTTGAAAACCTTTTTCTGGAAAGCCAACAACATCTTGTCGAGCTACTGCTGCATAAAATCCCAATAATGGATTAATTTTTTCGACAGGAAAATCGCTACCTGCTGCCACAAAACCATTTTTTTGCCACAAATCCTGAAAGCAATACGCATCTTGCAATCGTTTTTTGCCCAATCGTTTTTCTACCCAATACATATCCGATGTAGCATGTGTAGCTTGAATAGAAGGCGTAATACGATACTTTTCAAACAAATACATATCATTTTTATCAACAATTTGAGCATGTTCCAGCCGCCAACGTTTATCGTTATTTGGTTGCAATGCTTTGCCATATGTTTCCAGAACAAAACGATTGGCAGCATCACCGATAGCATGAGTCGCTACCTGAAATCCTTTTTCGGCATATTCCTTACAGTCTTTTTCAAAATTTTCGGCATCAAGCAAAGCTAAACCTTTGTGATTTTTTGCGTCGCTATAATCCTTCAACAGCCAAGCTCCACGAGAGCCTAAAGCTCCGTCGGCAAAATATTTGAAAGTCCTAATATTCAAAAAATCATCTTTATAAATGCCATTCTCAAAAAAGTATTTTTTGTTAGCTTCAGTTGAATTAACCATCATATAAAAACGCATTTTCAGCAAGCCTTTTTGTTGCAATTCGACTATCAAATTTATTTCCGCAACATCTATTAGTGCTTCATTGAGCGTTGTGAGACCGACAGCATGACAATGTTTTTGAGCTTCTAAGAGTAAATCAGCAAGTTGCAAGCGGCTCAATTGAGGGAGACTTTCGGCTGCTCTATACAAAGCCTTATCTATTAACAAGCCTGTCAATTCGTTGTTTTTTTGTTCAATAATACCTCCTTCGATAGTCGTATTTTCATCAATTTTTGCCACCTCCAAAGCTTTCGTATTCGCAACAGCGGCGTGCAAATCTATACGAATCAGCAATACAGGCAAGTCTGGAAAATGCTTATCCAGCAATTGTTTAGTCGGCATTTTCTTGCTTGGCCACTTATCTTCATTCCAGCCTCTGCCAACAAGATGTGTCGTTTTTGGGTTTTGTTTTCTAAATTGTTTTAGATTTGCGATAACTTCTTCTATCGACTTACAGTCAAATAAAAGCACTTCATTGAGCATAGCTGCATATCGCAAAAAATGACAATGTGCATCATAAAAGCCTGGAAATATCGTTTTTCCTTGCACATTTATACTATTTTTGGCTTGAAAATGGCTTAAAATATGCTCATTTGTACCTACGGCTTGAATTTTTCCATTTTTTACTGCAATTGCTTCTGCTATTTCAAATTTCTCGTTTACGGTATAAACTTTGCTGTGATGCAAGATGATGTCACTATGTTGTTTTATGCTCATTATTTCAATAATTATAAATTTGAAAAAAAACAGCAACTTAGGATTTTTTTTGCTATTTTTTTTGTTTTTATAAAAAAAATGTTACAAAGTTATTTTTTTTTAGACATACTACTTATATCTAAAAAAATGCTTCAAAAATCAAGCTTACATCAAATAATTGCTTATTTTTGCACTTTGAGCAATCAAAAACAAGTTGTTATCATTTCTAACTATTTATGTTGTAATAATTTTGGATAAAAACATTTTTTATCTTAAAAGTCTATCACTAATTAGTTAATATTATTCTTTATATAAAAAAGTCATTATTCAATGGGATTATTGTTAATATATTTATCTATCGCCTTATTTTTCTCTTCTTTATGTTCGGTTTTAGAAGCCGTTTTACTCAGTCTTTCGCCTTCATTTCTCAACATCAAAGAAAAAGAAGGCTTTGCGTATGCCACAGGTTTGAAAGAACTCAAAGCCAATATTGATAGACCACTCATTGCAATTTTGACCTTAAATACGGTAGCTCATACGGTAGGTTCGATAGGCGTAGGTACGCAAGCAGAAGCAGCTTTCGGCAATGGTTCTTATGTTATGGCAATAATTTCGGTAGTGATGACTTTGCTTATTTTGGTAGTTTCCGAAATTATACCAAAAACAATTGGAGCAACATATTGGAAAAGTCTTGCTCCTTTTACCGAAAAGGCTTTGCGATTTATTATGTGGCCGCTTCGTGTGACAGGCATTATCTGGATTTTGGAAAAAACAACCAAATTGATAGGAAAAGGCGAAAAAGAAAGTGTTTTGAGCAAAATTGACTTTTCTGTTATGGCAGAAATAAGCCAGAAAGAAGGCATCTTGCAAGAAGGCGAAACACGAATTATTCAGAATTTGATGTTGTTTAACAAAATTTTGGTAAGCGATGTGATGACTCCTCGAACTGTTTTGACGGCTGCACCTGAAAGTTTGTCTATCAAAGATTTTTATGATAAAAAAGATGGATTGCATTTTTCTCGAATTCCAATTTTTCAAAATAATATAGATAATATTACAGGATATGTCCTAAAAGATGAATTATTGACAAGTTTGATTGAGCAAAAGCACAATGCACCGCTAAAAAGCATTAGCCGAAAAATTATGGTTGTAAAAGAAGACCTTGCTGTTCCAGATTTGTTTAATCAAATGCGACAAGAGCGAGAGCATATTGCAATGGTCATTGATGGTTATGGTGGTTTAGAAGGTATTGTTACGCTTGAAGATATTATGGAAACATTGTTAGGTTTGGAAATTATGGACGAATTGGACAAACAAGAAGATATGCAAAAATTTGCTCGTCTAAAATGGGAACAAAGAGCCAAAACTTTGGGATTGACGAAAGATAAAAAATAAAAACAATTTAGATTTATCGCCTTTTTTATATTGAGAATAAACCTCTATGACAACACAGTTTATTATTGTATTGGTGTTTACTTTTATTATCAACTTAATAAGTAGTTTGTCATATTCTATACGTTGGGTGGGTATTCGCACAAGAAAAGTTGCTATTTCCTTTTCGATATTCAACATTATGGTTTTGCTATCACGCACCTCCAATTCTGTGCAAGCTCCTTTGTTGGCAAAACGCATCGAAAATAATATCAATTTGGGCATTATGGAAGCTACGGCCGACTTTCGCTATATCATTTTGGCAGCTAGTTTGGCCACTTTGGCGGCGGCTTTTTTGTTTCCTACTTTCCAAGAAATTATGACACGAGGTGTCAATAGTTTTAGCAAAATAAAATCTATTCCAAAGTTATTTTTGAATGCTTTTGCTTCAAATGGTCGAAAAGCTATTTGGCAAGCTTGTAAAACGCCTCGTTTAAAAGATTTTCGTTTGTTGTTAGAATGGCGTGCCATGTCTATGAAAATATTTTTTTACAACATTCTAATTATTGCTATTATAACAGTAGGCGTGTTGGCTTCGCTCAATGCTGGCTATCTCAATCCAGATTTACGCATTACTTGTAGTACGCTTTCGGCAAGTGTAAATGGAATTGCGACTATCTTGTTAATTATTTTTGTCGATCCTTATTTGTCTTTGCTAACAGATGAAGTCATAGAGCAAAAATTCGACATGTTGCAGTTTCGTACAATTATTGCTTTTATGCTATTTTCTCGATTTTTAGGCACTCTACTTGCTCAACTTTTGCTTGTTCCTGCGTCCTATTTCATTCTCTGGATTGCGGAAATTATTTAGATACTATACAACTATTTTGATAAAAATAAAAAAGGGTTCATTTAATCGAATTGATTAAATGAACCCTTTCTCATTGATTGTTAGTGTTTTATGTATTGTGTCAAAATAAAATATTTAAGGCATTAAAAAATAACGTGTGTTATCTATTTCGATAAATTCTATTTGCTGTTTAAAATTTAAGAATATATATATATGATTAGGTTTACCTTTTATGGTCGCATCAATCATAGAACGCACCGAAGGAAAATCGTCTAAAGCATAGGTAAAGGTTTGAGCTTTTTTGAGACGAAAAGTACCTTTAGGCGAAGAAATTTGCTCTTCTTCAAACTTGATAGAAAAATTTTGCGAACGTTCGATAGGCGTAGGCATAGGGTCGATAGTCGCATCTTCCACAATAGAATATGGTTTTATTTCTTTATCTAACAAATTGCGATAAGAGCGAACAAAATACATATCTTGAGGTGTAAAAAAGCTTTTATCAGCAGCTACTTCCTCGTCTGTTTTTTCGGCCAAAAGAAAAGCATGTTCGCCCATCTCTTTAGAATAAAAATAAATAACATCAATGTAATTATCTTTATTTGTTACCATTTTTAGACGAGCTATTTTGCCATCTTTATCCATCAATTCATAGATATATCCCACACGGTCTGGATATTTGCTCGTAATAGTTAGCTCATTTAAGCCTTGCAAACCATCTATTTTTACCTTTTGTTTTCCTAAGATAATCTGCATTTGTCCAGGTGTCAATTCAAGCGGCAATTGTTGCTCAGTTTGATACATAGCAGGATTAAATATTTCGCCTTCAAGGTCATGTATTACCTTAAAACGCTTATCAGTAACAAAAGTAAAATATTGTGGTGGTGGTTGTATTTCGCTATTTTCTACTTGGTCAGCAGTATTAGAAGCATTTTTCTTTTGAGCATAAAGGGTACAATTAATAGTTAAAAAAAAAAGCATATAAGCTGTTGTAAATGTCTTAATTCTCATTATTTTGTTTTTGTTTTTACAATTGAGTTATGTTGTTTAGTTGTGCTTTTTTCTAACATTTATTGTAACGATATTTATAGACAAAATGATACAAACAAACGCAAAACGACATCATTTTGACATACAACTGACATAGTTAGTTTTGTGATATTTTTGTAACTGCTTAATACTAACAATTTTGGTTAAAAAACATTTTTTATCTCACAAGTCTATTGCTAAATAGTGTGATGTTTTTTAATATTCTGTTCTATCTGTTTTTGCTGCCCACTTATTGAATACAGGCAAGGCATCTTTTCTCATCAGGCGAATAAATTTTATGTCTCTATCTTCCAATTCTTTTTCTAACTCATCATAAATAAATTGGTCATCAAATGCTATTTTTGCGGCATCTTTTTTGTCGCAAGCAAAATAAACCAACTTAGGCCTTGCCCAATAAATCGCTCCAAAGCACATTGGGCATGGCTCACACGAAGTATAAATGGTGCATTCTTCCAACTGAAATGAGTTTAGTTTTCGGCAAGCTTCTCGTATAGCCACAATTTCGGCATGAGCAGTAGGGTCATTTGTCGAAGTGACTTTGTTGTGTCCTTCTGCGATAATTTCGTCATCTTTGACAATCACACAGCCAAATGGGCCGCCTGCATTTGCGTTCATTCCTATTTCAGCCATTTTGATGGCTCTTTTCATAAAAAATTTGTCTCTATTTGTCATATTTTTGAAGGTTTTATCAAACTATTATTATTAATTGCAAATAGCCTTAGTGAAAAAAAAGTTTTTTGTTTTTGAATATAAACATTTTCAACCAAAAAAGGCGAATCTTTATCAAAAGATTCGCCTTTTTGGTTGAATAAAATTATTCTTCTATGTTAGAAAAAACATCTTACAACATATTGACACTTCTATTTACAAAACTTGTCAAAGCCTCGCCTTTCAGCATACCTTGTTGCAATAATGCTAAGTCGTGCAATTGTTTTACTGTTTTTTGTTGCGTAGCTTCGTCTTCCAATTCTAAAGCCTTTGAAATAACGCTATGGTTCGTATTTACAATAACGCTATACATATCTGGCAAACCAGAAGCATAATTTTGCCCACCTAAAACCGACATATCTTTCATACGACGAATAAACTCTGGACGTGTAATCACTACCGCATTATCGTTTGGCGACATCGCTTGCAACAAGATGGTCGTATTTTCAGAGTTGCTTGCACTCTCAAACCATTCTTTTACTTTAGTTTCTTGCTCTTCGCTCAAAACAGACTCTATTTTTTCGTCTTTATCAATCAGTTTGTCGAGCGTTTCGGCATCTACACGCTTGAAGCTGATGTTTTTATCTGCCATTTTTTGCTCTAGCAAATTGATAAAATGTGAGTCTAACGTAGCGTCTAATTTCAATACATCATAGCCTCTATTTTTTGCTGCTGCAATATAGCTATGTTGTTCATCTATGTTTGTTGTATATAAAGCAACTGTTTTTCCGTCTTTATCCGTTTGCGTTTCTTTAATACTTTCCAACATTTCATCAAATGTAAGAAACTGATTATCAACGGTTTCGTATAAGCAAAACTTAATTGCTTTGTCATAAAACTTATCTTCGCTCAACATACCGTATTTAATCAAAATACCTGTATGCTCCCATTTTTCTTCAAAAGCTTTGCGGTCTTGTCTAAACATTTCGTCTAGTTTGCCAGCTACTTTCTTTGTAATGTGTCGATTGATTTTCTTTACTTCTGGGTCGCTCTGCAAGTAGCTACGAGATACATTCAATGGAATGTCTGCCGAGTCGATAACACCATGCAATAAAGTCAAAAATTCTGGAACAATTTGCTCTACATGGTCTGTAACAAATACTTGATTGCAATATAACTGTATTTTGTCTTTTCTGATTTCTAAGCTATTGCGAAGCTTTGGAAAATATAAAATACCTGTCAATTTGAAAGGATAATCTACATTCAAATGTATCCAAAAAAGAGGGTCTTCACTTGCAGGGTATAATTGACGATAAAAGTTTATATAATCTTCTTCCGTTAAATCATTAGGTCTTTTTGTCCAAGCAGGTTTCGTATCATTAATGATATTTGGCACTTCTACCGTTGCTTTCTCTTCTGTTTCTTCTTCGCCTTCTGCTGTTTCAATAGCTTGTTGTGTCGTACCAAATTGAATTTGAACAGGCAAGAAACGACAGTATTTATTTAGCAACTCATTAATTTTACTTTCTTCCAAATAGTCTTGCCCTTCTTCGCCAATATGCAAGATAATATCTGTTCCTCTTTCGCTTTTTTCGCTATCGCCAATTTCATATTCTAAGCCGCCATCTGAAACCCACTTTGTAGCAGGCATATCAGCTTGCCACGATTTTGTATTAATTTCAACCGTATCAGCAACCATAAAAGCTGAATAAAAACCTAAACCAAAGTGTCCGATAACTGTGTTAGCATTCTCATACTTTGTTAAAAATTCTTTTGCACTCGAAAAAGCAATTTGTGTGATATATTTCTCCACTTCATCATGCGTCATTCCGATACCTTTATCAGAAATCGTAATCGTTTTTGCTTCTTTATTTACACTTATTTCTATATTTGTGTTTTCTAAGCTACCTACACTTTTGCCTCGTGCCGAAAGTGTGCGTAATTTTTGTGTCGCATCAACTGCATTAGCCACCAATTCACGCAAGAAAATTTCTTGGTCAGAGTATAAATATTTTTTTATAATAGGTAAAATATTCTCCGTTTGAATACTGATAGTACCCTTTTGCATAATATGAAAAACTTTTATGTTGTGATGTAATTTTTTTTTGAAAAAAATGCAAAACTTAACGCATTTACTATACTCTTTTCAAAGCCTATGCCAAGTCTTTTTTGCTGTCAATTTGACATTTAATTAAGGTTTTTTGACAGTTTTTAATTTTCATAACTGACAAAATTAACTTTTTTGCTTTTTTTAGATGCAAAAATCTTTGAATTTGGCATAAAAAAACGCTTTGGTCACTTCTCGAAAAACGAGAAAATAAATAACACTAAAATAGCTTGGTTGAAGCAGTTACACACCTACTTTAAAGCTAAAATAGCTTGGTTGAAGCTGTTACACACCTACTTTAACGCTTGAGTAGCTTGGTTGAAGCTGTTACACACTTACTTTAAGGCTAAAATAGCTTGGTTGAA